>JAATET010000097.1 GCA_015655545.1 Chthoniobacterales bacterium | reverse complement strand
CGGCGTGCTCACCACCCATCCCAGCGGCACGTTCTCCACCACCGCCCAGGTCACGCTTCCGGCAGCCGGCGTCACGACGATTTGCACCGGGAACGCCACTCCGGGAACGTAATTCGCCGGCAAATCCCGAACCGCCGTGCTCGCCGCAGATGCCGTCGCGAACGACGAGAGATAAGCCGCTCCAACCAGAAGTATGGACAGCAGCCAGCGAGGAACCAGCCCAGCACCTCTGGAGAGTTGCGATGAATGGCAAAGGGCACGGATTGAGACGTCTGGCTTCATGGAAGATGGAGCGTTTAAGGGTGGTCGGGGTCGGGAGCCCATTTGTCTGGCGGATTCTGAGTGGGATCCACGGTATACCAGCCGCCTTTCAGCAGAATCAGGCGCGACTTGACGGCATAGCTAATGTCTATCTCCTCACCCTCTGCTGTCGGCCATTTCTCGCCTTTCTTAAATGCCGTGCGATACGCGGTCGCTTCGGAGAGGGAGAGATTATAGTCTCCGTCGATCTCATAGCTCGTATCGGCCGGATGAGGATATCCCGTGGGTGTAACTCTACGAGTGAGCAAAAAGGCGTGAAACTTCCCCTCCGGATTCAGTCCCTGGCCCGTGATTTGCCCGGCATTATTGATGGCATAAGCATAGTTTAGCTCCCAGCCAGATTCCGGGTCGATATAGTTATTGAGATCACTAAGGCCTACGCGAGACGGGCTGGTCGTGATGAAGGGGTGGGTGGTAACCATGCCATTACTGACCACGTCTCCAAAACCCACGATGAGTCCGGAGTCATTGATCCCGCGGGCATAAGTGTAGCTTCCACCCGGAAAAACGCCTAAATCGTTTAAAGTGAATCCTCCCATGCCGGTGTCCTTGGTCGGCAAACAAAAAGCGTGGGTCTGGATCTGTCCAAAAATGCCCTGACCTATTTTAACTTCACTATAACCAACGATATCACCTTTCGTGTTGATTGCGCTCGCCCCACTCGTGGTGCCGCCCGGGAGCGTATATAAAGGCGTTAATTGCGCCCCCGGTTGCCCAACAGATATATATAGGAACGCCACATAAGGCAGGCCCTCCATGAAACGATATTGCCCTACAATCCACCCCGAGTTGTTGATCGCAGTGGCTATCGATTCGCGCGGCCCCCCTGCAATATCATGCAGCGTGTAGGTCGATCCGGATTTCGTAGTGTAGAACGCATGGGTGGGCGAATTCGCGGTGGCGTCTATGGTCGAGGTGCCAACGATCGTGCCGCCATTATTGATGCCCAATGCGTTCCCAGTGAGCCCGCCCAACGTCCCGAGAGGCACCAGGGCATTGCCCGTGGCGACGGCGGCCACTCTCTTGCCGCCGGGGCTGGTATTGGTATTGCCAACGACAACGCCCGAATCGTTGATCGCATTGCCGATACTGGCATCCCCTGTGCCGGGCGAGGTGAGACCCACCATCGAGCCGCCGACCGTGTAACGAAAAGCGCGGGTGTTCGCCGGAGTCGAATATCCCGCGACCTGGCCTGTGGAGTTGATCGCAAGACCAAAGCTGTCGCCGGGCGCACTTGGCCCGAGATCGGTGATATCGTATTTAATGGCGCCATGGGCGAGACCCGCGGCAACAAGTGCAGTGAGGAGCGCTAGCGTTGTTTTCATTAGTGACTTGGGTTTTTCGGACGGAGTTTGGTGTTTTCTTAAAGATGCGGGCTGCGGGGGGAGGCATGGCGCCCCGCTCGCGGGAGAAACGCCGACGGCTCTCCCTTTGCCGGAAGAGCAACCGACCTCCCGCAAATCGATGCCGGTGGTGCGCGAAAAGGACTGCGAGGCATGCCGCGCTTCCGCCGGCACATTTCTTCCCCCTATGTGATGCTGCGTTTCCATTTGAACCCGCGCCGACCATGAGACCCGGCCCCGGTTCTGAAAATGTGGCGTTCTCCACAATCCCCTTGTAGAAACCATATCCGGCAGGAAGGCCGCCGAGCGCGTGAATGGGGGCCGCGAGATGCGTGCGACCCGGGGCCGCCCTATCCTGCGGAAGACGCCCCGCGCGGCAGGGCGAGGCTTATCGCGGCATCACCACGCGAGTGCGCGTGACGAAATCGCCGGGAGGGCCGGAGAGCCGCATGGAATGGGCCTCGGCTGCCGCCTGGGGCTAGTTCCGTCCCAGGTTTTTCTCGAGCGAGGCCAGCATCCTGCCGGCGAGCTTCCCAGCCTCCTGGCGGGCGCCGAATTTCTGGAGAGTCGTGTAGTGGGGGAGTTTCTTCTCCATCCCCAGGATCTCGCGGATGTGGCCGTGCCCGGCCAGAAAACCGAGCAGCCCGCGATACGTCGTCTTCAAATAAAGCCGCAGGACGATGAGCGCCATGAGCTGCCCCTGGGTGAAATCCTTCCGGCTCTTGACGCTGCCGTATTCGCTGAGGCGCTCCTGCGCCATCTCCATCGCGCTTTTGGCCACTCGCTCCACCTGGCTGCCCATGGGCGGATACTCACTTGATTCGGCCGGCGATGGCAAATGGTTTCTACAAGATCAATGGGGCGTCCGCCACATTCCCCTGCCCCGGCGGACCCCCTATTTCCAAGGACCGCAAGATTCCGCCGCACGCAGGGAGCCACCCACCGCGGATGCAGGCGGAGTCCACAGGTTCCCATGGCAGACCTTTCCAGCAAGGAAATCAAAGCATTCAACCAAGCCGTCCTGGAGCTGTATCAGACGCGGACGACCGAGGACTATCCCGCGCAGCTCTACAAGGCCCTGCGCCTGATTATCGGCGGGACGCTCGCGGCCGTGGATTGGGTGAACCCCAAAAGCTCGATTTCCCTCGCGTGCCGGCTGTTCTCGGAAAGCGAGGTCTCCCCGGAGTTGAGCGCTTTCGCCAACTCCCTGGCCCCGTCCCAGAGCCCCGCGTGGCTGCAATGCGTGGACGAGCCCCGGGCGATCTCCGACTTCATCGACTACGCGCAATGGTCGCGCCGCGACCTGCACTGGGTCTACCAGCAAAGCGGGCAGCTCGACTCCATCGGGCTCGACGTGCCGCTCACCGACTCGCTCACCGTGCGCGTGCGCGATTTCCGCGAGCGCTTCGGGCGCTACGCCGAGTCCGAGAGATTCAAGCTCAAGCTGCTCGGCCCGCACATCCGGCAGTCCTACCATCGGATGAAAGCGCAGGGCCACATCGGCACCGGAGACCGGCGCACCCAGGGCATGCAGGTGAACCTGGGCGCGGATGGTCGGGCGTGCGAGTGGACGGCGGATGCGCAGGCCCTGCTCGTCGCGTATGGCATCCATGTCGCGAACGACGACCTGCCCGACACGATCAAAACATGGTTCCTCCAGCAGAAACACTCTCTCGAGCAATCCGCGAAAGTCACCTCCGGAGCCGCCCCCCTCACCTATCGGCGCGGGGAAAGAAAACTCTCGCTCTACCTTCTCCGCCGCCGCGAGCCCTCCCCGTCGTATTGGCTGGTGATGGAGGAAACCGAAGCGTCCTGCGACTACGACAATCTTTTCCCGAACTTGAGCGTCACGCGCCGCGAGAGCGAGGTCATCTTCTGGCTCGGCCAAGGCAAGTCCAACGCCGAGATCGCCATCATCCTGGGCGTGAGCCCCGGCACCATCGGCCGGCACCTGGAAAATGTCTTCCCCAAGCTCGGCGTGGAAAACCGCTTCGCCGCCAGCCTCATGGTCACGCAGGCCCTCTCGGCAAAAGCCCGGGAAAGCTACCCCTCGTGAGCACGCAGCCATAGAGACGGCGTAAAAACTCAAGGCGGAAGGAGCGCTCATACGCAGATCGCGCAGAAGGGAATGCCACCCCCGATGTTAAAAATCCGCGACAATCTGCACGATCTGCGGATTCACTTCACAGCCTCCAGGCGAGACCGATCCCCTCCACGACGCGACGCCCCCCAATCGAGGCTCGTTAAATGCTCGCCTGGCCTCTAAGAATATTTCCCGAGGAGAGCCACCGTGACGACCCTAACATCCAAAGACGTGCAGGCCTTCAATGCCGCCGTGCTCGAGCTGCACGCCACGCAGACGATGGAGGAGTTCTCCGCGCACATCACCGACGCCATGCGTTCCGTGATGTGCGGCGAAGTCTGCGCCGTGAACTGGATCGACCGCCGCACCACCATCGCCCTCTCCACCATTTACCACCCCGCCGCGCCCGTCGCTGAGGAAATCAACACCCTCGCCCAGACCCTGATCGCCACTCAGACCCCCTTTTGGCTGAACTGCGCCGACGAGCCCCAGGCAGCCTCCCATCACATGAGCCGCACCGAGTGGCGCAAGCGCGACATCCACTGGGCCTGCCGCCAGGTGGACAAGGAAGAATTCATCTGCTTCGACATCCACCTCACATCGACCCTCATGCTCAGCCTCGCCGAGATGCGCGGCCGCTACGGCATGTATTCTCCCGCCGAGCGGCTCAAGCTCAAGCTCCTCGGCCCCCACATCCAGCAGATCTACCACCGCCTCGCCGCCCAGACCGGCCTCGCCCTCGGCAGCCACCGCAACCTCCGCGTCGCGCAGACCACCGTCAGCATGGTCGCCCTCAAATGCGAATGGACCCCCGCGGCCCGCGACCTCCTCGCCGACTACGGCGTCGTCGTCTTCCTCGACCTGCTGCCCGACATCATCCGCGAATGGTTCGTCGTGCAGCAGCTCGCCCTCGAGCAGCCCTCCGAGACCTCGAAAGGCGTCACCCCGCTCCAGATCCACCGCGGCAGCCGCCAGCTCGGCATTCACCTCATGCGCAGTCCCCGCACCCGCACCTACCGGCTCGTCATGCAGGAAAAAGAAGCCATCGACGAAAACGACGCCCTCTTCCAAGGCCTCGGCCTCAGCCCGCGCGAGAGCGAGGTGCTCTACTGGCTCGCCCAGGGAAAATCGAATCCCGAGATCGCCATCATTCTCAGCGTCAGCACCGGCACCGTCGGCCGCCACCTGGAAAACATCTACCCCAAGCTCGGCCTCGAGAACCGCTACGCCGCCGGCCTCATGGCCGCCCAGCTCCTCACTGCGAAGACTCAGGCCGCCATCCCCGGCAAAGTTCCGCACCGGGTCTGAAATTCTCACACTGTGTCTAACGGTCCCACATGGGATCAGCATTCGCCGCTCGCTCCGCTTTACCTCGTAACAGTCGTCCATGCGCCCGCTGAACCACGCGTCGCTCATGATGCCGCAGTAGCCTACCCCTCGTCAAACGGATGCGTCTCGCAGAGCGCCTCTTCCCAGCTCCCATTCGGGTCGCTGAGGATGCGCGAGATTTCCGTCGGCTCGCACGTCTCCAGCATCACCCGCCACGCATCGTGGCACGCCCGCTGCCAATGCGCAGACCGGCGGAGCAAGTTGCGCCGTCCGATCTCCAGCCACCGCTCCGGATTCTCCAGCACGCGGCTCGCCACCGCCCGCCGGCTCTCGCGTAGCGCCTGCCGGTAAGTCAATCCATCATCCGCCGTAATCATACACTCCTGGAAAGAACGCCCGATCCTTTCCCCTCCCCCCGCCACCCGCCTATGTGGAGATCGCCACATAGACGCCCCGCCGCGTGCCTCCCTTCCCCCCTCACACTGTGGAGCCGCCCCTCGCCCGATCTTTTCTACAAGCCGAATGTGGCAATCTCCACATATTCGAGCAAATACCCCGGCACACCATGGCCGCGTGCATCGGCAAAAATATCGCCCACGGGCAGCCACCCCTCCTCCGCAGACAACCAGGCCCTCCACCCCGCCGCCCTCCAGCCCCGCGCCGCCGTCCCCACCCGGAAGCCGCCGCTCGCCCACCCGCACAGGCACCCCGCCCGGCCACCCCCACCCGCCGGGAAAAAAGCTTTCGACACCGCAAATGTTGCGAACGCCACATAGCCCGGAGAACGCGGGCCGAGCAGCCTCCCCGCATGGCCCGAAGCGCGACGCCCCACCCACTCACGCCCCTCTTCGCCTTCACCCCCGCCATCCCATCGCCCGGCATCATGGAATCTCCGCCGAGCCTTCGGCGATCCTCCCCGGGCATTGAGGAACCTTCACCGCGCACTCCGCGACCATTGCCGCCCCCTCGGCAATCGTCCCCGAGCGCCCCCGCCACCCCCGCCGAGCCTTCGGCGACCGTTCCCGAGCATCCGGCGATCATCGCCGAGGCTCCAGCCATCGCTCCCGATCCCTGCGGAATCCCCGCCACAGCCACCGCCGCCTCCCCCCCGCACTCTGTAAACCACCCGGAAAGACCCACACCCACACCACCAAAACCCAAACCACCACCACGCCACCGCCCTCGGCTTCGCCCCCGCCGACATTGCCGCGCAGGCCGCCGACGCCGCCTACTTCCACGCCGTGCTCGGCAGCCAGCAGATCATCATCGCCGCCGGGCAGGAATGGACCGCGTGGAAAGACATCGTCCGCGACGGCGGCATCGCCCCCGCCACTCTGCCCACCTTCCCCCTCGCCCCCGCCACGCCGCCCGCCGCCGTCGCCCCCGGCATCCTCGGCCGGTTCCAGGCCCTCGTCCGCCGCGTGAAATCCGCCCCCGGCTACACCCAGGCCATCGGCGAAGCCCTCAACATCGTCGGTGCAGACCACGCCGCCCCCGACCCCGCCACCACCGCCCCCGACCTCGAGCTTAGCCTGAATGGCGGCAGCGTGCAGATCGGGTGGAAAAAAGCCGGCTTCGACGCCATCGAGATCGAGGTCGACCGCGGCACCGGCACCTTCACCCTCTTCACGATCGACACCTCACCCGACACCCTCGACACCGCCCCCGCGCCCACCGGCGCCACCCTCTGGCGCTACCGCGCCATCTACCGCGAGGCCAACGCCCGCTTCGGCCAATGGAGCAAAGTCGCCACCATCGCCCTCGGCAGCTAAGAAATGCCCCACCGTGTTAAACCGCTAATATTTCATATTGCCCATCGCCGTCTAATATACTGTTCGGCTATATAATCTAGCATAGACCTCCAATAATGAATCCCAAAGGACTACGCCGGCTAAATGACCCAAAGGTATTATTTAGCAAGATTGCGGTTAACGCTGCCCGACTCGCAGTTAATAATAGCTACGACCATCCGGAATTCCTTAAACGCGGTTACTACGTCGACAAGCGGTTCGCTTGTCAGGATTGTGGCAAGGTTCAAATTTGGAGCGCATTACAACAGAAGTGGTGGTATGAAACTGCTCGTGGAGGAGTTTTTACCGAGGCTACTCGCTGCCGACAATGCCGACGTAAAGAACGCGAGCGCCGCCGAGAAGCCCGAAATGTCCATTTATCAGGACTTATTACCAAACACTCAAAAGCCGAACAAGGCGCTGCAGCTAACCCCTAGCCGCCTCACCTTACTTTCTCACGACCGCCTTTCCTTTCCATCCACGCCATCACAGAGTTTGTGCGCCCGTTCGGGGTAGCTGAGCTTGGCGTTAGGCCATTATAAATGAAATACACTGCTTTGATTGCTTTGGCGTTTTTAGGCGTCATCGGCTGTTCGAAAAAACAGCCTGATAATGTCTCTACCATTTCTTCTCCAGCACCGGAAATCCAAAAAGAAGAATACGGTCTTCCAGTGCAAGGAAAGCCTGGATTTGTTCAAAGTCCATATGCCCCCGAAAAAGGTTATGTAGATGTCAGGGGCTTTCCTGAAAATGCCGAAGTAAAAGATCCCTATACAGGCAAAATTTTTCTGGTGCCCAAGGGAATGGCAAATGTTCCTGCTCCAACTCCAAAGCAGCTTCCAAATCAGTATTAAATTGGGCTAACAAGACGCTGCAGCCAACCCCTAGCCGCCTCGCGTCACCTCCTCACGACCAATCATAAAAGAGTTGAAGCCTGTCTCCGCTTGATTTACCAATCTTTCTCGTGAGCATCGCAATACAGGATTTAAGGCGATTGCCTGTTTCCGAGCGTATTCAGCTTGTCGAAGACCTGTGGGATACCATCGCGGAGGATTCTTCCGCAATGGGATTGACTCCAGAGCATATTGCCGAGCTGGACCGACGCCTTGATGCCCTGGAGGCACAGCCTGCCGCAGGGACTCCGTGGGAAATTGCCCGTGAGCGGATTCTGGCTAGTTTGTGAGCCTGCCAGTCATCACGAGAGATGAGGCGGAAGCTGACATTGCCGAGGCGGCAATCTGGTATGAGCGCCGCAGCGCAGGCTTAGGCTCCGAGTTTGTCCGCAGTATCGATGCGTGCTTTACCCTGATTTCACGACAGCCGGAGATATTTCCCATTGTTCATCGCCAAACTCGAATGGGGCTTCCCCGGAAGTTTCCATACCTGGTCATTTATCAAGTTTTTCCCGATTTCATTTCCATCGTTGCAGTGATCCACGGGAGTCGTCGCCCGAGGCGATGGAAATCGAGGGTTACGGAATAAGCATCGCACAAGCGCCACAGCCAGGGCCTGGCGGCCTCGCGTCACCTCCTCACGACCGTCTTTCCCTCCCGTCCCTGCAGGGGCGGGACTCTTTGGCTCCGTGAAAGAGGGCGTGTATGCGTCGAGCCAGTGTCTTCTACGGGCTGAATGTGGTGGTCGCCACATGGGCCGCCAGCGCCCGCGCCCTATCATCGGCGCCCATGACGAAGCCCAAATTCCTTTCTCTCTTCCTCATCACCGGTCTTTGCCTCGGGTGCTCCCCGAAGAAACCCACGCAGGAGGAGCTATTGATCGGAAAATGGCGGGATGAGAACTCGGTGGTGGAATATTTCCCCGATGGCACCAAGATCGGCATCTATGATTCCGGGCTGCGCACGAAAGGCACCTGGACGCTGGAAAACAACATCGTCGAATTCACGCTCTCCGGCTCCGACAGAGTCCAAAGCAGCAGACATCGCATCTTCCGGCTGGATAAAGACGAGCTGGTCCTCGAGGACATCTCCACCCGCCTCGTCTACACCGCGAAGCGCGTGACCGGCGGCAGGCATCTCGAGATGCAGCCCGCGGGCAACAAAAAGGCCGAATAACACGCGGAAACACCACCCCTTGATCGTCCGTTTTTTGCGCGATCTCGGCTGATGGCGCACAGGCCTCCGGGCGTTCCTCGCTACAAGCCGAATGTGGCGATCCCCACATATGCCGCCACGGTGAGCGCCCTATCGTGAGGGCTCATGAAAAAAGCCCTTTTCTGCCTCCTCGCAGCCAGCGGCGGCCTCCTCCACGCCGACCCGATCATCAAAACCCATCAGGCCGCCGACGTCGTCCTCGGGCAAAAAACATTCACCACCGCCACGGCGAATTCCACCCTCGCCTCCACCGGCGTCTCCGGCCCGAAAGCCGTCGCGACCGACCCCACCACGGGCAAGGTCTACGTCGCCGACGCGGCGAACTTCCGCATCCTCCGTTTCGCGAGCATGGATGCCATGGGCAGCGGGGCCAAGGCCGAGCAGGTCATCGGCCAGTCGAGCCTCGACACCGTCACCAGCTTCGCGCCCGAGGATGCGACCAATTTGAACAATCCCTCCAGCCTCGCCTTCGACACGGCGGGCAACCTCTACGTCGCCGACACGGGCCACGACCGCGTGCTGCGGTTCGACTCGCCCTCCACGAAGGGTAACGGCATCGCAGCCGACGCCGTGCTCGGGCAGACAGGATTCACCGACACGATTACCCACCCCGCCAGCGCAAGCACCATGCTTCGCCCCACCGCGATCGCCATCCGGGTCGGCACATTCGGTTCCTCCCTTTGGGTAGCCGACTCCGGCAACAACCGCGTCCTCTATTTCAGCAACGTGCTGAGCAACAGCGCCACGGCCCCCGTCGCCGCCACGAAAATCTTCGGCCAAACCGCCCCCGACAAAAAAGACGCCCCCAACCCTCCCTCTAAATCCACCATGAACTCGCCCGAAGGCATCGCCATCTCCGACGTGGGGGTCTTGTTCGTCGCCGACACGGGCAACAATCGCATCCTGAAATTCACCACCGCCCCGACGGCTCCGACCTACGGAGCCGAGGCAGACGCCGTCATCGGCCAACCCGGCTTCGACAAAAATGCCGTCCCCACCGCCGCCAGCCCGACGAACCTCTATTCCCCGCAAAACCTCGCTCTCGAGGTCGTGCCCGACGGCAAACAAAAAGGCGGCCTCAGCCTCTGGGTCGCCGACCGCCTGCAAAACCGCGTCCTCCGCTACGACGGCACGACCATCGACATCCCCGTCGGCCTCGCCGCCACCCTCGTGCTAGGCCAGGCCGGCCTCACCGGCAGCGACTACGGCACCGACCAATACAGTGTGAACAACCCCTGCGGCGTCGCCATCGACACCACCGCCAGCGACACCTCCTCGCCCCGCACCGTCTGGATCGCCGACACGCAAAACAACCGCGTGCTCCGCTTCAACCCGCACGAGCCGCTCATCCCCACGAAGCCCCAGCCCGCATCGCCCACCCTCGGCGGCGGCGCAGGCAGCTTCAAGACGAAGAAAGGCACCATCACCATCCGCGGCAGCGCCTCCGCCGGAGCCGGCATCGCCTACGTCACCTACAAAGGCCCCAAAGGCGGCTACAAGCGCGCAAGCGGCGGAGCCGCGTGGTCCTTCAAAGCCCATCTCAAGGTCGGCAAGAACCGCTTCACCGTCATCGCCTACGACACCCTCGGCCGCCCCTCGCCCGCCAGGATCATCACCGTCAAGCGCACCCGTTAGCCCGGAGTCCCGGCCACCCGCCGCATCGCCTGATCATGAGCAGTCCGTCATCATCCGCGGGAAGCGTCTGCACCGGGCTGCTCACCATCCTCGGCACCACCCTCCTCGTCGGCTTCGGCATCGCCATTTGCGCCTACGCCACGAGCCAGCAGTTGAGCGAGTTCCACTCCACCGGGTGGGACTCGCTCCTGTTCGCCAGCGGCATCTCCCTCGTCGCCTTCAAGCTCGTGCGCCGGCTCGTTTGGCTGTGCCTCGGCCTCGGCATCCCGTGGAGCGCCGCCACGGTAGGCATCGCCTATTTCCTCATCGGCGACAGATACCGCTTCGAATACACGCTCCCCCTCGCCGCCCTCGGCATACTTCCGCCCATCGCCGCCGCGATCATTCTGGAAATCCGCTCCGGTTCCGCGCGGCCGATCCGCGGCCCTCATCTGGAGTTCAACCTCACCGAGCATCTCAAAAAATGAGCGCGAAAAAGATGACGACGACGCTTTACGATCAACTCCGCAAGATCGCCCCGCACTACCTGCCCGACGAAGCCGTGATCTGGAGCCCCCCGACCTCGCGCAGGCGACCGGAGTCGCCAAAGCCTCGGTCACCAGCGTGCTCGATACGCTCGAGCGAGCAGGCTTTCTCACCCGCACGCTTGATCGGAAAGATCGCCGCTCCATCCTCGTGGAAAGCACCCCCGTCGGCCGCCACGCCCTTCGGCAAATGCTTGGGGACTATTTTCGCTCGATTGCCAGCATGGCCGACACCTTCACCCTCCAGGAGCAAATGGCCCTGCGCGACATGCTTGGCAAACCTCCCTCCAGCCTTTCTCCCCGGAAACCCTCCGCTCCCAAAATATTCTCGCAAAGCGGCGCCAGTCCCGCTCCGGCCATGCACGAAGCTCGCACATAACGCCTCGCTCCACAGCTCTCGCCACCTTTGATGCACACGGACGTAAATTCGCAAAAGACGAACCGCATCGCCAAATTTATCCAGAAGAGGATATTCCCAATTGTCGCCTTTGCGCTGTCCGCCGCGGCCGCCTTCGCGGACGACGCCCCCTGGCCCGCAGAGGCCAAGCTCAAGGAGCCGTTCACGTCCACCACCGTGGCCACGAAGACCCTTCCCAAGAAATTGCAGGAAGCCATGGCTTCCGAAGACGACCTCAAATTGCCCACCGGCCGCGAGATCACCCCGAGGACCCCGTCGCGCCCGAACTCATCGTCGGCACCATCGACCTCAATGCCGACGGCCTCGACGACTACATCGTCGAAAGCCCCAAATGCTTCGCCCACGGCACCGTGAGCTACGGCTATCTCCAGACCAAAAAAGGCTTCCGCCAGATCCTCTGCGTCACCGGCGGCATTACCTTCGCCGAACCGAAAAACGGCTACCTCCAGGTCATCAGCACCTGCCCGAATGGCGGCACCACCGGCACCTATCTCCAGATGCTCGACACCTATTCGGGCGGCGAATACCGCACCACCCGCCAGAAGGAATACATGCTCGACGACGAGGGCCGCCAAATCCCCGTGCCGCCAAACGACGAACCGGAGGATTAAGGGGAGCAGGAAATGAACTCGATCATCCCTTGAAATCCTCGCGCCTCATCGTTCTGGAGGAGGGGCCGGAGGTCCTCCGGGTGCGCACACGGATGACTCCGAGAGGCCGAGCTTGCGTGCGATCTGTTTCTGAGAATCTCCCGCTGCGAGCAGGCGTTGGATTTCGCGGACGACATCGCTGCGCCGGGGATAGCGGCGAGCCATGTTCTCGACCAAGCTCATCAGCAGCCGGTCTTCGCTCGGGATATCTACGACAATGGCGGGTATCCGATCGTGGCCGAGAGCTCGAAACGCCTCCATGCGGCCCTGGCCGTATACGAGATCGTAGACACCATCTTTACTTCCGGTTCGGCTGACTTTTATCGGTTTCTTCAATCCGACGAGACGAATGTTTTCGACGATCTGCGCGAATTTCTTTCGCTCGCGGGAACGCGGATTCAGCACCCTGATTTTATCCAAGGGGACGAACTCGATTTTTTCTTTCATGCGACAAGCTCCAGCATTCGGCGTCGGGCCAGGTGGAAGAAATAGTCCAGGGTCGGAAAGCGATACGCGTCGAGATGGACGCCGTTGTCTTCGGCAAGCCGCACCCGTTCCCACGTCATGTCCAGCGCGGGAAGGAGGTAATAATCGCGGATGGCCTCGTTCTCCTCATCCATGCGCGCGGCGATCGTGATGTCCGGTCGGAGAGATTCGTCGAGCCGCACGGCCCAGCGGAGCGATCCCGCCTCGGTTTGAGTGCATCGCGAGATGACAAGTGATGCCGTGATCTCGCCGTTGATGTGAAGTAGGTCGGTTTCCTCGTCCACGAAAACGGTGGCGCCATGTCCGCGAAGTTTTTCGATAACCTCAGCCACCACGTCGGGGTGCATGCGACGTAGATTTCGATTGATTTCGATGAATGCGTAGTCGATGCCGGGATCGTAGCCGATGAGCCGATACGCGCTCACGAGGCTGCCGAAGCGATGCCGGATCGCACAGCTCGACGGCATGTCCTCTGCCTCGTCGATGAGAAATCCGGAAAGGCGTCCGTAACGGGCGAGCACGGTCTTGAGCTTTTCGAGCATTTGCTCATCCGACAGCTTTCGGCTTCGGGAGAGAATGATGCCGCGGGCCGTGAAGAAGAGGTCGGGATCGATAATGCCTTCGAATACGCTATTCGCTCGAACCCACATTTCCTCCGGATTGGACACCGAGCGCTTCTTCAATTTGCACGACGTGCGGTGATATACGTTGTTGCCGATATACTTTTCGTTCGTCAGCACCTCGTGCACGGTGCCACGTGTCCACTCACGATCGAGATTGGTCCGGACGCCGCGCCGATTCAGCTCCATGGCAATGTCGGTTTCGCTTTTGCCTTCATTGACGAAGACGGAATACATCCACTGCACGTTCTCGATCTCATCCTCAGGCCCCGGAACGAGCACCACACGATCCGTTTGGATACTCTTGTGCTCACCCAAGGCAAGGACGCCCTTCGGCTCGCGTGCTTGATCAACAAGCATCCGCCGCAGGCCGTATCCAGCCATGCCGCCCTGCCGATAACCGAGCTGAACGAGACGGCATGCGCCTTGGAAAACTTTCGTCGATAGCTCACGACTATATTCACTCGCCATCGCCCGCTTTACGCCTTTGACGATGGTCGAAACCGGGCTGCCGTCATTCTCGAATTGCTCGGCGCAAAAATGAACTGCCACTCCCGCACGTTTGCACATGTGTTCGAGGTAGGCGCTCTCGTCCGCATCCTGGAAGCGCCCCCACCGACTGACATCATAGACGAGGATTGCAGAAAAATCCGCTTTGCCAGACTGAACCTCTGCCAGCATTCGCTCGAGGGATATTCGTCCTTGAATTCTTAATCCGCTTTTTCCCTCATCTGAGAACGTGCGGATGATCCGAAATCCGCGGAGTTCTGCGTATGCCTTGATTACGTCGAGCTGATTGTCCGTGGAATACTGCTGATGCTCCGTGGACATTCGCACATAGGCGACGGCGTTGACTGGAGGCTCGGCAGACATGGCAAATCACGGTTCGAGATTCAGAAAATAAAGAGCCTGCGATTCGGATGCCGCCGCACCCGAAAATTCGCCTTGGTTGTTGTGTTCCGATGCCGCTCGCGGTCTGGAAACGTTTTCTGTGCTGCTCGCATGGCTTTTGTGGGACTTTCGCCGCGAATCGGAGTCTCTAAATACAAAAGTTCTGTGGGATTTCCTCAAGGAGGGTTCGGCAGATGGCACTTATATTCGGCAAACATCGTTGTGGCATGGTTCCGCGTCAGCTGGAGCGTTGCTATCGAGAGACTCCCGGTTGATTTGACGATGTGCGTCCACACAGCTTCAGCCGTGGGGCGCCGGATCTGGCCAAGCAGAGGGCGTAACTTCAGTCGAAGAACGGGGAGCCAGAAAATATACCGACGCCAGTAATGACGAACACGCGTGGCCCATCGTTGTACGTCATGCCGATGCTGATGCCACAACGAGATAAAGGAAAGACGGGGGAAGCGATTTGTTCGGAGCTATACCGCCACCGGGAGAACTCGGGAAGTCATTTACACCCTACTGCGTCGCCCGGTGTATCTGCAGGGGCCATCCTCAAGGGGAAAAATGCAATGGTCATCCGTTCATTTCAGCACGCCGAGTTGGACATAGGCAGTCCAATGCCCAGAATAATAGTGACGGAGATCAGAGTTATTCAGACGGCGAGGACTCATGCTGTATTCTCACCTCCAAGCTGGTCAGCGTTTCGATGTGCTCACCAAGACGCGCATGACGCCTTGAATCAGAAGTTCACGCGCGGGAATGAGGTCTGGATATTTCGGATTTTCAGCCCGTAAGAAAACTGAACGGCCCTTAACCAGAAAGCGCTTGAGTGTTGTTCGGCCATCGATGAGAGCGGCAACGATTTCCCCGTTTTTGGGCTCGTCGATTTGCTCCAAGATAACAGTGTCACCGTCCAAAATTCCTGCCCCCGTCATGGAATCACCGCTGACCTTCAACGCGAAAAGGTTTGCATCAGGGGATATGCCCAGCATTTCGACATCGATCGCGACACTTTCGTCGGTTTGAAACTCGGTGTCCTCGGGATAGCCTGCCGGAATAGAACCCAGAAAGGCGATGTCGACTGTCTCGCGTGGCTGCCAAGATGGAGTAAACTTTAGATTGCGATGTTTGCCGGGTTGGCGCTCAATCACTCGCTTCTTGAACAAACCGTCGAAGAGTGTGGTGACCGTTGCCGGGGATCTGTATCCGAATTCTTTTTGTATTTCGGCAACAGTCGGCATGGAGCCAGCTTTTCGCAGGCGTTTACGCATGAATTTTACCAAATCATTCTGGCGCGGAGACAGCATACCGTATATTTATACGGTATGATTGAACCAGCCGATCCGACAAGTTTCTTCCTCCCCAAATGAAAACTTTTGATGGCTCTGTTTTTGAGAGGTTCGCGTTTCGCCACGTGGCGCCAATCCAACGGTTACGCTGTCCCGCCGACGTTCGCTTGGCTTCGCGGCTGAAAGGCGCAAATTGCGGACCCGCTTCTTATGCCGCGGCTTTCGAGCGGGACGTACTCGAAGTCATGTCCCGCTTCCCCCAATTTCCAAAAAGGCCGTACACGACGACAGCGCAGATGGAAGAGGCTTTCGAGGCTGACGGAATTTTGACCGAAAGACTCGACCGGGAGTTTCCTGCGGACGGCGTTGCGCTCATTCAATTTACCGGACCGTGGGGAGACGAGACCACGAATTCATCGGCGGCGTTGAAGCGAACGCACTGGGTTGGGGTGAAAGGCGAATTGATATACGACCTCAACTGGGGAGCTTGGTTGCCGCTCCTTTCGTGGGAGGCCGTCGTCTATCCGATGTTTGCCGAATTCGAATCGCGAATTTCCGGATGGAGTGTGCGGTGTGGCCTTGAGATTCCGGAAGAACAAGCGGGCTCGGCTACACGCCGAGCGAAAGCTCGAACTGGCCTGTCGGCAATGGTGTGGTGATAATTGGGACTGGCGGCACTTGTGCTTCCAACGAGTCCTGACCAAAACGGATCAATTCTCGCAAGCGGTCATCCAATTTCGCCGTGAGGGGAAGACGAGCTGTTTTCCAGAGGCGCAT
>JAATET010000110.1 GCA_015655545.1 Chthoniobacterales bacterium | reverse complement strand
TCCCGCGCGACACTCTGCTGTCGGACGGCCGGGATGAGTTCGAACGAATCCGCGAGCGCCGCGAGATCGCGGGCGTTGCCGGCCCGGCCGTTCAAGCGCGACGAAGCCCGTTCCATGTCGCGAATGCCTCCGAGCGTTTCCCGCAAGGCGTTCAAATCGGCTGCTCGTTCCAGCAGTCTTCCGATGGCCGACTGGCGCGCACCGATGGCCTCGATATCGCGCAGAGGGTGGAGCACCCATTGGCGCAAGGTGCGCGCTCCCATCGGCGTAACCGTGCGGTCCAGCACGCCGAGCAGCGTCATCTCGCGGCCGCCGCGCGATTGCACGAGCTCGAGGTGGCTTTGGGTCACGGCATCGAGCACCATGAACTCGCTGATGCGATAGGGCTGCAACCCGCGAAGGTGGGAAGCATTCCGGCGCATCTGCCGCGTAAGATAGTGCAAAAGCGCTCCCGCCGCACCGATCGCGAGCGGCCACGCGCTGCAACCGAAGCCGTCGAGCGACTGAACTCGAAAATGCTCGCGCAGCAAATGTTCGGCCGGCTCGCATTCGAAAATGTAGCCCTCGACCGGCGTGGCCGAGGGAACCGCCGCCTTCAGCGACGCGTGCTCCTCCGGCACGAGCACTTCCGCGGGCGAAATGCGCGCCAATTCATCGAGCAGTTCGGGCAGTCCATCGAGTTCGGTGAGACGAAAAACACCGGTGCTCAAATCCGCGAAAGCCAGACCGACCCGCCCTCGTTTTTCGCAGACCGCGGCCAGAAAATTGTGCGCCCGGGCATCGAGACCGAAATCGTCGAGCGTGCCCGCGCTGAGGACTTGGGAGACCTCCCGGCGCACGAGCTTTCCGGCCTGCACCTCGCCGACCTGATCGCAGATCGCCACCCGCCGGCCGGTCGCGATGAGCTTCTCGATGTAACCTTTCGCGGAATGATACGGAAATCCGCACATGGGCATCGTGCCCCGCTTCGTGAGCGCGACATTCAAAATGCCGCTCGCGTCCTTCGCATCGTCGCCGAAGAGCTCGTAAAAATCGCCGAGCCGGAAAAAGAGCAGCGTATTCGGCGGCAGGTCCGCGCGCACGGCATGGTATTGCCGCATCATCGGTGTCTGCTCGTCGGCCATCGGAACGTTTTCCGAACAATCCCCCGCGCGTGGCAAGGACGATTCCTGCAATTCGGGCCGGCTGGAACGGCTGGGGAGTTTTCCCGGTGTGCATGAAAATGAATTGCACTATACTGCGGCGGTGAATCTGCGCGCCTCCTCGAGCAGCTGGAGATGGAATTGGCTCTCTGCCCTGGCGGCGCTGATCGCGTTGACGGCGGTGGCTTTCGTGGCCGAGGAATTCCTGCAAACCCGCCATCTTCGCGAGATGGCGAGCTATCACACCGTGGAACTCGACCGGCTGCAATACCACATCGAGTCGCGTCTGCGCTCCCGTGCCAACGATTTCTTCCTGCTCAAGGAAATGGCCGAACAGCACCTCGCGGCCGCCCCGGCCCGGGCGCTCCCGAACAAGGCCTGGCGCACGCTCGCCCGCACGATGATGATTTCACGCGCCGGCTACGCGAAGCTGCGAATCCTCAATCCCGCGGGGCGCGAAGTCTTCCGGTTGAACTGGCAGGGATCCCTCGACGCACCCGTGCCGGATGTCGTCGAAGTGCCGCCCCCGCAGCTGCAGGACAAATCGAGCCGGCCCTTCTACCTGGAGGCCGTGAGCGCCCCCGCGAATGTCGCCGTCTTCTCGCCGCTCGATCTCAACGTGGAGAACGACGTGATCGAAAAACCGTTCCGCCCCATGGTGCGCGTGAGCGGCAAGGTGATGAGCCCGGACGGCCAGGTCGCCGGCGTTCTCGTGCTCAACTGCGACGCCGACGCCATTCTTCGCGAGCTTCGCATCGCCGGCACCCAGCAGTGGAACGCCTGGCTCCTCAACGTCGAGGGCTACTGGCTCGTCGGTCCCGACCGCGAATCCGAGTGGGGCTTCCAGCTTCCCGACCGGGCGGAACAAACACTCGCCCGGCAGAATCCCGACCTCTGGCGGCGCATCAACGCGGCCGAAGGCAGCGGATGGTTCCTGAAGGATGGCGATCTCTATGCCTTCCGCCGCGTCGATCCCGCAGAAGGTCCCCAGGCGTATCCCGTGATGCGGATCGAAATGCGGGGCGGGGAGCGGCTGCGCTGGATCCTGCTCGCGAAGATTCCCGCCGCGCAGCTTTGGGAGGACGTGCGGACCCAGGTCATCTCGATCTGGGCGCTGTGGGGCATCGCCTCGCTCATCGTCGTCCCCGGGACATGGAACCTCGCCACGGCGATTCAACGACGCCGCCTCGCGCAGCAGGAATTGCTGCTCGCCAAGGAAAGCGCCGACTCCGCGAACAAAGCCAAGAGCGACTTCCTCGCCATGATGAGCCACGAGATCCGCACCCCGATGAACGGCGTGCTCGGATTCGCCGAGCTGCTTGCGCAGACCCCCCTCGACACGGAACAGGCCGACTACGCGGACACCATCAAAACCAGCGGTTCCGCGCTGCTCCACATCATCGACGACATCCTCGACTTCAGCCGCATCGAGGCGGGCCGCATGGAAATCGAGGAGACGACTTTCTCACCCGCGCAGCTCGTCGAGGATGTCGCCAAGCTCCTCCGGCCCCGCGCGGATGCAAAGCAAATCACGATTCGCGAAGCCATCCGCACGCCGGTGCCGCAGATGGTGCGCGGGGACGCCGGACGCCTGCGCCAGGTGCTGATCAATCTCGCAGGCAACGCCATCAAGTTCACCAGCCACGGCGAGGTCGCGATCGAGATGGCGCAGATGCACGGGGAATCCGCGACCGGCATGGTGCGGCTGGAATTCGCGGTGCAGGACAGCGGCGAAGGCATCGCGCCGGAGAAGCTCGCGCACATTTTCGAGCCGTTCGCGCAGGCCGATTCCAGCATCGCGCGCAAGTATGGCGGCACGGGCCTCGGCCTCACGATCTCGCATCGCATCGTCTCGCTCATGGGCGGGTTTCTGCGCGTGACGAGCGAAACCGGACGCGGATCGCGGTTCATTTTCACGCTGCCGTTCCATGCCGCCGCTCGCGAGGCGCTGGGCGACGGCGGGCCGCGATTCACGATGGACGCCGCGTTCGCCGCCTCGCATCCGCTCAAGACTCTGATCGTCGAGGACGACGCCGTGAGCCTGCGCCTCACCTCCTCGCTCCTGCGCAAGCTCGGCTATTCGTCCCTCTCCGCGCACAACGGCCGCAAAGCGCTCGAGTTGGTCGAATCGGAACGGCCGGATTGCATTCTCATGGACATGCAGATGCCCGACATGGACGGCCCGCAGGCCGTGCGCGAGATCCGGGAATTGGAGCAGCGCATGTGCTGGCCGCGGGCATTTATCTCCGCGCTCACCGCAAATGTGCTGCCCAACGAACGCGCCCTCTGCCGCAAGGCGGGCATGAACGACTTTCTCGGCAAGCCCCTCACCGCCGCCGAGCTCACCGAAATGCTGGGCCGCGCCCACGCCTGGCTGCGGGCCGGCGCCACCGTTTGAGACGCATCAGGCCGCTCCGGAAAGAAAAGCGGTGACCGGGCTGGTCGGCGAGGCAAGGTCGCCGCGCATCGGCATTCCCGCGGCAACTGCTTCGCTCGCCGATTCGACGGCCATCCTGAACGCACGCGCCATGCGCACCGGGTCGGCGGCCGCGGCGATGGCGGTATTTACAAGCACCGCGTCCGCTCCCATTTCGATCGCCTCCGCCGCATGGCTCGGCGCGCCGATGCCGGCATCCACCACCACCGGCACCGTCGCCTGTTTGATGATGATCTCGATCTGCGCGCGCGTCTCGATGCCGCGATTGCTTCCGATCGGAGAACCCAGCGGCATGACGGTGGCGACGCCCACATCCTGCAGTCGCTTGGCGAGAACCGGATCGGCGTTGATGTAGGGCAGGACGGTGAACCCTTCTTTCACGAGGATTTCCGCTGCGGCGAAGGTCTCGACCGGATCGGGCAGCAGGTAATGGGGATCGGGATGGATCTCGAGCTTCACCCATTTCGGAAGACCGGCGGCGGCGGCGAGACGCGCGAGACGGACCGCCTCCTCCGCATTCATGGCGCCGCTGGTATTTGGCAGCAGCAGGTATTTTTTCGGATCGATGAAATCGAGAATGGTCGCGAAGGCATCTCCTTTGCCGGAAAGATCGGCGCGCCGCAACGCCACGGTGACAATCTCCGTGCCGCTCGCTTCCAGGGCCGCGCTCATGGCCGCGTTCGAGGAAAATTTTCCCGTGCCGAGGAGCAGCCGCGAGCCGAACGTGCGGCCGGCAATGACGAGGCGGGAATCGGACATAGACGGCCAACCTAACCGGCATGCTTGCGCCCGCGCAAGAATGCGCATGCGGAACGGTCGCGGTTTTTTGGCCGGCGTGGTATGACCGATGCTCGCCATCCACTCGAATGACTCCGCTCACTCCCGCCGACCTCGCCATCCGCACCCTCGGAGCTCGCACGATCGAGTCTCCGCTCAATCGCCAGTTTCATGAATTGGGCAACGAGCACGCTTTCTACACGGACGACCATCGCGTTCTCGTCGATCACCGGCTGTCCAATCTTCAGGAATTGATCGCCACCGGAGCGGAACTGCCGTGCTTCGAGGTCGCGGGACCGCGCAAGAGGCTGTTTTTCAAACCGGACGAAACCATCTGCGCCATCGTGACGTGCGGCGGCCTTTGCCCGGGATTCAACGACGTCATCCGCGCCATCGTGCTCCAGGCGCACCACCGCTACGGCGTCGCCCGCATCCTGGGCATCCCCTACGGCTTCGAGGGGCTGATTCCGGAATACGGCCACCACATTTTTAATCTGACACCCGGCTTCGTGAGCAACATTCATCGCTTCGGCGGCACGAATCTGGGCACGTCACGCGGTCCGCAGGACGTGAAGCGGATGGTGGACCGGCTTCAGGAATTGGGCGTGAATATTCTTTTCGTGATCGGAGGCGACGGCTCGCAGCGCGGGGGGCGCGCCATCGACGAGGAGGCTCGCCAGCGAGGCCTGCGGCTTTCCGTGGTCGGCGTGCCCAAGACGATCGACAACGACATGATCTACATGGACAAGAGCTTCGGCTACGACACGGCCTGCGCCGCGGCGGTCGAGCCGATTCGCGCCGCGCATACCGAGGCCCGCAGCGCCCGCAATGGCATCGGGCTGGTCAAGCTCATGGGCCGGCACTCGGGCTTCATCGCGAGCTCCGCGACCATCGCGAGCGGCGAGGTGAATTATGTGCTGATTCCCGAGGTTTCATTCGCTCTGGAAGGCGACAAGGGCTTTCTGGAAATGCTGCGCCAGCGCGTGGTGAGCCGCGGCCATGCCGTCGTGGTGGTCGCCGAGGGCGCCGGCCAGGAATATCTCGCCACCAGCGACACTACCGACGCCTCCGGCAACAAGAAGCTGGCCGATATCGGCGTCTTTTTGCGCGACCGCATCACCGAATACTTCCGCCAGTGCAAGACGGAGCTCACGCTCAAATACATCGACCCGAGCTATATGATCCGCAGTGTTCCCGCCTCGCCGCAGGATCGCATCTACTGCATGCGCCTGGGACAGGCCGCCGTGCATGCCGGCATGGCAGGCAAGACCGGCCTCATCGTCGCGCGGTGGCACAGCTCATATGTCCACGTGCCCGTTTCCGTCGCCACATCCGCCCGCCGGTGCGTCGATACGACCGGGGATTTGTGGCTTTCCGTGCTCGAAGCGACCGGTCAGCCGGCCACGTTTCGCTAGGCGAAAGGCTTCGCCGATCGGATGCAGACCGATTTCAATGAGGGCGCCTTGCCGGGGCCGCGCGAATCCTTATTTGATCAGCTGCACCGGAATCCTGGCGACCAATTCCAACTCGCCTTGGGGATTGAACATCCCTTCGACCGAGGCGTGCGCATATTCCGCGATTTTTCGGCACGTCGCGAGCTCGAGCCCGAGGCTCATTTCTCGCGAGGAAGCGTTCGCCGGCGTCACGTGATAGGGCTCGAAAAGCTCCTCGATCTCCATCCGGCCCATGGAATCGCGGCGGATGCCCGTTCCACTCACGACGAAGCATAAATCGGGGCCGTCCTGAGCCTCGATGCGCGCGCAGATCCGGATTCGTTTCGAGCGATGCGAAGCCATGCGCACCAGCTTCCTCAAGATCATGAAACCGGCATCCGAGGGGCCGACCATTCTCGTTTCCTTCGGCAATCGATCCTCGAAATCGACCGCTATTCCGCGATCCCGGAAGCTTTGCAGAAGAGGACGCAAAAGCGTGTCTGGAACGAAGAGTTTCTCGACTCCGGCGGCGGCGAGATGGGAAGCGGCCGTGTAGTCGACGATCTCCATCAAAATGTCGTGCAGGTGGCTGCCCGCCTCCTTGATATGCTGGATCCAGGACGCGTGTTCGGGATCTTCCGTCGTGCTCGACAGCAGCTCGGAGAAACCAAGGATAATGTTCAGCGGCGTGTTGAACTCGTGGCAAAGCAGCGCAAAAAAATTGTCGTGCACGCCCATCAGGCGCTGCTGCAGATCCTGCTTGCGGGCGGAATGCTGCTCGTAGAGGTCGAAGCCGCGCGAGACGATCTCCTTGAGATGGACGCGCTCGAAAGGCTTGGTCAGGTAGTTGAACGCTCCGAGATTAAGCGCCGCGATGGCGGATTCCGTGCTTTCGTGAGCCGTCAAAATGATCACATTTTGCGTGTCGCGAATTTTTTTCAGCCGTTGGAGGGTTTCGATGCCGGACAGTCCGTCCATGCAGAGATCCAGAATCACGACGGGATAAGACTCCTTCAGCGAGGCCTCGATGGCTTCCTCGCCGCTTCCGACCGCCGTCACCTCATACTCATCTTGCAGCACGAGACTGAGCGTCTGCCGGAGCAGCGGCTCGTCGTCGACCACCAGCAATTTGCGGGGCTGGGATTCGGAAACCATCATATCAAGATTGCTGGGGACTCGAGCGGAAGCGGGAGGCCTGTCGCGAATTGCTAGCAGAAATTTTGTCCGGCTCACAAGGAAGTAAAAAGGTGAACAGCAAACTTTTATCCTCCTTAATCCGCACGGTGAGCGATCCGCCGTGATGGCTGGTGATGAAGTAGCTGGAGGCCAAAAATATTCCGAATTCCCGAGGGTTCGTGCCCCGCAGATTGAACGGATGCAGAAGACTTTCCGCCTGAATATCCGACCGAACGGGTGCGAAATCTTCAAATTCGATTTTCACACCGAGGATTTCCCCATCGGCGGTGTGAGCGCCGAGGCGCAGCCGCACGAGGCTATCGGGAGGCAGCGACACCATTTCCTCGGAAATCATGAATCGGAAAAGTTTTTCGATCTGCGACGGGACTCCCACGATCCGCGGAATCTCGCCGAGGATTTCCTTCTCGATCCGTATCCTTTTCTCGGCGCGGTAGGTTTCCGCATGGGAGAGCGCAAGGTCGAGTGCCGGCAGGACATCGAGCGGCTTGAACTGCGCATCCGCCGGCGGCTCACTGACATGCGCGAGATCTTTCAACATGCGCGATATCTCGTGAATACGCGCGCCGACGCCCGCCAGAAATCCCTCGGGCAGATTGGCAAAGTCCTTCTTCTCCAAAAGCTCGTCGATCAAGAGCGTGACCGGACAAAGAGCGTTATGAACATAATGCCCGATCTTCGCCGCAATCAGCGCGATGTCATAGGCGTGGCCTTCAAGGAGCCGCGCCTGAAACTCGTCCAGTTTTTGCTCGAGCAACTGGTGGTCGCGGATCTCTTTTTCGGAATGCTCGAAAGCGCTCACGAGCGTTCGTTCCACGTCTTCGAGCTGCCAGGGCTTCGTGATAAAGGAATACACGGCGCCGGTGTTGATCGCGTCGATTAATACGTCGAGTTCGGAATAGGCCGTGGTGAGGATCCGAACCGTGCGAGGATATTGCCGGCGGACGATTTTGAGCAAATCCAGACCGGTCGATTCCGGCATGCGTTGGTCCGTAACGACGACGCCGATTTTCTCGTGGTGGATTTCCAACAGCCGCAGCGCACCCTCCGTGGAGCCCGCGGAAAATATGGTAAAGCGATGGGCGAAAGCCTTCGTGAAATATTTCAACGTCTGGGCCTCGTCATCGACGAAAAGAATACCGTTCCTAACCATATTTTCGGGAGTATTTCCGCACCATGATCCCGTTTGGCAAGATTACAACCGGGAGATATCGGAAGCGGAAAATTTTTCGTAAAGCTCGGCGATCGCGGCATCCGCATCGGGCTCACCCTGTGGCGAGAATACGAAACGCGCCGAATCTCCCGTCTGGATGGTCAGCGTTCCATTCGCTTGGGCGAGAGCGACGAGGGCCGCGAAGAATCGCGCCGAGGCCGGCGGCGTTTCGCGTTCCACCAACAGGCCGAATAACGTGCGGTCGATCTTGCCGCCGTCGCCAGCGGGCAGTCGCAACACAGCATTCGACGAGGCGTCGAATTCAAGCGCGACTGCGTCGGAAGCGAAAACTCCGTCTTCGACCAAGGAGGACAGAAGCCCCTCCAGCGATTTCCTTGCGTCCCCGCCGCTCAGCGAATCGATTGTATCCAGGCAGCGGGAAGCATTGTGGTATTCGTCCCGGATGAGGCCGGTGATTTCAAACTGCCGCCGGCTGAATGCGCCCGGCGAGTCGGCGATCGGGCTCAAATTTTCCGGCAGCGATTTCACCAGCGCGACCACCGCCCGGCGGAAGGCCGCCTGTCCGGCGCTGTCGAGAGTGCGGCTCGCAAGCAGCAGCCATTTCACGCGATCGCTGCAAATCACGCGCTGCAACGTCGTCATCTTGAGCGAGAGGAGTTCGTTGCGCTCGCTGAGCACGTGATAGTAGTCGGCGGCCCGCTGGAGCACCATGCCGAGATCGACGATTTCCCACGGCTTCACGACGTATTGGTAAATGTGGCCGGTGTTCACAGCCTGGATGGCGCTCTCCAGATCGGAGAAGGCCGTGGTCAGGATTCGGACGATCCGGGGAAATTCCTCGCGCACCATGCCGAGGAATTCCGCGCCAAGCATCCCGGGCATTCTTTGGTCGGAAAGGACGATCCCGATTCGCGCGGATTCCCGCCGCAAAATCTCGATACCTTCCGGCCCCGATGACGCCGTAAAGACCTGGAACTTCGGGGCGAAGGCGAGGCGAAAATATTTCAGCGCCTTTTCTTCGTCGTCGACATAGAGAATGCCGCAAGGAGGGGTGGAATCGGGGTTGGTCATGATGGTTTTAGGGCTTCTTCTGCCAGTGGAATGTTGATGGAAAATGCGGCGCCGCCTTCGCTGCGATTGCGCACCCGGATGCTCCCGCCATGGGACTCCATGATGGTGTGGCAAATGCTGAGCCCCATGCCCATGCCGGAGCCGACTTCCTGGGTGGTAAAAAACGGCTCGAAGACACGCGTGAGGACATCCGGCGGGATGCCCGGGCCGTTGTCCGCGACCTCGACCGTGGCGAGTCCTTCGATCACGCTGGCACGCACGGCGATCGTTTTCGGCTTTTCCTTGCCGTTTGCTTTCAAGGCGCGGGCGGCGTTGTTGAGCAAGTTGATGAAAAGGTGGGTCAGCTGCGTTTTCTGGCCCTTGACGACGAGTTCCTCCGGCAGCTCGCTGTCGATCGCGACGCCGTCGAGCTCGCCCGCCGTGATCTTGCGCGCGTCGCGCAACGCCTCGCTCAATGGAAAGACCGAAAAGTGATCGGCCTTTTCAGGATACGCAAAATTCTTGAGATGCGTGATCACGTCGCGAATGCGGACCATTCCCTCCTCGATGTCGGAAACCAGTTCCCTGGTCTCTTCGCCGAGAGAGCCGCGATTCCGCTGCACCAGCGAAATGGCGGTCATGGTGTAGTTGAGCGGGTTGTTGATCTCGTGCAGCAAGCCCGCGGAGAGAGAGCCGATGGCGTTCATCTTCTCGCTCTGGATGAGCATCATCTCGGTGCGCTGCAGCTTTTCGATCGTCGCGGTAAGCTCGTCGTTGCGACCGCGCAGATCTTTTTGCAGCCGGGCCGCGCGCAGGAGATTCGCCACCCGCGTCTTCACCTCGATGCTGCTGAACGGCTTCGTCAAAAAATCGTCCGCACCCGACGCCAGCGCCTCCAGCTTCGATTTCTCGTCAATGCGCGCGGTGAGCAGCATGATCTTGAGATCTTTGCGCGCCGGGTCCGCCCGCAGCTCACGGCAGACCTCGAGGCCGTCCTTTCCGGGCATCATCCAATCGAGCAGCACGAGATTCGGATCGTGCTCGGCGACGAGATCTTTCACGTTGCCTCCGTGGCGGGTCTGGATCACGCGATAGTCATCCGTCAATAGCGAGACGATAAACTGCCGCATGTCGTTCTCGTCGTCGGCGACCAGGACGACTTCGCGGCCCTGCCCGATCGCCGGCAAATCCCCGCCCTCCTCGTCTCCATAGCTCCGCACGGTGCGATCTGCCGAGCGGAATGCCTTTTCAAAAGGCTCATCCGCCGCCGGCTCCGCGCCGACCGGCTCCGCGGCCGCCTCGGCCTCCGGCGCGACGGCGGCAGGCAGCACGATCCGGAATATCGACCCCTTCCCCAACGCGCTCTCGACCTCGAGTGCGCCCCCGTGCTCCTCGACGAGCTCCTTCGCGAGGGCGAGGCCGATTCCGACTCCCTGCTGCTGGTTGGAGGAATTGCTGCGGACCTGGTGAAAACGGTCAAAAACCTTCGCGAGATCCTGCATGGGAATCCCGACGCCCGTGTCCTCGACCTCGATCACCGCGGCCGTGTCGCGAGCCTTCCAGCGCACGGTGATGCCGCCTCCGGAGGGCGTGTATTTGATCGCGTTCGTCAAAAGATTCACGAGCACTTTTTCGATGCGCGCGGGATCGGCGACGGTCTCCAGATTCGGATCGCCATCCTCGACCTTGATGCGCAGCTGCTTCGAGAGCCCGAGGTGGCGGACGGACTCCACGATGCCCTTCACGTAACTTGCGAGCCGGATATTCTTTTTTCGCAGGATGTCGCCGCCCTCGTCGAGCCGGGTGAGATCGAGCAGGTCATTGATCAATTTCAACAATCGAAGGCTGTTTCGGTGAATCAGCATCAAGCCCTCGTGGACCTTGGCATCGAGCGCGTCGCCGCGGGCGAGGAGGTTTTCCACGGGCCCGAGAATGAGCGTGAGCGGCGTCCGCAGCTCGTGGCTTACGTTGGAAAAAAATTGCGTCTTGAGCCGGTCGAGATCCTGCAGCTCGCGGTTCTGCACATCGAGCTGATGCCGCAGTCGAAAGTCTTCGAAGCGAACCCGCGCGAGGAACATCGTGATGCCCGCGCACACCAGCATCGTGATGAGGATGAATGAGCTGTTGAACCCGAAAAGCGGCAGCGAGGCCGGCAGCGAAAAGGTCGGGCTGGCAAAGCAGGCGGCCGAATAGACAAGGAGCGACCCGATGGACATGACCAGCGTCTCCAGCACGGTCCACGGCAGCAGGCTCGACCACGTCATGAGGACGAGAATGATGCCGGCGAAATAGGGTGAGCGCTCGCCGTCGGTGAGATTGATCATCAGGCTGAACGAGGCCGTCATGATGAGCAGCGAAAGCACGCCGAGAACCTTCGCCCATGTCCGGCTCGGATTTTTCCGCTGCAGGAAAAGAAGGCCTATGATTCCCAGCAGCAGCGCATCGACGCCGAAACGAATCGCGACGAACTGCCCGAACCGCGCCGGATAAAGAAAGTAATCGAGCGCGATGCCGGACGGCATGCCGACGAGCGCGATGCCATTCGCGACGAGCACGCTGCGCGAAAGACGGCGGCCATTGTCCTCGCGGTAAGCCGCGCGAATTTCCTCGTCGGTTTTGGCCGCCTCGGTGCTCATGCCGGTTTACGAATGGTGAGAAAGACGTTCACTCCCGTGTCATCCGCGAAGACTTCCGACTCCGACTCGGTTCCTTTCGGCGCCAGCGCCATGAGCTGCGCCTCGTCGCGGTAGATGAGATACCACTCGAGGAGGTGCTCCATCATGGGGATGTCCGGGTGGTTCGGATGCACGTTCGTGGCGACGAGCAGCCCGCCCGGCCGCACCCAGCGATAATAGAGCTGCAGCAGGTTGCGGCAGACGTTGTCCGGAAAATAATCGAACAGGCCGCCGCAGTAGATCATGTCGTAGCTCGGCAGGAATCCCTCGCTCTCGAGGTGGATGTTCTTGAGCAGATCGTCGATGGATTTCTGGATGAACTTGATCGTCGGCTTGTGTCCCGACTCCGCCATCGCCTCGGCCGTGCGCCGCTTCGTGTAGGCGAGCGTCTCCTCGTTGAAGTCCATGAGGTGGAGCGCGCATTGGTTCACGATCTCGTGATTGCGAATGAACCTCTGCGCCTCGATCGCCGGACCGCACGCCACGGACAACGCGGTAAAAATCCGCTGCTCGTCGTTCGTCACGCGCTCGGCTTCCTCGGCGAGCTGCCTTTCCAGGATCTTCACGCGATTGCGATGCGCCAGGCAGGCCGGCACACCGGTCGTGAGCTCGTGGACGATTTTCGCGTAGGTCGTCGAGCCGACGGAGGGCGACTCCTGCAGCATCATGTTGACCATCTCGTAGTCGCCCGCGTAGCCGAGGGGCTTGAAGAACGAGCGCCAGAGGAACGGCGCGGCCAGCATGTAGGGGTGAAGCTCGCGGCGGGCAAAGGTCTTGTAGGCAACCGCGTCGTCTTCGGGGATTTTCCGGGCCTCGTGCTGGAAGAAATCGAAGAGCTCGGCGAATTTCAAGGCCACCGGCTTCTCGACGGATTCCCGGAAACGGGCGGCCTTTTCCGGGTCGGAATCGAGATTGCCGACGATCGCGGTCTCCACCTCTTCGAGCCAGCTGCTGGTCTCCGCCATGAAGTTGGAAAATTTATTCACGGCGAGCTGGTAGCCCTCGGACAGATTCACGCCCTCCTGCCAATCGGCGATGAATTTCTCGACTTCGCCGCTCAGCGCCGGCCCGGGCTCGAGATGGTCCAGATTGCTCCACGAATCGATCAACGTCACCGAGGCGATGACCATCAATCCCGTCGTGACCAGGCTCGTGATCACGCCGCGGCCGCGATAGATCACGCGCTCGCCGCGCATCACCGAAATTTCGCGCAGCACTTCGCTGAGCTGAATCAGCGAAAACGGATTGTAAACTTCGAAGACCGCCAGCGACCGGGAAATGTGAATGAGCGTCCCCCGCCCGCTGATCCCGGAGGTGTTGGTGAAGGCGACGACACTGTCGATTCCGGCTAACGCTTTTTCCACGATATGTTCAACGTTGAGGTGAGGGTAAATCTGGCGACGCTCAGCTTTTCCAGAGCTTGTTCAGGGCCATGGCGGCGAGTTGCTGGAGGGTCGGCCCTTTGAGAAACTCCATGGCGGAAAATCTTATTCCGAGTCGCTCCTCGATGCCGAGCCCAAGTTCCAAAACCATCAAAGAATCCACGCCGAGCTCGTTCAGCTTGCGATCCACGGGAATGCCGTCCTTCGCCATCTTGAGCGTGGCCGCGAGCACCTCGGAGAGGTGATCCTCGAGCGCGCGCAGCCGTTGTTCCTTCGAGGCCTCCGCGAGACTTTTGCGAATCAACGAAGCCGCGTCGCTGCCGCCCTCGCCCTCCGCTTGCAAACGCAACGCCCGGAAACGCGGGTCGTCCGCGAGCTTCGGGTGCGCCTCGAGCCAGCGGCCCCAATCGACTTTGAAGACGCCGATCTGCGCTTGCGAGCGGCGGAGCATCTGTTCGAGCACCCGCAGCGCCTCGGCGTCGGTCAGGCCGGTAATGCCCGCGGAAGAGAGGACGCCGACGAGATGCTCGCTCCGCGCCACCACGCCGGATTCCGACAACGCGCCCCAGTTGATCGACACCGCCGGAACTCCACCGGCTCTCAACGAATGCGCCAGGCCGTCGAGCAGGCTATTGGCCACCACGTAGCTCGTCTGCCCGCGATTGCCGACCAGCGCGGAAACCGAGGAATAAAAAGCGACGAAGTCGAGGTCGGTGCGACCTTCGATGGCTCGGGCGAGATGCAGGGCGCCGGCGGCCTTCGGCTGAAACACGCGCCGGAAACTTTCCTCGGTGAGTTCCCCCATCATCGCATCGTCGAGCACCATCGCTCCATGCACGATGCCGCGCAGCGCGAAGGGCGCGACCCCAGCCCCATCGATCAAGGCCCGCACTTGCCGCGCATCGGTCACGTCGACCGATAGCACTTCGACCTCCGCGCCGAGTGCCGAGATCGCGGCGGCCGCCTCCTCGATGCCGGGAGCCTTCCTTCCCGAGCGGCTGGCGAGAATCACTTTTCCCGCGCCGAGACCGGCCATCCAGCGCGCGGTCATCAGCCCGAATCCGGACGTGCCCCCCGTCACGATGTAGCATCCGTCAGGCTTGATCACGGGCGCGGCCTTCGGCTTTTCAAGCACGTCCACTTCACCGGCGGACAGGTCGATCAGCACTTTTCCCACGTGCCGGCTCGCGGCCATCGTGCCGGCCGCTTCGCGAAATTCCGCCGCCGGAAAGGTTCGCGTGGCGATTTGCTTGAAATCGCCGCTTTCGAAATGCGCGAAGATTTTCCGCAGCGAGTTTCGGATCCATTCCGGCCGCTCCCGCGCCAGCCGATCGATGTCCACGGAAGCGAAAAGCACGTTGCGATTGAAAGCCCGCAGCGGCAGCTCGAGATCGTCGGCGATGTCCTTTTTGCCGAGCTCGATGCAGCGTCCGCCGCTGCGCAGCAGGCTCAGGCTCACATCTCTCGCCTGTCCGGCCGGGGCGCCGATCACGACATCCACGCCCTGTTGATCCGTCGCCGCACGGACTTGCTGGCCGAAGTCCAGATCCCGCGAGGAAAACACCCGCGCGATGCCGCGGTCGCGCAGCAGCTGTCTTTTTTCTTCCGAGCCGGCGGTGGCGAAAATCTCCGCGCCGATCCACTGCGCGAGGTTGACGGCGGCCAGGCCGAGCCCGCCGGTGCCGTGATGAATCAACACGCGCTCGCCCGGCTGGAGATTCGCGATCTCGACCAGGCCGCGGTAAGCGGCGAGATAGACCACCGGAATGCCGGCGGCATCCATGTCGAGAGCGGGCGGGATTTTGAGCGCGAGGCTTTCCGAAATCGTCGCGTAGGTTCGAAACGCTCCCGGCAGAATCGTCACCACCCGATCTCCCGGCGCGAACTCGCTGCCCGGCCCGCATCGGGTCACGACTCCCGCGCACTCCATGCCCGGCTCCGTGCCGCAAAATGCATGCTCGATCGCGATCGGATGAATGCGCCCATCGATCTTGAGCAGATCCTTGTCGTTCAGCGCGGCGCGATGGATTCTCAGCTCGATCTCGCCTGCCGCCGGCTCGCGGCGCTCCGCGGATTCGAAATGCAGCGAATCCATCCGGCCTTTCACGCCCTGCTTCAACTCCAGCGGCTCTTCCAGCGAGGTCCGGACGAGCTTCGCCGCGGCCTTCCCTTCCTTCCGCACGCCGAGGACGCTTTCGAAACGAAGACCGTTCCGATACGCGATCTCGCCGCGACTGCGATGCGCAAGCTCGGAAACGAGCGGCTCGATCGCGGCGGCGGATTCGTCCAGATCGATCGAGCGGCAAAAAATGGAATCGAATTCGTTCTGCGCCGTCAGGCCCAGCGCGCCGAGCGAGGCGGCCGATAAATTGGAAACGCTCTCCCCGGCCTCCACCGATTTTGCGCCGCGCGTGACGAACGTGACGTCGCTTTCACCCGCGTGATTTCCACCGAGCGCCTGCAGCAGGCCGATGGCTTTTTCATTCAATGCCGCCACCGCCGCGGCATCGTTCCCCGCCTCGCCGCTGCCCCATAAAACCACGACGCGCCGCCGCCGCGCATGCGAGTCCAGCAGTCGCGTCATTTCCGCGGCCGCGAATCCCGGCGCGCCGCTTTCCCGCATCACGACCGCGGCCTTCGGCAGGCGCTCCGCCCATGCTTTCGCCAGCGCGAGGTCGGAATCTTCCGCATCCGCCAGCACGAGCACATCCGCACCGTCGATTTCCTCCGCGCCTTCCAGCGGCGCCTCCTTCCACGCGAGATCGTGGAAAAATTCGGACTCCGCCTTCGTCGCTCCCGCCAGGTCGATGACTTGCAGCGCCAGGTGCCGTGCATGCGCGTGGACGTTGCCGGCGGCGTCGGTGAGCCAGACATCCGCGAGAATCTGCGTCTCCGTCTGGCGGAGAATTTTGCCGGCGGCGTAGCATTCCCCGGATTCCGGCCGGGAAAAATACTGGAACTGCTCGAAGGCAAACGGCACGAAAAGCTGCTCGCCGCCGGCGCAGTAAATCACGGCCTGCAGCGCCGCATCGAAGAGCGACGGATGCAGCGCATGGAGCTCCTCGCCGGCCACGCCGCCCGCGTCGATTTTCAAAAGAAAGCCGTCCTCGCCGCGGAGCAATTCCACCGCCGTCCGGAACATCGGCCCGTAGTGCAGCTGCCGCCGGCGCAGCCGCTCGTAGAAGGCGGCGGCCTCGACCGTTTCCGTGCATTTCGATTTCAGCGCGGCGAGATCCAATTTCTCCGGCCGCGGATCGAATTGCGGAAGCATCCGGCCCCGGCAATGCCGCTGGATGCTGGCTTCATCGCCTTCGACGCGACTGGAAATATTGAACCGCCCGCCCTCCGGATCGAACTCGGTGAGCAAATACTGCAGCTTGGAATAATCGACGATGAGCACGCGCTCGAAGCTCACGTTCTCGAGCACGACCGCCCGCTTTCCATGCACCTGCGCACTCAGCGAAATCGCGGCTTCGATGTAGCCCATGCCGGCGAATACGGTCTGGTCCTGCACGCCGTGATCGAAAAGAAACGGGAAGTAATTCCGATTGATCTCGACCTCCCAGCACGGGTTCGGCCCGGCCACCGTGCGGTTCAAATAAACCGGACCCGCCAGGCCGAGGCGCTCCATTTTCGAGCGGTCGGACTCCACCCAATGGTGCTGCCGCTGCCACGGATATTGCGGCCCGGGAATGAACGTGCCGGCGGGCGGAGAAATCGCGCGCCAGTCGGGATTCACCCCGGCGCAATAAAGCTCGCCGAGCGTGAGCTGCAGGCGCGGACGCTCCGGTTCCGCGCGGCGCAGCGACGGAAAGCAGGCGACCTTTCGCTCGAGCGCTGCGGCGCATTCCTTGATCGAATTGCCGAGCACCGGATGTGGCCCGACCTCGAGGAACGACGTGAATCCATCCTCGATGAGCTGCTGCGTGGCGCTCGCGAACCGCACCGCGTGACGCACATTCCGCCACCAATATTCCGCGTCCCACATGGCGGCCGGCACGATTTTCCCGTGCGCGGTCGAGTAAAGAGGCAGCCGCGCCGGTTGCGGCGAAAGATCGGCGAGCGCTTCGAGCAGTTCCGCCCGCAGCGGCTCCATCTGCGGGCTGTGATACGCGACCTCGACGCGCAGGAATTTGTGGAAGACTCCGCGCTGCTCGAGCTCCGCGGCCAGCTGCTTGAGCGGCTCCGTGTCGCCGGAAAGCGTGACCGCGTTGAAGCTGTTGATCGCCGCGATCGAGACCGCCGGCTGCGCGGCGATCAATTTCTCCGCTTCGTTTTCGGGCAACCCGACCGCGAGCATCGAGCCGAGCCCCGCCATCGCTTGCTGCAGATGGCTGCGGTGGTAGCTCACGCGCACCGCTTCCTCGAGCGTGTAAACTCCGGCGACGTAGGCCGACGTCACCTCGCCGACGCTGTGGCCCACGACCGCGGCGGGACGAATGCCGCGAGCCGCCCACAATCGAGTGAGCGCGACCTGGATGGCAAAATTCGCGGGCTGCGCGACCTCGGTATGGGCCATGCGCGAGCCGGTCTCGCTCGCGAGCATCGCCTCCTTGAGCGACCAGCCGGAGAGCGCCTGGAAATGGACATCGATCTCCTCGAGCGCGGCGGCGGCGATCGGCTCGTGGCGAAAAAGCTCCTGCCCCATGCCCCACCATTGCGGGCCCATCCCGGTATAGACAAAAACGAGCGGCGTCTCCGCGGCGACGGCTTTGGCGCCCAGGATCACGCTCTCGTGCGCCTGGCCCGTGGAGACCGCGATCAACTGCTCGCGCAACTCCTCGAGGCTTCCCGCCACCGCGACCATCCGCCGCGAAAGATGGCTGCGCCGAAACGCCGCCGTGTAGGCGAGATCGGCCAGCGAGCCGGGCAATTTCTGGCCGAGCAGGAACGCAAATTTCCCGGACAGATCGCGGAGCGCTTCCTCGCTGCGCGCGGAGAATGGGATGAGCCATTTGGCCGCGCCGGCTTCCCCGGCCGGGCCGGCGGCCCGGGGGACCGGCGGGGCTGATTCCAGCAGGATGTGCGCGTTCGTGCCGCCGTAGCCGAAGGAATTGATGCCCACGTAGAGCGTCGGTTTTTCCTCCGGCGTCGGCAGCATTTTCGTTTCGGTCGCGACCTCGATGCAGAAATCCGCGAAGGGGATGTTCGGATTCGGTTTTTTGAAATGCAGGTTCTTCGGAACCTGCCGGTTCTTGAGCACGCCGACGGCCTTTAGCACGCCGGCCACGCCGGCCGCGGCTTCGAGATGGCCGATGTTCGTTTTTACCGATCCGACGAAAAGTTTTTTGCTCCGCCCCGCGGCGAAGTTGCGATTCAGCGCGCCCAGTTCCGCGGAGTCTCCCGCCTGCGTGCCGGTGCCGTGCGCCTCGACGTAATCGACCTCCGCGGGCGAAATTCCCGCCTGTCGATAAACCTCCCGCGCCAGCGCTTCCTGCGCGTCGCTGTTCGGCAGGGAAATCCCGTCCGTGTGACCATCCTGATTCACGCCCGTCGCCCGCACCACCGCATGGATGGAGTCTCCCGCCGCGATCGCATCGTCGTAGCGCTTGAGCAGGAAAATCCCCGCGCCCTCGCCGCGCGCGTAGCCGGCTGCCGTCTCGTCGAAGGCGTGGCACTCGCCATGGTGCGAGAGGAAATGCCCCTTGCTCATGATGATCGGGAAATCCGGGCGCATCATCGCATTCACTCCGCCGGCGAGCACCATGTCGCATTCGCGCAGCCGCAGGCTCTGGCAGGCGTAGTGCAGCGCCACCAGCGACGAGGAGCAGGCCGTGTCGAGCGTGAGGCTCGGCCCCTTGAGGTTGAAAGCGTGCGAGATGCGGTTCGACAGCACGGTCATCATCACGCCGCCCGCCGAGTGGGCATTGACGAGATGCCGGTTCGACGGCTGCGACTGCAAAACCAAATGGTCGAGACAGAATCCGCCCACGAACACGCCCGTCGCCGAGCCGGACATGCGCTCGAGCGGCATGCCCGCGTCCTCGAAAGCTTCCCAGGTCACCTCGAGCAGCAGGCGCTGCTGGGGATCGAGCGAGGCCGCCTCGCGCGGCGACATTCCGAAAGCCAGCGGATCGAATTGCCGCAAATCCGCATCCAGCGAGGCCGCTTTCGGCGCGTAGCTTTTTCCCGGACGCTGCTGGTCCTCGTCGAAGTATTGCCGCCAGTCCCAGCGGTCCTCGCGGATGGGCCGCAAAGCATTGCCGCCCCGCGTCAAAAATCGCCAAAAACCGGCCAGCGAGGAGGCATTGGGGGGCATCCGGCATCCGATGCCGATAATCGCGAATTTCTCGGGGCTACCAGCGCGCATAAAACCGCTGCGGAGTATCAGAAATCCGAGCGAGCGGCCAGAGGTAATTGGAAAGGCGATGGCAACTTTTTTTTCGCGGTCGGCGGGGCCGTGCGCAATTCCTCAAAAAGATGGAGGGAAGCCGTTTCCCGGTTGGAGTTTTCTTGCCGCGCGCGTATTCTGTCGCCACCTTCACGGCGACCGGATTTTTAACCTCTCAATCGCTGATCCATACGTGAATGCGCCCGTAGCTCAGGGGATAGAGCAGTGGATTTCTAATCCATTGGCCGCAGGTTCGAATCCTGCCGGGCGTGCCAGCGAGGGAAGATGCTATCGCGAGCGCCACTCGGGCGGCAAATGCGGGCCGCGCCAACGGACATTCCACGCGCTGCTGGCGGGGTTGTTTCTATCGGCCCTCCCGCCAGCGCAAGCTGATGACGCGGCGGGATGCCTCGCGGCGGGCGATTACACCCGCGCCATCCGACTCAGCCAAAGTTCGGCCTCCACCGACCCGCACGCGCTGGAGACTTGCTTGCGAGGGATGCTGGCGATTGGCCAATACCGGGAAGCCGGCGCGCTGGCCGCGGAATCGGCGCGTGCGTTTCCCGACGACGCGGCCGCGCAATTCGCCCGCTATCAGGCCCTGCGAGCCGTCGGCAACGTTCCGGCCGCGACCGAGGCGCTCACGGTCGCGGCCCGCACCCAGCGCGGCGCCTTCGATCCGCAAAGGGAAACTCCCGCGAATGCCGCCGCCCGCGCGCAAGCTCTCCAGCTCCTCGGCGCGGATCCGAAACTCACCCTCGATCGCGTCCTCACGCCCGCCATCCAAGCGTCTCCGGAAGCGAGGGAGCCTTACCTCGCTCTCGGCGAGATCGCATTGAGCAAACGCGACGACCTTCTCGCGTCGGAAACCTTTCGCGACGGAAACAACCGCCTGCCCGGCGACGCCGACCTGCTGTTCGGCCTCGCGCGCTCGCTCGACGATCCCAAGACCTCGGCGAAATACCTCGCCCAGGCGCTGAAGCTGAATCCCCGGCACGTCCCCGCACTCGTTTTCCAGGCCCGGGGACTCATCGACACCGGAGCCTTCCCGGAAGCGGAAAAGACCCTCGCCAGCGTCGAAAAAATCAATCCCTCGCAGCCCGGCGCCTGGGCCTTGCGCTCGCTGCTGGCGCAACTCCGCGGCGATGCGAATGGCGCCGCCGCCGCTCGCGGAAAAGCGCTCCAATTTTGGGCGGAAAATCCCGAGGTGGACTACGAAATCGGCACCGGCCTCGCGCGCCAATATCGCTTCGACGAGGCGATCGCCTCGTTCCGCTCCGCGCTGGCCATGGATCCGAATCACCTGCCCTCGCATTTCGAGCTCGGCTCGAATCTCCTGCGCTCCGGCAGCGAAACCGAAGGGTGGTCGCACATCGAGCGCGTGCTGGCGCGCGACCCCTACCATGTCGCCGCCTTCAATCTCATGACCCTGCGCGAGGCGATGTCGAAAATGCAGACGCTCAACAGCGGCGGCGTCACGGTCCGCCTGTCCGCGGCGGACCGCGTCCTCTTCGGCTCCCGCGTCCTCGCGCTTGGCGCCAAAGCCCGCGAGACACTCTCGCAAAAATACGGCGTCGCGCTGCCGTTCGACGTCATGGTCGACGTTCTGCCCACGCAAAAGGACTTCGACGTGCGCACCTTCAACCTGCCCATCGGCGAAGGATTTCTCGGCGTGTGTTTCGGTCCGCTCATCACGACCTGCAGCCCAAGGACGCGCCTTGGCCGCGCGAATTGGCAGGCGGTGCTCTGGCACGAGATGGCGCATGTCGTCACGCTCACGGGGTCCCGTCACCGCATCCCGAGATGGCTGAGCGAAGGCCTCAGCGTTCACGAGGAAAAGGCCGCTCATCCCGGCTGGGGCATGGGGATGAATTCCGAGCGCCGCCAGGCGATTCTCGACGGCAAGACGCCGCCCATTCTCGAATCGAATTCCCTTTTTCAGACCAATCCGGACCTCGCCTATTTCCACGCCAGCATGATCGCGGATTTCCTCGACAGCCGCCTGGGCATCGAGGGGCTCCGTCGCCTGCTGCGGGAATTGAGCGCGGATCGCACCATCGCGCAGGCCCTGGCCACCGTCGCCGGACCGCCGGAAAAGCTGCAGGCGGACTTCGCGCAATATGCCAAAGCCCAGGCCGAATCCTACGGCTGCGACCTCGACTGGAAGCCGCTGGGCGACGAGGAATTCACGGAACTGCGCGCCGGCCCTTCCGCATTCCTCGCCGCGCAGCCACGGCGGTATTTCGCGGTGATGGACCGCGCCCACGAGCTCGAGCGCGCGCAGGACTGGAAAGCCCTCCGCGATCTTCTCGATCCCATCGTCACCATCGAGCCGAACAACCGCGAGGCCGACAATCCCTATACGCTCATTGCCGAAGCTTCCCACTCGCTGCGCGATCAAGGAGCCGAGCGCGCCGCCCTGGAAAAATTGATCGCCCTCGACGCCGGCAACCTGCCCGCCGCCGAGCGTCTGCTGGAGCTCGCCTGCAAGTCCGGCCCCGAGGCCGCGAAAGCCGCCGAAGGCGTCCTCGCCATCAACCCCGCCGATCCCGCGGCGCTTCTCGCCGTGGCCGAAGTCAGCCGCACAGGCGATCTCGCAAACACGATCGCCAACTACGAGGCGCTCCTCTCCACCGATCCGCTGAACAGCGCCCGCCTGCGCCTCGAGCTCGCCCAGACGCTCTATGTCCGCAACGATCCCCGCGCCCGCCGCGAGGTGTTGAAGGCCCTCGAGGAAAATCCGCGGCTCGAGCCGGCGCTCACACTCTTGCAAACGATCCACCAGGGCAGTCCGCTCCCATGAGCCCGCGCCTGCTCGCACTCGCCCTGACGCTTGCCCCGTGGGGAACGCCGCTCGCGCAGGAGGACAGCTACCCGGCTTCCGGCGTCCTCACCAACACCTCGTGGACGAACGATCCGAAATTCCCGAACGACGTTTTCACGTTCGTGCGTCTCCGGCCGCAAAATCATTCCTATTGGTCCACCGACGCGCCCGACAGCGACCTCAATTTCACGCTTCGCCTGCATCAGCTCACGTCCTTGAAGATCGATGCCCACAGCCGCGCGCTCGATATCGACAGCCCGGAGCTCGCGAACTACCCGTTCACCTACATCGTCGAGCCCGGGTTCATGCATTTGACCGAAAAGGAGGCGGAGATTCTGCGGAAATATCTGTTGAACGGCGGCGCCCTGATGCTCGACGACTTTTGGGGCGATCCGGAGTGGGCGAATGTTTACGAGAACATGAAGCTCATCTTCCCCGATCGGGAGCCGGTGGAGCTGCCGCTGGATCATCCGATTTTCCACATGGTTTTCGACGTCAAGGAAATCCCCCAGATCCCCGGCATCGTCGTCGCCCTCGAAAACCGCAACACCGGCGTCATGTGGGAGAAGGGCGCGCGCGGGGCCCATTACTACGGCATCTTCGACGACAAGGGACGCATGATGGTCATCATTTGCCGCAACACCGACAACGGCGACGGCTGGGAACGCGAGGGCGACAACGAATGGTATTTTCACACCTTCTCCGAGCGCTTCGCCTACCCGCTCGGCATCAACATCATCTTTTATCTCATGACCCACTGACTCTTCACCATGAACACCCCGCCGCCTCTTCCTCCCAACGAAATGGAAACCGTCCTGCGCATCGGCGAAGCCCGGCAACGCATCGCCACCGAGCTTCGCAAAGTCATCGTCGGCCAGGCCGAAGTCATCGACCAGCTTCTCATCGCGCTGCTCGCCGGCGGGCATTGCCTGATTACCGGCGCGCCCGGCCTTGCCAAGACGCTGCTCGTCAAATCCGTCGCGCGGCTTTTCCACCTCAGCTTCCAGCGCATCCAGTTCACGCCCGACCTC
>JAATET010000040.1 GCA_015655545.1 Chthoniobacterales bacterium | reverse complement strand
TCGAGAAGAGGCGGACGTAGAGGGTGCGGCCGTCAACGGGGAGATTGGTGAAGGTTTTTGAAAGGTTCGTGCCCTGGTCGCCGTTGTAGATGTCGTTGGCGCCGGGGGCGCTGCCGATCCAAAGGAGGTATTTTTGCGCATGCGTGCCGGCGCTCCACGTGAAAATCGTCGTGGTGCCGAGCGTGCCGCCGTCGGCGGGGCTCGTCATCGCCGCCTTCACGTAGCTCGGATCGGTGTAGGCGGTGTAGGTGACGACCGCGGCGGGCTTCCAGACGCCGTTGACCAGCGATTGGAGCGTCGCGTAGATCGGGCGGCCGTCGACGGGGAGATTGGTGGGCGTTTTCGAGAGGCTTGTGCCGAGGTCGCCCGAGGTGATGTCTGAGCCGCCGGAGGTGCTGCCGAGCCAGAGGTTGTATTTGGAGATGCGGTAGCCTGTGTTCCATGTGAATGTCGCGCTCGCGCCGGGCAGCGCGCTGCCGGCGGCGGGAGAGGTGAGGCCGGCGAGGATCGGCGTCTGGTCGGTGTAAACGAGGTTGCCGCCGCTTGAGTCGGTCGTGACGTGCGCGCGCTCGAGTTGGGCCTCGGACATCGAGTTCGTGAGCTGGTTCTTGATGAATGAGAAAGGCGCCGGCGAGGTCGATGCCTCGGCCGCCATCGCGCCGCGCTGACCCCGCACGACGATCCACGAGCCGTCGGTGTGGACATAGACCGTGCCGATGATCCAGCCGCTGGCCTGATAGCTCTGCAGTTTTGTGAGGAGCGTGCCGGGCATCTGCGATTGCACGAAACCGTTGTCGTCGTAGAGGACGAGCCAGGTGTTGCCGGTGGTGTCGGACTTGCGGAAGATGAGCTCGCGGATGCGGTGGCCGCCGGCCTGGAGCTGGTTGAGCGCGTCGACGAGGCCCTGAGGCAGGCCGGATTGCACGAAGCCGTTGTTGTCGTAGAGGATGATCCAGCCGGAGCTTCCGGGGACGAATTTCACGCTGGAGATCGCGTGTCCGCCGGTGGTGACGGTGTTGATCGCGGTCTGGAGACCGGCGGGCGGATTGGTCACGCGCGCCTTGCCGTCGCTCGTGACTTCGACGAAAGGCCCCGGGCTCGTCGTGCCGGAGTCAATCTGCCCGCGGCCCGGCCCGGAATGCTGGAGATCCTCGTCGAGCGCGGCCTGGAAGGCATCGTATCCGAATGCTGCGGCGGAATCGCCCGCATCGGTGGCTGTCGTGCCGTCGACGCCGCCGGTGTAGGTCGCGCTGGCCGGCATGTTCGGGACGGTGTATCCGGCCTCGTAGAGCATGAGGCCCATCAGGTTCAGGTTGGCCGGGTAGACGTTGTTCGCGGCCGCGTTCGAGGCGAACGCGTTCTTGTCGCCGGGCGTGAGCAGGGAGAACTGGTTTTTCCACCAGTTATCGACCGTTTGCTTGAGCAAGGGCGTGAGGCCGCCGGCCTGCTTGTATGCGTTGTAGAAGCTTTTGATGTTCGTCCATACGTCGGTGATGCTTGGGGGTGGCACCGGAGTGGGTGTCGGCGTGGGAGTGGGAGTGGGCTTCGGAGTGGGCGTCGGTGTCGGCGTGGGAGTGGGCGCCTTTTTGAAGTCCACCGAGTATTCGAGATAATTGCCGCCAGGGTCCAGGTGGCTGTCCGTCACGACGAGCCAGGGGTAGGCGCTGCTGCTGGGCGGGGTGGAACCAAGCGTGACATACTTGCCAGAGGCCCAGGAAAAAAAGGAATTGTAGGTGGGCACGTATCTCGAGTCGCTGCGAGAGACTTCATCTCCATCGTTTGGGTCGTCGACGGTGACGGTGCCGTTCGAATGGAGCGTGACCAGGGCGTAGTCGAAGTGGAGGAAGTTGCTGTCGGTGTAGGTGTTGCCGGTATAGTGGATGATGTAGGGGAGGGAGTCGGCGGCGAACGCCCGCCCCGCCCCGGCCAGCGCAGCGGCGCAGGCAAGGAGCCGCAGGATGTGGGACGCGGCGCGTTTCATCGGCGGAGTTTTTGCGAGCGGAGAAGCGGCGCGCCTCCGGCCCTGAATTCGTCGTCGCCAATTTGGTCGAAAAAGCCAATCCGTCCGAGATAGCTGAGCCCCGATGCCATGGCCTGCCCGGGACTGCTTGGCGCAGCGACCAATGGAGTAATTTTCATGGAGCTGTGCGAATTCTCACGGGGAATATCAAGGATTGGCCGAAATCTCCATGCCAATTGCCGGCAGCGATGCTTGCCCGGACACTCGTCCGCGCGGGAGACGGCATGGCAGGTTCCGCTTCGCGGCGCGGCGCGGGCTCATGGCCGCCATTTATGCGGCTGGGCCCGGGAATTGTCATCCCCCCAAATTGGGGGGGATATGGGAGGGAAGGCGGGCGGCATGCCTCGCAGGGAATTCCGGAGCGGGCAAGAAGTTTCAGCCTCGGTCGCCGCCGAGACGGATGCGCCCTTGTCGTTGGTGTTGGCGGTGGTGCGGATTTTCATGGGATGGGATTTGCGGTGCTGGAGGAGCGTGAAAACGGCGGTTCCGTGTCGCGTTATTTCGCCCGCACGACTTTTGTGCGGACCTTTTTGCCGCGAAGGCCGGCGGAGTCCGTGAACCAGGTGGTGAGCGTGTATTTGCCGGCGTGCGGCAGGGAGACCTCCGCGCTCCACTTCGCTGCCGTTGCGCGGGCGTGCGCGTGGCCGCCGGTGAGCTGGACGTGGAGCTTGAGCTTCGACGGCCAGGAATAGACCTTGCCGGTGATGGTGGCCGAGCTTCCGTGGACGGCGTATGTCTTCTTTGCGGGCGCGGCGTCGGGCGCGGCGGAGCCGGCGAGGGCGAGCGAGCCCAGGGGCGGGGCGGAGGCGCCGCTGTAGTAGGAGAGCCCATACATGTTGCCGGAGGCGCCGGAGACGGCGGTCTCCAGGAGGGGGGAGGCGAAAATGAACGCGACCTGGACGCCGTCCCAGCCACTCACGGTGCCGATCGGCCAGGAGGCGGCCTGGGGGACATTGGTGCTGCCGATGCCGGGCACGGCGGTGAGATTCGCGACCCACGAGAGCTGGCCGCGAAATTCGTAGCTGGTGCCGGTCTTGTCGAACGCGGTGAACTCCGCGCCGGGCGCAAGCGTGAGCGCGCCCCATACCGTGCCGGGCGAGGTGTCGCCGATCTGCGTGTAAGGCGGGGGGCCGGGCGAGTAGGTGGCGCCGGACACGAGGTTGGCCGGTGGGACGAAGACCGCGCGGATCACCCCGCCTGCGGGCGTGCTGGAGAGGAAGGCGTAGCCTTCCGTGGCATGGATGCTATCGTCCACGTTGGTGTTGAGCGTTTGGGTGGTGAAATAATACCAGCCCGCGGTGAGCGAACGCTTGTCCTTCTTCGGCTTGTCGCCGCCGCCCGAGCCGCCCTTGCCACCGCCTTTACCGCCCCCCTTGCTGCCGCTCTTGCCACCGCTCTTGCTGCCGCCACCCCCACTGCCGCCGGAGTCGCTGGTGTCCTTCGTGCGCTTGGCCGTCCAATGCCCCTCGGCCGTGCCGATGGTGCGCGTCTCGTTGAACGTGCCGGAGGCGGAGTTGCCGGAAAAGGTGCCGGTGAAGTTCAGGGTGCTGTAAGCCCCGACCGTGATCGTGAAGCTGCCGGCGCCCCCATTGCTCACGGTGCCGGAGTAGCTCGTCTGGCCGCCGTAGGTGTTGCCGGAGACCTTGCCCTTGGTGACCGTGATCGAGCCGGGCGATCCCGTATAGGGCTGGTCCTCGACGATCCCGTCGTAGTTGATGTGGAACGTGCCGTCGGTGATGGTGATCTGCCAGTAGCCGTCGAACTTGCCGGCTGTCGCGGCGTGGAGCCCCGCAAGCGGCGTGGCGAGAAATGCGAGGAGGGCGGCGAGCAGGATGCGGATTTTCATGAGCGGGATTTTCGTCGGTAAAGGAGCGTGCAGAATCCGAGGGCGAGGAGGGCGATGGAGGCGGGCTCGGGCACCGGGCTGATGGCGGGGCCGATGCTCAGCGTTGCCGCGAAGCCGCCGACGTTTGCGAGGGCGTGGAGATTTCCGCCGTCGAGATCGGCCTCCTGGATCGCGTCGTAGCTGCGCGGAGAGAGAAACAACGTCCCGGCGGTCGCGTCCACGGCGAGGCCCGTCATTTGCGGGAGGCCGGAGAGAATTGTCGCGACGCCCGTGCCGTCGAGGGTGCCGCTCTGCACCTCGCTGGTGAAGCCCGCGCGCTGCTGTAGCTGGTCGCGATCCAGTAGAGCTTGCCGCCGGCGTCGTCGATGGCAAGCCCCGCGACGGAGGGAGCGGGCGTGAGGAAGGTGCTCCAGCTCCAGTTTCCGTCGGCGAATGTGCCGCGCACGATTTCGCCGCCGGTGGCCGTGCCGCCGCCGAGAAAGAGCGAGCTCGTGGCCGCGGACCAGGCCGCGCCGCCGATGGATTGCAGCCCGAGCGCGTCGGCGTCGTAGAGCAGGCTGGCCGTGCCGCCGGGCGCGGCGACATCCGCCTCCCAGACCTTCGAGTCGCCGAAGCTGAAGAACAGCCGGTCGCCCGCGGCGTCGCTGCTCACGGCGCCGTTCGCGATGAACCCGGAGTTCCCGGCGGGAAGGGTGTAGGCGGTCGAGATCGTGCCGTCGGCGGGATCATACACCGAGCCCACCGACGGATCGTAATAGGAAGACTGGTAGTAGAGCTCTCCGTTCATGGAAATGCCGCCCGAGGCGTAGCCCGCCGCCGCGGGCAGCACCGAGAGCGTGGCGCCGGTGCCGGGATCGACCTGGTAGAGGGGATAGCCGCTCGGTTCGTCCACCGGGGAGACGTAAAGCTGGTCGGCCTGCGCGGAGGCGACGGCGCCGAGCATGATGATGGCTGCGAGGGCAAGGGGGATTTTCATGAGCGGAAACGTCGGCGCAGAAGGATGGCGCCGCTGTCGATGGCCACGGCGTTGTTATAGCCGGCGAGGGTCGGGTCGATGGTGCCGGTGCCGGCGTGGATGAGCGTCTGCTCGCCGCCGTTCTCGACGAGGAGCGTCCCGGAGTTGCTGTCGCCGACGGTAAGATTGGCGGACGCGGCGCTGAAGCCGTCCACCCAGACGGTGTCGCCGTTGTCGATGCGGGCGTCGGTGCCGTCGTTGCCAGGGGTGGGGATGCCGCCGGTCCAGTTTTGCGGGATGGTCCAGTTCGCGGGCTGGACGCCGATCCAGTCGTTGGCGCGGGCGGCGAATGGCGCGGCGAGGAGCACAGCGGTAATGGTGCGGATTTTCATGACGGCGGCTGTCGGGTAAACATTTCGTTTCGGAAACTTTCTTGCTGCAAGTCCTCGATTTGCCAACCCCCCAAGTTGGGGGGCGGCGGTCAGGTGCGGTCGCCTCCGTCGCCCTGATAAAAACGGCGCAGCAGCTCGGTGTGCGAGCGGACATCGAACTGCCGGTAGATGTCCTTCACGTAGCCGGCGACCGTGTTTTCGCTGATGCCGAGATGCGCGGCGATCTGCTTGCGGCCGTAGCTCTGGAGCAGGAGCTCGAGCACGAGACGTGTGCGCGGCGCGAGCCTCGGCACCTCCGCGCCGCGGTCCTCCGGCCAGCCCTGCGCGTGCAGCCACGGGACCTCGGTCAGGATGATGTGGGCGATGCGCGAGTCGCGCGCGTCGAAGAGCGGGCTGCCGACCTCGCGGTAGAGCGCGATGCCGCTGTATTTGCCGCCGCCGAGGGGATGGAACGAAAGGCAGCGCGGATGAAACCCGCACGGGTCCCATAAACTGGCCACGTCGGATTCCGCGAACCGTTGATCGTCGCATCCGATTTGCTGCAGCGTGCGCGTGAGGTGGCGCTCCGGATGCGACAGCAGCTCGCGCGAATACGGCGCGGTGAGTCCGACTATGAGCGGATGCGTCTGGATTTTCAAAAACGCCGCGAATTGCGCCTCGTCGAAACGTCCATGTTGAAATCCCACGTAGACGGGCAGCCTGTCGGGATCCATTTCCGCGGCCAGCCCCCATACCCAGGCATCCGCGGCGACCAGCCGGCAAAGTCCCTCCATCAAATACTGTTTCTTTTCCGCATGGCCGACGGGAAGCGCGGCGACTTCGCCAAGCAGTCGCACCATCGCGCGCACGTCCGATTCGTCGAGGGATGAGGTTTCGGGGGCGTTGCTCATTGGGAAGATCAACCGCGGTCGCCGCCGTCGCCGCTTTGAAATCGCATCATGAGCTCGGCATGGGAATGCACGCCGAAATGCCGGTAGATATCTTTCACATATCCATCTGCGGTGTGCGTGGAAATCCCGAGATGCTCCGCGATCTGTGAGCGGCTGTTTCCCTGCAGCAAAAGATTAAGGGTCAATCGCTGGCGCGGCGAAAGCTGGGGCACGGTCGCGCCGCGGTCCTCCGGCCAGCCAAGCTCGTGCAGCCAGGGCACTTCGGAAATGAGAATGTGCGCGATGCGCGAGTCCCGCGGGGTGAAAAGCGGCTTGTCGAGGCTGCGATAGAGCCCGACGGCGCTTTGGCAGATATCGTCGAGCTGCCGCAATGAAACAATCACGCCGCCGATGTCCGCGTCGCACCATGACTGGTAGGCGGTCGAGGCGTGGAATTCCTCCGTCGGGATGAGCTGCTCGCGCAGCCGCGTCTGCTGCGAGCGCTTTTCGCGCGCGGCTGCGATGATGGTGGCCGTATTGCGCGCGGAACCGGGATGCTCGGTCGCCGCGAGAAATTTCGCGAACCGCTCCTCGGTGAATCCCCCCTGCATGAAGCTCACCAGCACGGGCGGCTCCTCCGTGCGCGCCTCGGCGACAAAGCACCACACCCAGCAATCCGCGCCGGTCAGCTCCGCGAGGCCATCCATCAGCCGTCGCTTCATTTCCGCATGGCCGCCGGGCAGCGCGCAGACTTCGCCGAGCAGGCGCACCATCGCGCGCACGTCGGCTTCAGCGAGATGCGGTTCGGCAGATGCGGAGATCATTCAGCCGAAGACCAATTGAAAATCTCTGCCGCCATTCTTTATGGAACCACAAAATACCGGTGAAGTTGCACCACTGCGGGATCGGAATGTCAAGGTTCACTGGGGAGTGCGCCCCAGAGGCGGCGGCGCGGTCAATGCCCCGCCTTGCCCACGATCCCTTCATCGCGTAGATTCCCCATTCCTCAAATGCAAAAGACCGTCCAACTCTACGACACCACGCTGCGTGACGGCACGCAGGGCACCGGCATCTCCTTCTCGGTGCAGGACAAGATTCGGGTCGCGGAGAAGCTCGACGCCTTTGGCATCGACTACATCGAGGGCGGCTTCCCCGGCTCGAACCCCAAGGACGCCGAGTTTTTCAAGGAAGTCCGCAAGCGCAGCTGGAAGCACGCGAAGATCGCGGCATTCGGCGCGACCCGCCGCGGCAGGATGAAGGTCGGGGACGACCCGCAGGTGAGGCTGCTGCTCGACGCGGAGACGCCCGCCGTGACCATCGTCGGCAAGACGTGGCCGCTGCAGGTCACCGAAGTGCTCGGCGTCACGCTCGAGGAAAATCTCGCGATGATCGCCGAGACCGTCGCGTATTTGAAGAAGCACGGCCGCGAGGTCTTCTACGACGCGGAGCATTTCTTCGACAGCTACCGCGGCGATCCGAAATATTCCCTCGCGACGATCCAGGCCGCGCATGGGGCCGGCGCGAATCTCGTCGTGCTGTGCGACACGAACGGCGGCTCGCTGCCGGAGTTCGTGACGAATGCCGTGCGCGAATCCATCGCCGAGCTCGGCGTCCCGGTCGGCATCCACACGCACAACGACTGCGGCCTCGGCGTCGCGAACGCGCTCGCGGCGGTGAACGCCGGCGCCGCGCAGGTGCAGGGCACGATCAACGGCTACGGCGAGCGCGTGGGCAACTGCGACCTCGTCACCGTCGCGGGAAATCTTCAGCTCAAGATGGGCACGGCCGTCGTGGCCGATCTCACGAAGCTGCGCGAGCTGTCGCTCTTCGTCGACGAACTCGCGAACGTCCCGCCGAACATCCGCGCGCCCTACGTCGGCTCCGCCGCGTTCACGCACAAGGGCGGCCAGCACGTCCACGCCGTGCAAAAACTTTCCAGCAGCTACGAGCACGTCGATCCGACCCTGGTCGGCAATCGCCAGACGATCGTCGTCTCCGATTTGTCGGGCCAGAGCAACGTCCTCGCGAAGGCGAAGGAGCTCGGCTTCACGCTCGAAAAAGGCGCGCCCGAAGCCGCGAAGACGCTCGCCGAAGTGAAGCGGCTCGAGAACGATGGCTACGAATTCGAGGCCGCCGACGCGTCGTTCGACCTCCTCGTGCGCAAGGCGCTCGGCGTGTCGAGACCGCTCTTCGAGCTCAAGGAATATCACTGCACCTTCCGCTACGCGCCGGGCAGCGCGACGAATACCTGCGAGGCGACGGTGAAGCTCATCGTCGGCGGCCGGCCGGAATACACGGTCGCCGAAGGCGACGGCCCGGTGAACGCGCTCGACGCCGCGCTGCGCAAGGCGCTGCGCCCGTTCTACGCCTGGATCGACGACCTCTCGCTCACCGACTACAAAGTCCGCATCGTCGACGGCAAAGCCGGCACCGCCGCCCGCACGCGGGTCTTGATCGAGTCCACCGACGGCCACGGCTCGTGGGGCACGGTCGGCGTGTCGGACAACATCATCGAGGCGAGCTGGCAGGCGCTGGTGGACAGCTACGAGTTTTATGGAAATGCGAAAGGCGAAATGGGGAATGCGAAATAACAGAGCCGCATCATTCCGAATTTCGCATTCGGCATTTCGCATTGCATCTTCCGGCTAAGCCGGAAGATGCAGGATCCGCCCGCAGTTCGGGCAATGCACGAGCGTCTTGTCGCCCTTCACGGCGAGGGCGACCTGCGTCGTCACTTTCACGTGGCAGCCGGTGCAGACTTCGTGGTCGAGCTAGACCAGGGCGGCGCCGTTCTTGCTTTTGAAAAGGCGCGTGTATTGATCGAGCAAATCCTCGTCGAGTCCCTCGGCCAGAGCGGTGCGGCCGGCGGTGAGCTCGGTGACGCGGGCCTGGATGTGCTCGGTTTTCTTGACGAGCTCGGCGATCTGTCCGTCGAGTTTCGCCTGCTCTTCCTTGTGCGCCCGTTCGGCCTCGGCGATGACGGGGCGAAGTTTTTCGACCTCCTCCATGAGCTCGAGCTCGCGATCCTCGATGAGGACGATCGCCTTCTCGGCGGCGCCGATCTCGTGGCCGAGCGCGGAAAATTCCTCGTTCTTGCGCGTCTGGAATTGCTGCGTCTTGTATTTCGCAATGGCGTCGCGCCTGGCCTGCGCGTCGACCTGGAGCTTGTTGCGCTCGACCTCGATCTCCTTCATCCGCGTCTTTGCCGCGTCGAGCCGCGCGGCGGAGTCGGCGATCTGCTTTTCCTTGAACTTCCGTTCGTCGGGAATGGCGTGGAGTTCGGTCTGGAAGGCGCGAATGCGTTGATCGCGTTCCTGGAGAGTGAGGAGTTGTTCGACTTCGGGCAGCACCGGGCGGGATGGTTGCGGATTCGCCCCCCGGGTGCGAGCCCCAAATTCAATGGGCGGGAAACGCGCGAAGAAAGTTGCTCAATATCAAAGGTCTGAATAAGTCTGCGCCTGAATCCGTCGAACGAATCAATGTCCGCTTCCGTTCAGGCCACTCCCGCCGACCTTGCTTTCCAGGCGCCGCCCGCCATGGGCAAGAGGCGCAATTACCAGCCGCAGCTCGACGGGCTGCGCGGCATCGCGATTCTCTCCGTGCTGCTCCACCATTTCGAAGTGCGGCTGCCCGGGCTCTTCGACTGGGGGCCGATCGGCGTGCGCATTTTTTTCCTGCTCAGCGGCTACCTCATCACACAATCGCTCTGGCGGCTGCAGGCGGATGCCCGCGAGGCCGGAGGCGGCTACTGGTCCGGACTGCTCGGCTTTCACGCGCGGCGCTTCGCCCGGCTGGCTCCGGTGCTCTACGCGATGCTCGCGCTGGCGTGCCTGTTCGGGCTGCCGGAATTTCGCCACGCGATCGCGTGGCACATGGCGTTCCTGTCGAATTTCTACGCGCTCCACATCGGCCAATGGCCCGACGCCGCGTCGCATCTCTGGTCGCTTTCCGTGCAGGAGCAATTTTACCTGCTCTGGCCGTTTGTCATTCTCATCACGCCGCGCCAGGCCCTGCCCTGGCTGCTGCTGGCCCTCTTCGCCGGGGCGTTCGCCTTTCGCGCGGCGATCATCGGCCTCGGCGCGTCGGATTTCTATCGATGGGTGATGCTGCCGGGCGTGATCGACAGCTTCGCGCTCGGCGCGCTCATCGCCTGCGCGAAAAAATCCGGACGTCTGCCGCTCACGAGCGGCTGGGCCGGGGCGCTGGTCGGGCTCGCGGCCTTCGGCTGCTACGTGCTCGCGAGATTCGTGCGCTTCGGTCCGTTTCCCGGCGCGTGGGCGGCGATCATCGAATCGTTGGAAAATCTTTTCTTCGCCTGGCTGCTGCTGCGCACGGCGGCGGGATGGAAAGGCGCGGTGGGATGTGTTTTCGAAAATCCGCTGCTCGTCTATCTCGGAAAGATCAGCTACGGACTCTACATCTTCCACGTGCTCGTGGTCGTCGCGTTCTCGCCGTGGCTCGCTAGGCACGGATTGAGCATCGGGGCAAACGTGCTCCTCCGGGCCGCCTTCCTCATGGCTGTTTCGGTATGCGTGGCGGCGATTTCCTATCATTACGTCGAGTCGCCGCTGGCGGCATGGGTGCGGCGGCGGGAAATTTCGCTGCCCGGCGTGCGCTCGCGGTCGGCCTAGAAGAGCCGCGGTTGTTGCTCGACACTTCGTCGGTGCGGCCCGCATTCTTCGCCGATGAAACGGGTTCTCCTTCTCCTCGTCGTCCTCGCCATTCTGATCGGCGGGTCGGTCTTTTTCTTCCTGCGCCATGCGATCACCGAAGGAGCGCAGCTCCTCCCCTCCGACAGCGTGCTTTACGTCACGGTGCCCGACGTGCAGCGCACGATGGGCCGCTGGCCGAAGACCGCGCTCGCGCAGATCGGGGCCGAGCCCGCGGTGGCCGAATTCCTGGGCAAGCCCTTCGGGCAGGTCTTCGCAAACGGCGGGGCCGACGCCATGGATCTGCTTTTCCGCGTGAAGCCCGGGCGGCTCTTTTTTGGCGTGACGACGGTAAACCAGACCGGAGCGCAGGTGATTCTCGGCTTCGAATTTTTCGGCGGCCGCAAGGATCTCGACGTGGCGATGGGGCGGCTCTACCACGAGCTCGGCAAAAAGATGCCGAACGCCGCCACCACGACCTACGATTACAAAGGCGACGCGGTCACGACCTTCGGCGGCGAAAAACCCGCCGTCTACAGCGGTGCGCACGGATCCTGGGGATTTATTTCCAATAGCGAAATCGCGCTCGAGCAGTCGCTCGACCGCGCCGCTGGCCGCGAGAAATCTCCCGCGCTGGTTTCGAGTCAGGAATTCAAGAACGTGCTCGGCCACCTTTCGAAAAATCCCGATTTCTTCTGGTATGCCCGGCCGCAGCCGGTCTTCGACCTCCTGGCCGAGCTCGCCAAAAAACAACAGACGACGAACGCGAAACAGTTCGATCAGATGCGCAAGATCAAGGGTCTCGGCGGCACCTTGCTGTTCGACGAGGTCGATCAAAAGGAAGTCACTTTTCTTCTCTATCCCGAGGCGCCAAAAATCGCCGTCATCGATCGCGCGCCGCTCACGCTCACGACGCCGGATACGATGATTTTCTACGACGCGTCGATGGATTGGAAAACCGCCGCCAGCGACGAATACATGGCCTCGCTGCCGCCGGAAGCGGCGGCGTTTTTCGCCAACGCGAAAATCGATCTCAAACAGCTGCCGGAAATTTTCGGCAACGATCTGGGATTCCTGCTGAACTGGTCGCCGAATGAGGGGGTTCCCTCGGCGCTGCTTTCCGTCGAGGTCAAGGATCGCTCCCGCGCCGAGGCGCTGGCCACCACCTTGTTCAATTCGTTCGGAGTGCCCGTGACGCCCATCGAATCCAAAGGCGCCCGCGTTTTTGGCATTCCCGGCGTGAACGTCCCGATGCTGGACCCGTCGCTGGCGATCACCGACAAGGCCGCATTGCTTTCGCTCACGACGGCAGGTCTCGATCGGGCGCTCTCCGTCAAGCCCGGCGATCCCACGCTCGAAGGCGCCCCGGCGTTCCTGCCTGCTCGCTCCGCCTACAAGGAGCCGGTCCAGGCCTTTGGCTACGTCGATTCCAAGGCGATCTTCGAGAGGGTTTATAATCTCCTCCGCCCCATCGCCATCCTCGCGGGCAGCATGTCGCCGGCGGTGGGAAAGGTCGTGGATGTCAATAAACTGCCCGATACCGAGACGATCAGCCGCCATCTGCATCCCATTCTCTATGCGAACAAGCAGGTCGCCGACGGCATGCTCATCGAGAGCTCCGGGCCGATCACCTTGAGCCAGGCCACGGTGCTCATCAGCGGCGGAGCCGGCGCGGTCTTTGCCGGTAAGATGATGTCGAGCGGGCATTGAGCCCCGCAAACGGGTTCACGCAAAGAGAATGGGGGAATGGGCCGGGCGAGAGCGTCCGCCCATTTCCTTTTTTGCAAAATGCCAACGCCGGTCTAGGCTTCGGCAATGACTCCTTTTCCTTTCCCCGCTCTCAAGCCGTCGGCTGTTCTTGCGTTCGTCGCGCTTTCGACATTGGCCATCGTCAGCTCCTTCGCCGCTCCGAATCTCACGGACCTCCAGAGCTTCCGTGGCCAGGTCAGGGGCACCGGCAAGGTGGCCACCGGTTCGGGCTCATTCTTCGGGAAGTCGAAGATGCGCGTGTCGATCAAGGCGGCGACGGCGATCAAGATCAAGATTCTCGCGTCCATAAAGTCGGGCGGGCGCGCCGTTCCGATCAACAACGAGCTCACTTTTCTCAGCTCGGGCGTTGTTCGCGGCAAAGAACTGGTGCCGGGAATTACCTCCGGCGTGCCGTTTAAGGGCACTTACACGGCCACGCCCAACCATATTTCCTTCAGCGGCACGTTTAAGGCCCAGTCTGTCACGGGCTCGTTTTCCGGCACCGCGACCAAGTCCTCGAATGGCAAGCTGAAGGTCATCCAGAGTATTTTTGTCGGGGAGAATCCCAATCCGAGTTACATCTACACCTACACCGGGAAATGATTCCGCCGGCCGCCGCCCGGCGCTCTCGGCGGCCGCGCGGGTGATTTTTTTTGACTGTATGATGTCCTGAGGGTTGATGCTGGTTCGTCGTATTTGTGCAGCCGGGCCGCCCCGCTCCGAAATCGAAAGAAATAATCATGACCTCCGACCTGGATTTTACCCCCGCCGAAGACGAGTTTCTCATCGCCCGCACTTTCGCCGCGCCGCGCCGCCTCGTTTTCCAGGCCTGGACCGATCCGCAAAAAATGGCGCAGTGGTGGGGGCCGCACGCAATCGTCAATTTCCTTTGCAAGATGGACGTCCGAACCGGCGGCGCCTGGCGCATCGACATGCTCGCTCCGGACGGCGCTGTCTACCCTGCGAAGGGGATTTACCGCGAGGTCGTCGCGCCCGAGCGACTGGTCTTCACGACGGACTGCTCCGAGCATCCGGCTGAATGGCACGATCTCGTAAATCCGAATCGCGGGAACGGTGAACTCAATCCCGCCGGCGAGATGGTCTCGCTCGTGACCTTCGACGAGCACGACGGCGGCACGACGCTCGCCATTCGCACCCGCTTCGAGACCCCGGCGATTCGCGATGCGATGCTCGCCATGGGCATGACCCGTGGCTGGGCGCAAAGTCTGGAGCGCCTCGACATGTTGCTCGCCGCCGATCGCGAGGTGGTCACCGATCGCGTGATCGATGCGCCGCGGGACGTCGTCTTCCGCGCCTTCAGCGAACCGCGGCACCTCGCGCAATGGTGGGGGCCGGCCGGATTCACGAATACGTTCCACGAGTTCGACCTGCGGCCCGGCGGCCACTGGCGGTTTGTCATGCACGGACCAGACGGCGCCGACTATGAAAATCGCAGCGTCTTCGACGAAATCGTGCGGCCGGAGCGCATCGTCTTTCGCCATCTCCATCCCCCCGAGCATCCTTTTCAGATGACCATCCTTTTCATCGAGCAGGGCGACCGCACGCGGCTGATCTGGCGCATGCGTCACGAGACCGCCGAAAAATCCGCCGCCGTGCGCGCATTCGTCGCCCCCGCGAACGAGCAAAATTTCGATCGCCTCGAGGTCGAGCTGGCCAAAATGACGACTTCGGCGCACTAAATTTCCCCGCCGCCCGACCATCACCACGCCTCATCCATGAAAATCGCATCCCATATCGCCGGAGTCCTCCTCGGCCTCCTCTTTCTCCTCGCCTCCGGAGGCTTCTTCTACATGCTCATTTCGAAGACGCCTCCGCCGGCAAATTTCGCGCCCGGGTCGACGGCCGATTTCTTCATGAAGGCGGTGATTCCGACGGGATTCATGGTCTTCGTGAAATGCCTCGAGTTGATTGGCGCCGTCCTGGTGATGATTCCAAAAACGCGGAACTTCGGGCTCCTCGTGCTCGGCCCGATCATTATCAACATCCTGGCCTTCCACATTTTTATCGATCATCCCCAAGACCTGTTGAACCCCATGATCATCATGATCGTGCTGCTCGCCGCCTTCCTCCTCTGGTCCGGGCGCAAAGCCTTCGCCGGACTACTCCGCTAAAAAATCAACCAGGCAAAACGTCTTGTGATTCTCAAAATCTTCCTCGGCCTCGCGGCAGTCGTCGCCATCTTCCTGATCGTCGTGGCCAGCCAGCCCTCCGAGTTTCGCGTCACGAGGTCAGCCTCCATTCCGGCCCCGGTTTCAGTCGTGTTCGAGCAGGTGAACGACCTTCACAAATGGCAGGCCTGGTCGCCCTGGGCGAAAATGGACCCCGCGGCGAAGGTCAGCTTCGCGGGCCCGTCCGCGGGCGTCGGCGCCTCCTTCTCCTGGGCCGGCAACGAGAAAATCGGCGAGGGCCGCATGACGATCACCGAAAGCCGCCCCGGCGAGTTGGTGCGCTTCAAGTTGGAATTCAAAAAGCCTTTCGAGGGCACGAACGACGCGGAGTTTACCTTCAAGCCGCAGGACAACGGGACCGCGGTCAGCTGGTCCATGTCCGGACAAAACAATTTCCTCTTCAAGGCAGTCGGCCTTTTCATGAACTGCGACAAAATGGTCGGAGATCAATTCGAGGAAGGTCTCAGAAATCTGACCGCGGTTTCCGCGGCCGCCGCGAAGCCATAGTCGGGCGGATTTTATTTTTCCCGGGAATCATCAAATCATGAGCACGCCGTCATCCGAATACATGATCCTCTTCCGCAGCACGGATTGGGACAAGGACCTCTCTCCCGACGAAATGCAAAACATCATGGCCAAAACGATGGCGTGGTTCGACGAACTCGCCGCGCAAGGCAAGCTCAAGGCCGCCCAGCCGCTCCACGACGAGGGCAAAATCATCGCCGGCCGCAAAACCCGCACCGTCGCCGACGGCCCATTCGCCGAGTCGAAAGAAACCATCGGCGGCTACCTGCTCGTGCGCGTGGACACGCTCGACGAGGCCGTGGAAATCGCCAAAGGCTGGCCGCTGCTGGACGTCGGGGCGACCGTCGAGGTGCGCCCGGTCGCGGAGTCCTGCCCGAGTTTCGAGCGCCGGGGAGTGACCCTGGCCCAGGTATCCCCGTAGCCCGTGGCTCGGCAGAGTGAGGCTCCGGGCGGCAGCGAGATCTCTCGGCTCGCGGATCACCTTTTCCGCCAGGAAGCGGGCAAGCTGGTCTCCGTGTTGACGGGCATTTTCGGGATCGAGCGTCTGCAACTGGCCGAGGACGTCGTGCAGGAGGCGCTGGCCCGTGCGTTGCAGACCTGGCCCTTTTACGGCATCCCAAAAAATCCCGCCGCATGGCTTACCCAGACGGCGAAAAATCTCGCGCTCGATGTCGTCCGACGCGAGCGGCGATTCTACGAGAAGCAACCGGAGATCGTGACTTTCATCGAGCAATCCCCCGCCCGGGCCGATGATGCCGTCCTGCTGGATGAGGAGATCAAGGATCGCCGCCTGCAATTGATGTTCGCCTGCTGCCATCCGATCATTCCTGCGGAATCGCAGATCGCGCTCGCGCTCAAGACGCTGTGCGGATTCAGTCCGGTCGAAATTGCCAAGGCGTTTCTCACCACCGAGGCCGCCATCGCGAAACGGCTCACCCGCGCTCGCCAGAAAATTCAGGAGCTGCGGATTCCTTTCGAGATTCCGGCCGGTCCCGATCTTTCCCTCCGCCTCGACGCGGTGCGGCAGACGCTCTACCTGCTCTTCAACGAAGGCTACAAGGCCTCGAGCGGCGACCGCCTGGTGCGAGAAGATCTCTGCCACGAGGCGATCCGTCTCGCCAGCCTCCTGGCCGGGCATCCGGCGGGCAACAAGCCGCGCACGCACGCGCTGCTTGCCTTGATGCTGCTGAATGGGGCGCGGCTTTCCGCGCGCGTGGACGACGACGGGCACATCCTCCGCCTCCGCGAGCAGGATCGCTCGCATTGGAATCAGGCGATGATCTCGCGCGGCATCCTGCATCTCGGCCAGGCAGCCTGTGGGGACGACCTCAGCGAATACCATCTCCAGGCCGGCATCGCCGCGTGCCATTGCCTGGCGGCCGATGACGCGTCCACCGACTGGCCGCGCATTCTCTCGCTCTACGAACGGCTCATGGAGCTGGATGGTTCTCCTGTTGTGGCGTTGAACCGCGCCGTCGCGCTGGCCTACGTCCGGGGTCCCGAGGCGGGTCTCGAAGCGGTGGAGCAAATCGTGAACGGACGGGAGCTGAACTCCTATTATCTATTGCATGCCGTGATTGGGGAATTCGAAGCTCGCAGAGGGCGATCTGACGAGGCGGCGGAACATTTTCGAAATGCGCTTGGCCTCGCGGAGCTGGAGTCCGAGCGGGCTTTTCTCGCGAAGCGGCTGGCGGAAGCCGAGGTCATGGGTCGGTCTCCGAGACTTTTCGGCGAAGCGAGCGTCTGATATAAAGAAGAAGTGGCTGGAGAGGGAATCGAACCCCCGACACGAGGATTTTCAGTCCTCTGCTCTGCCAACTGAGCTATCCAGCCGTCCCGAAATGGGAGTGACAGAATAGGAACTCGTTCGAGGATTGCAAGCGTTGCCGTTCAATCTCCGATGCCCATTTGGAAACGCCCGCCGCTTCGCGCAAGACGCACAGGACCGTCGAAGGTCGCGCGCAACGTCGCCTCGGAAATAATTTCGCGGATCGGGCCAGAGGCGAGCGTGCGGCCTTCGCGCAGGATCAGGGCATGCGTGAAGACGGGTAAAATTTCTTCGACGTGGTGCGTGACGAGCACCATTGGAACGGCGGATTTTTGCGATCCCATTTCCTGGAGAAAAGCGAGGAAGCGCTCGCGGGCGACGGGATCGAGGCCGGCGCATGGCTCGTCGAGCAGCAGCAGCTTTGGACGCGCCATCAGGGCACGGGCGATGAGCACGCGCTGGCGTTCGCCCTGGGAGAGGACTTGCCACGGCTTTTCCGCGAGCGCGGAGGCGGAAAGGCTTTTGAGCAGCCGGCGGGCGGCGGCGCGGTCGGCAGTGGTCAGATTTCCCCAGAAACCCATCATGGCCTGCCGGCCGCCGGCGACGATTTCCAATGCGCTGTCTTCGTCGTGCAGGAGCTGGGCAATGCTCGCACTGACGAAGCCGAGCCGCGTGCGGAGCTCGCGCCAATCGGCCTCGCCGAAGGTTTCGCCGAGCAGGTGCACGGCGCCTTCGCTCGGAGTCAGGTAGCCGCCGAGGGCGCGGAGAAGCGAAGTTTTTCCGGAGCCGTTCGCGCCGAGGATGACCCAATGTTCCCCGCGCCGCACGGTCCAGTTGATCTCGCGCACGAGATGCGATTTGCCGCGGTGGATGGCGAGGTTTTCAACGCTGAGGATCGATGGCATGGGTGAAGGTGCGCGGTGGGCCGCCGCTGGAAAGATAAGGCGTCACGATAAACGAATCGGCGCGCACCGTCACGGTCACAGCTCCTGTTTCATCCTGGCGCAGGAGGTCGATGCCGAGCGCGCGCACGGCGGAGGCCCATTCCGGGCGGATGCGTTCGGTGTCGGGAAATGGCGCGGCGGTGGCGATGAGCGCGCGCGGATGGGCGGCGCGCAGAAATTCCGGATCGCCCGAAAATCCCGAGAGATGCCGTCCCATCGTGACCAAGTCGCAGGGCAGCTCGCCGGCGGCGTGCGCGAGGAGCCACTGTTCGGTGTGGATTCCGGAGTCGGACATCAGAAGGGCGGAGAAATTCCCGACCTCGATCCGCAGCACGATCGCCTTGTCATCCGCACTCGCGACGTCTGCGTTGTCCGGCGGATAGAGGATTTTTACGCGCGTGGATGAGTCGAGCGGAAATGTCGCGCCGGCCGTGGCGCGGTGCATCGAGGCGAGGCTAAGAATTCGGCGGCGGGTCGGGGAGCGATCCGGCAGTCCGGAGTCCAGAATCAAGCGCGGGTGCAGCGTCGGAGAGATTTCGTCAAAGCCGCCGATGTGCTGCGCGTCGCCGTGCGTGAGGACGAGCGTGTCGAGATGATTGACTCCGCTCATCCGCAGGAAAGGCAGCGTCACCGCCCCTGCAAAAAAATCCGAACCGCCATCGACGAGCCACGATTGGTTTCCTGCAAAAAACGCCGTGGCTCCGCCCTTCGCCGCATCGAGCACGACCAATTCCGCCATGGTCCCCGCCGGCGGGGGCGGGCCGACGTAGATGGCGGAGCCGGGCACGGATGCAAAAGCGTTTACGATGAAAATGAGAATTTTCGCGAGGAGGTAGTTCGCGTGATTGAAAACACTCGCGAGCCATGGCGAAAAAATTCCGGCGACCAGCGAGACGGCGGAGAGCGTGAGGATCGCGCTCGAGAGCGGCACGGCGAGGAGATTCGCCGGGATCGAGGAGAGCGAGACGAGGTGGAAATAATAGATAATGAGCGGCAGCGACGCGAGCCATGCGGCGAAGGAGACGGCGACGAGCAGCAGCGCGCCGCTCGCGAGTGAGTGCGCAATCCGCCAGAGGGTCGGAATGAGGCGGGCGGGCACGAAAGGATCGGGTGCCACGAGCGCATTGAGCCGTCGCTGCACCGGTATGGCGACGAGGCAGATCATGGCGACCGCGCCGAACGAGAGCTGGAAGCCGGAGTTGAAGAGCTCGCACGAGTCCCACGCCAGCAGCGCCAGGCCCGCGGCGCCGACGCTGTTCAACGCCACCGGCGGGCGATCGAGCAGCAGGCCGGCGGCGATGACCGAGAGCATGATCGCCGCGCGCACGCTGGCCGCGCTGAGGCCGGTGAGGAGCGCATAAAAAAACAGACACGGAATGATGACGAGCACCGCCCGCCGCTGCTCCACGCCGCACGCGCCGAGCACGGCCCAGAGCAGCACGGCGACGATGCCGACGTGCAATCCGCTCACCGAAAAAAGATGGAAAGTTCCCGTTTCGCGGAAGGCGGCCTTGAGCGAGTCGGGCGCGTCGGAAGTGTCGCCGACCGTCATCGCCTTGATCAGCCCGGCCTCCTCGGTGCCTTCGATGCCGAGCGAAATCGTGCGCTCGATCCACGCACACGAGGCGATGGCGAAGCGGATGAGGGGATTGCCGCCGGTGTGCAGCAGGCGTGCATCGCCTGGGTGTAAAATCTCCACCTGCGAGCGGATGCCGGCATTCGCCAGCCATGCGCTGTAGTCGAACGCGCCGGGATTTCGCTGCGGCGGGCAATTCGAAATCGAAGCGCGCACCGCGTAATCGCCGCCATAAGCGGGCGGCGGGCCGTTCCAAAGCACGAGCACCCGGCAACCCGTGGGCAGAGCCTGCCCGCCGACCGTGATCGAGCGCAATCGGGCGGCGAAACGGCAGCGCTCGGCGTTCGCGGAGAGATGCGGCGCTTCCAGCACCTCGATCGTCGCCTCGCAGGCATGCGGTGTGGTGGAAAGCCGCGCGGCGAGCCGCGAGGCGGGGGATTCCCGATATTGCCAGGCCTGCGCGGCGGCGAAAACGAGCGCCACGGAGATCGGGAGCATCCCGCGAAATGGGCGCAGACGGCAGGCGGCGAGAGCAAGGACGGCGGCGGCCGCGAAGATCCAGCCGGGCAGCAAAAGATAGCGTCCGACGATGACGCCCGCGGCGGCGCAAAGAAATAATCCCACGCACGGCAACCGCTGGCGGAAGATCGCGACATGACCCACGGGGGCACAGCATTGCTCGTAACCCCACAAAAACCAAGCACGCGACAGATTGTATTTCACGTGCTTTGACGGCATTTTGCTGACGATGTCCGAGCCACGCACCCCGCCCCCCTGGCGCACGTTCCTGCTCGGACTGGTGTTGATCGGTTTGTTTTTCGGCCTTACAGAACTCCTGCTCATGGCGGCTCCCGGAGGTGCGCGCTGATGGAGGCCGGAGTGATTCTGCTGCTCCTCGGTCTCGGGCTCCTGAGCGGTAGCGCGCTCCTGGCGTTTTTCTGGGCGGTGAACGATGGCCAGCTCGAGAATCTCGAACAGGCGCCGGAGGTGATTTTCGACGCGTCGGAGCCGATGGGCGAGCCGGGCGATTGTTTTCCCGATGCGCGCAGCCGCGAGGCGAGGGCGCGAGCTTCATCGAACGATTCGCCGCGATGAGCGATCTTCTCCAGTCGTTGAATCCCGGCACGCCGCCCGATGCGCGGAGCTATGTCGAGCGCGCGGAGATCGATGCGTCGCTGCGCGCGCCGGTGCTGCTTTTTTTCGGCACGGGCGTCGCGTGGCTGCTGCTCGGCTCGCTGCTCGGCGTGCTGGCGGCATTCAAGATGAGTTTTCCGCATCTGCTCGATTCGGCGGATTGGCTGACCTTCGGCCGCGTGCGGCCGGCGCACCTGAACATCATGGTCTACGGGTGGGCATCGGCGGTCGGCATCGGCGTGGGCATCTGGCTGATGGCGCGGTTGTGCCGCGTGGCGCCGCGGCATCGCGGGCTGCTGATCGGCGCGGGCATTGCGTGGAATCTCGGCGTGCTGGCCGGCACGATCGGCATCCTCGCCGGGCAAAGCCGCTCCATCGAGTGGCTGGAGTTTCCCGGTTGGGCGACGCCGATTCTTTTTGTCGCGTATGCGCTGATCGGCGTGTGGGGCGTGATCATGTTTCGCTTTCGCCGCCCGGGGCATGTCTATGTCTCGCAGTGGTATTTGCTCGCGGCGTTCCTGTGGTTCCCTTGGCTCTACGCGACCGCGAATACGCTGCTCATCTGGCAGCCGGTGCAGGGCTCGGTCGTGGGCGCGGTGAACTGGTGGTATGGCCACAACGTCCTCGGCCTGTGGTTCACGCCGATCGGTCTCGCGAGCGCTTATTACATGATTCCGAAGGTGCTGGGCCGTCCGATTCACAGCTATTATTTGTCGATTCTCGGCTTCTGGTCGCTCGCGCTTTTTTACAGCTGGAACGGCATGCACCACCTCATCGGCGGGCCGTTTCCGGCCTGGATGATCAGCGCGAGCGTGGTGGCGAGCGTGATGATGTTCATCCCGGTGATCACGGTCGCGATCAACCACCACGCCACGATGCGCGGGCATTTCCATTACCTGAAATGGAGCCCGACGCTGCGGTTCACGGTCGTCGGCGCGATGACTTATACGATCGTGAGCTTGCAAGGCAGCCTGATGGCGATTCCGTCGCTGAATAATCTCACGCACTTCACCGACTACACGATCGGCCACGCGCACCTCGGGCTCTACGGTTTCTTCACGATGACGATGTTCGGCGCGATGTATTATATCGTGCCGCGTCTCGTCGGCTGGGAATGGCCGTCGGCGGCGATGATTCGCTGGCACTTCTGGCTCGCGGCCTCGGGCGTCGCATTGATGGTCGGCTCGCTCACGCTCGGCGGATTTTTACAAGGGCTGGAGCTCAACGACCCGCAGGTCGCCTTTCTCACGTCGCTGAAAACGGTCGCGCCGTTCCGCTTCGTGCGCGCGTGCTCGGGCATCCTGCTCAGCGCCGCGCATCTCGTCTTTGCGGTATTGTTCATTCGCATGCTGCTTCGCCAGGGCGGGCCCCGGGCGGAAGCCACGCTGCTCTCGCCTCCGGAAATTCCCGCCGTATGAACAAGCTCCCGCTGCTCTTCGTCGGCATCCTGCTCGTCTTCTCGACCTCATGGATCGGACTGGTCGCGTATCCGTATCTCAAACTCGGCCGCCTCGCGCCGGAGGCTTCGCGCGATGGACTCGTGCCGCCGCCGCTCACCGCCAGCGCCATCGGGGGAGAACGCGTCTATGCCGCGAACGGCTGTATTTACTGCCACAGCCAGCAGGTGCGCCCCGCGTGGCTTTCCACCGATATCGAGAAAGGCTGGGGTCCGCGCCAGACCGTCGCGCGTGATTATATAAGAGAGAGTCCGCCGTTTCTCGGCACGATGCGCACCGGTCCCGATCTCACGAACATCGACGTGCGGCGCCCCGACCGCGTCTGGCACTACCAGCATCTTTACGAACCCGGCACCGTCACGCCGGGCTCGATCATGCCGTCGTTTCGATTCCTTTTCAAAGTGCAGCCGATCAAAGACCGCCCCAGCTTCGAAGCGGTGGCCGTCCACGGTCCGCACGCCCCGCCGCGCGGATACGAAGTCGTCCCCACGCAGGACGCTCGCGATCTGGTCGCCTACCTTCTTTCGCTCAAGCACAACTACCCGCTCCCCGAAGCCGGCGATCCTCCCGCCGCGGACGCCGGCAAATAAAAGATGAGCAGCGAGCGCACGCCTCCCGAGCCCGAATCCTTTGGCGATCCGCCGCAGCCCGAGGAGATCGATCTTTCCAAGATACACGGATCCATCCTCCGCGAGCACGACGAACCCGCCGAAGGCCGCGAATCCGTGCCGCTCTGGCTCGTCACGATCATGATGGCGCTCGTGTTCTGGGGCGGAATGTATCTCGCGTTTTACAGCGGCGGATTTCGCGCGGAATCCTTCAATCCCCGTCGCGGCATGGCGGGCGGTGCGGTGGATTCGAACGATCCCGCGACGCTCGGCCGGCGCGTCTTCACGCAGAATTGCGTCCTTTGTCACCAGGCCACCGGTCTCGGCGTTCCCGGCGTCTATCCGCCGCTGGCCGGCAGCGAATGGGTGCTCGGGCGCGACTGGCGCGGCGACAATCATCTCGTCGCCATCCTGCTCAACGGCCTCCAGGGTCCGGTGCGGGTCGGCGGCGCGGCCTTCGACAATGCCATGCCCGGCTGGAGCATTCTTCGCGACGAGGAAATCGCCGCCGTGCTGAACTACATTCGCACCGCATGGGGCAACACCGCGCCGCCGATTCCGGTGGAGTTCGTCCGACAGCGCCGCGGCCTGACCGCGGCCCGTGCCGCACCCTGGTCCGCGGGCGAGCTCCAGGCCATCGCCCGCGAATCGGCTCCCGCTCCTGCGCCGCAGCCCGCGGATGAACTCCCATTCCGGCGGAAGGCGGCCCGCTGACCGCGCTGTTTGCGCCTTGTCATGTCGGCTCTCCGCCCGTAGATCGGCGCTCGACCGATGGTCTTCAACAGCACTTCCTTCTTAGTCTTCTTCGTCGCGATTCTGGGGCTCTGCCAGCTGCCGCTTTCGTGGACATGGAAGAAGGTCATCCTGCTCGTCTCGAGCTATTATTTCTACGCGGCGTTCAGCATCGCGTTTCTGCCGGTCCTGATGTTCACGACCGTGCTCGATTGGTTTACGACCACGCGCATGGGCCGCTGCCGCACCCTCGGCGCCCGCCGCGCCTACCTGCTGCTCAGTCTTTGCTCCAGCCTCGGCCTGCTCAGTTTTTTCAAATACGGAAACTTCCTGCAGCAAAACGCCGTGCAGCTGCTCGGCTCGCTCGGCATCCACTATCAGCCGATGCTCTGGCATCTCGTGCTGCCGGCTGGCATCTCGTTCTACACCTTCCAATCGCTCTCCTACACGATCGACATCTACCGCCGCTCGCATCCGCCCGCGAAGTCGTTCCTCGATTTCGCGCTTTTCGTGACCTTCTTCCCGCAGCTTGTCGCCGGCCCGATCGTGCGCGGCCACGATTTCCTCCCGCAGCTCGACACGCCGCGTCGCGCGACGAAGGCGCAATTTTCCTGGGGCTTGCTGCTCCTGCTCTTCGGGCTTTTCCAAAAAATCGTCCTCGCCGACGCCATCCTCGCGCCGGTCGTGAATCTCACCTACGATGCCGTGAAGCGCCTTTCCACGCTCGATGCCTGGAGCGGCACGCTCGCGTTCGCCGGACAAATTTTTTGCGACTTTTCCGGCTACTCGACCTGCGCGATCGGCGTCGCGATGTGTTTCGGCTTCGCGCTGCCTGATAATTTCCGCCATCCCTACGCGGCGGCGGGATTTTCCGATTTCTGGCAGCGCTGGCACATCTCGCTCTCCACGTGGCTGCGCGATTATCTCTACATTCCGCTCGGTGGAAATCGCGTCAGCCTTCCGCGCACTTACGGAAATCTCTGCATCACCATGCTGCTCGGCGGACTATGGCACGGCGCGGACTGGCGTTTTGTCCTTTGGGGCGGATTGCACGCCTTCTATCTCTGCGCCGAGCGGATCGTCGTGCGCCTCTGGCCCGCATGGTTGCTGCCTTGGACGGGTGTGCGTCTCGTCAGTGCAATGGCGGTCACGTTTTTCCTCGTCTGCATCACGTGGGTTTTCTTTCGTGCGCCATCGTTCGAGCGAGCGTGGTCCATCCTGCGTTCGATGTTCGTCGCGCGCGTCACGAAAAGCGTGGTCGATGAAAACATGTTCGTCCTCGCGCTGGCCGTCGTCGCCGGGCTGCTCGCCTATCAATGGACGGTCCGGAGCAAGACCTCCGAGCAAATTTGGAGCGGCCTTCCGGAAGGGCTCCGCATCACCTGCGCCGCCCTCGCGCTCTTTCTCATCTTTTCGATGCCCGTGCAGCAGCAGGCGTTCATCTATTTTCAATTTTAGAGCGCCATGCGCTTTTCCGCCCATCATGCTCCCGAGCCGCCCCGCCGCCGTTTTTGGCTGAGATTCGGGCTGGTGTTTTTCCTGCTCGCCGTCCCGGTCGCGGCCTTCAATCTCGCCGTCGATCCTTTCGATTTTCGCCTGATGCCGCATCTCGGCCTCATCCGCGAAAACATCACCCGCAAGAACGACACCATGCTCTGGGCCGCCGGAGAGCTTCGCCGCATCCCCCGGGCCGCGCTCGACGAAGTGACGCTTGCCGTCGTCGGCGACTCCCGCACCGATACGATGTGCCGCTGGCCGAATTCTCCGCGCATTTTCAAGCTCGGCCAGGATCGCGTGCTCAATCTCTCCGTCGGCGGCGCATCCTTCGACGAGAGCGTCCGCTTGCTCACGGCCGAGCTGCCCCGTTTGCCGGGACTCCGCGCCGTGCTTTTTTCCGCGCCCGTCGAGCGGGTCGGCGTGCCGGGAATCGACCGCGCGGCGAACGCTCTCCGCCTCGCCGATTGGCCCGCTCTCTATGCCCTCGGCCTCGGCACGCTCGCGTCGTCCGTCGATATGCTCAGCCAGCAATCCGTGGGAAAAAGAGATCGCCTGGCCACGGCGGAGCGCGCGGACATCGACCCCGCGCGCCTTGCCGATCCCGGCGTGGCGGGTCTCGACCGGGCCGTGAATCTCGCTCGTCCCGAAGAATCCGCGCCATTGCCGAAGGCCGGGCAGGCATCCGCGGCCATGTGGAAAGCGACCATTTTGAAAATCGATTCGGCCCGCCTGCAAAAACGCACGCGCGAAGTCATCGCGCCGCTCGTCGAGCGGCTGCGCAAACGCGGCATTCGGATCGTTTTTTTCTTTCCGCCCTTGAATCCCGCGGTGAGCGGCGGCATCGAGGCGAAGATTGCCGCGCTCCAGCGGTCCTATGTCGCGGAGCTCGGGCGGCTCGCTCCCGTCGAGGATTTTTCTTTGCGCCTCCCTCCCGGCATCCCGCCCGTCTTTGCCGATACCATGCACCTGCGGCAGGATGCCGCCCACGCCCTCATGGCCGAGATTTATTGGCGCCATTTCGCGGCGCGAAGATAGGTCCGGAGTGGAAAATCGGAAACATGCGAAGGGGGAAAACCCGGCGCGTCGGAAAATTATTCTGAGGCTGGCCTTCGCCTTTTTGTGTAAGCTGCGGACCTTGCTCGCCCGATGAAAAAGCGGATCATGATCCTCTCGGCTTCCGTCGGCTCCGGCCACATGAAGGCGGCCGATGCGCTCGAAAGGGCGTTCCGCGCCCATCCGCACGTCGGCGAGGTCTTTTCCGACGACTCGCTCGACCACACGAACGTCCTCCACAAGCAGTTCTACTCCGGGCTCTACAAGCGGCTCTCCGCGGTGATGCCCGAGTTCCTCGGCTGGTGGTATGAGCGCAGCGACGATCCGTGGGCGACGGACCGGGTGCGCCTGCTCATCGACGTCGCGCAGGCCCAGCCGCTCATCAATCTCATCCACGACTTCAACCCCGATCACATCGTCTGCACGCATTTCATGCCGGCCGGCGTCATCGCGCATCTGCTGCGCCGCTAGCAGCTCGAGACGAAACTTTCGATCGTGGTCACCGACTACCAGTTCTACGCCATGTGGCTCGCGCGCGCGTTCCAGCACTATTTCGTC
>JAATET010000047.1 GCA_015655545.1 Chthoniobacterales bacterium | reverse complement strand
GTCGTAGCGGGCGGCCAGTGCTCTCAGGCTCTCTTGACTATGTTGGATCGCCCGACGCACTGCCGCCGTCGTGCGGGCGCTCCCGTGTAGTATCTGTCCCATAATTGCTCAGAAGTTGGCATGGTTTCGCATTCCGTTCCATCTCTCTCCGGGACTGAACACCTAAGGCGGAAACCAATACCAAGCTGTTCAACAGAGAAAAGCGAGTCTTGCATTTGCTTTCTACAGTATTGCCTGCGCGAGAGCCAAGTTTGTTCGGCCTTTCAGGGAATTTTTGAAAAACGGGAATGCCGCTTCCAAATGAGATGCTGTGCCAGGGTGTTCCCGAGGTAGTATGTCGTGATCACCAAATTGTTCGATACCCGGCAAAAAGTTCGTTACTGAGTAGGTTACGGGCAGTGTTGGGAAGCAGTTTGGTGAATCTGCCAAGCTCCCACATGTTCCTGACGCCGGAATCCTAAAGCCGAAATAGCTCAGCGCCGACGAGAGCATCTTCGCCAAAGCACCAAGACCTAAAAGCAACTTATTGCTGCTCGGTTGGGGTCATCCAGTCGTCGATGAAAGGGGGAGAGCAACTTCCGATTCCGTCCGTCTTTACCAACGGGAAGCGTAAAGTTCGAGAGCCGTTGCGCTGCCTTGCGCGCTTGGCGAAGATGTTCGAGGATCGGAAACCGTAACGCCATTTCTTTGAAGGTCTTGTCCTGGACACCGGGACGTCCCGGAAGCCGGCATTCCAATAAAGGCGGCGGATCTTTCGTCGTGAAAAAGAAAAACCGCGCTTCGTGCTCCACGCCAGCCTGGAGCGAGGCAAAGTCGGGCCAGAGGCGCAGGTCAACTTCATGCCAATAATCCATCTCCGCGCAGCGCACGGTCGTCAATCGCGAACCCCAGCGGCTCGACGAGGTGCAGTCGCGCCCCGGCCGTGAGGCAGAGGCGGTCATGTTGCCGGTGTTGGGCGGGATTTCCGGTTCGACGAGGATGACGTGAAGCATCGCTCGAAGATTATGAGGCAATGCCCGCGAGCGGCGCGCGCGCTCAGCGCGAAATCGGCCGCCGAGAGCGCGAAAGAGCGTGCCAGCCGACGAGACCCAGCGCGCCGGCCCCGAGCAGGGCGATGGCGGACGGCTCGGGGACCGCGCTTGCCGTGCCGAAAACCTGAAGCTCGCGGATGACCGTGCCGCCGTTGCCGCCCTGGGTGCCGTCCGGATTCAAGTAGACGAACCGGACTCCGGTGACTCCGGAGGCGATGCGGCCGGACTCGTCTGTGACAGTGACGAGCGAGGCGAAGTCGCCGAGCGCACCGGTCGCCGAGTAGGTTCCGTAGTCCAGAAAATCGTCGCCGCGGATCGAGAGCAGGAGCTGAAATTTCTGGTCGCCGATGTTGGAGTCTTTCCAGCCCGCGAGCGACTCGATGCTCGTGATGTCGTAGCCCGAGGCGCTTCCCTGGAGCGTGAAGGTGATGGTTGCGGGCAGGTTTCCCGTGGGCTCGTTGACTGCATAGTAGGTCAGATTCGAGGACGCCGTGGCGGAACCGTCGTTCAACCCCGTGGTCTTGAAGGTGCCGGAAAGCGAAGGGTCATGGCTGACGGTGACGCTTTCGAGTGTCGAGGCGCCGGCGCGGACGAGGTTCGTTCGAATCTTCCCGTCGAGGCTCGCGGTGCCGGCGCTGACCTGGGATGTGGAATGGAGGGTCGCCGGCGGCGAGGGTGGTGCCGGGGGGTCCGGCGGCACCAGGGTGTTCTTGATCGCGGAAAACCAGGCGTCGGCCATTTTTTGATAACCGGCGGCATTGGGATGTACGTTGGTGTTGTCGTAGAGATCGGCGCGCACCGCGCCGGTGTCGGTGACGAAGTTTGCGTAGTTGTCGACGAGGGTGATGGAGCGGCCCAAGCTAAGGAAGTGTGGAACGACGGTCGAGGTGAGGAACGCGTTGTAGTTCTTGACGTAGTCGTTGCGGCTGTCGTCGATGGGGATGAGCGTGGAGAGGATGACGTTTAGCGAGCTATTATTCGAATAAAGCGTGTCGAGGAGGGTGGTGAGACGCGCGATCGCGTTGGAGGTGTCGAAACCGACGCCCGTGCCAAGGTTGCGGTTTTGCAGGATGTCGTTCGTTCCGATATGGAGCAGGATGACATCGGGCAGGAAGGATTGCTGCCAGTTCGTGATGTTGCTCTGGATTTGGTCGATGCGCCAGCCGCCATGGCCGCTGTGCCGGTCCTGGCCGATCGAGGTCAGATAATCCGAGGGATTGGATGCAGAGTCGCCGACGAATTGGAATGGGATATTCGCGTTATTCAGGGCGCGGGCCAGCGGGTCACGGTATCCGCCGGGAATCAGGCGTCCCGAGCCTCCATCGCCCTCCGTGATGGAGTCGCCCAGCGGCAGGATGCGTAATTCCGCGAACGCAACATGGCAGAAGGTGGTCGTGGTGATGACTGCGAGAGCGCGGAGAAAGGGAAGGCCACACATGGTTGCCGGAAAATGGAGAAATTTCGAACCGGTGCGGTTTAATGAAAAGACCGTGACTGAATGCCGACGGGCCATTGGCACACCGCCATCGGCATTCGGTCCGGAAAATGCTGACTTGCGGCGGTGGCGGCGCGCGGCTGTCGCGATCAATGCCAGCCCCGTGCCGACGAGGCCCCAGACCTGCGGCTTGGGACCGGACGTCGGAGTTCCGAAGGCTTGAAGCTGGTGAATGACAGTGCCTCCGGAGCCGCCCTGGGTCGTCTTCGGATTCATGAGGACGAACTGGAGGCCCGTCATACCACTTGCGATGGGGCCGGAGTCGTCGGCCAGCGTCACCATTGTGGAGTTGTTGCCGCCATTCAACGCAGCGATGCTCGTGCAGGTGCCATAGTCGGTGAGCTTCCCTCCGTTGACGGAAAGCCGGAGCTGGAATTTCTGATCGCCGAGATAAGGGTCGCTCCATCCGGCGATCGTCTGGATGGAGCTGATGTCATAACCGGTCAGACTCCCGGTGAGCGTGAAGGTGATCGTCACCGGAAGCCAGACGGAGGAGGCGCCTCCGCTGGGGTTGCGGATGGAATAATATGTCAGATTGGAATTTGACGCTGCGCTTCCGTCGTTCAGTCCGGATGCGGGGAAGCCATTGTAGGAAGCATGGCTGGTCACCATCGAGGCGAGGGTCGACTCGCCATTGCGGATCAGATGGGCGGTAATATTGCTATCGAAGGCGGTGTGGCTGCTGCCTTCGTCTATTTGCGTGAAGATCGAGGCATGCACCGCCGTGGCGGCGAACGTCGCGGTGAAAAGGAATACAGTGAAGGGGGAGGACGTGATTTTCACTCCTATGAGACTATCAGAAGCCGCGAAACCGTCTAGGTCACAAATCCGCGAAAATGGTGCACGGCGAATGTCTTTTTCCGCAACCGAGATGTCGAGGCGTTATCGGGAACCCGGCGGCGACATGATCTGCCGTCACTGAGTCCTGAAAGATTCGGCTGAATATCGGGACGACCGTGGCGACGGCGAAATTGCCCGCCCATTTCAAGATGGTTTCCCAAACCGGCTCAAGAGTGCTTCGACCTCCGAGTGGCAAGACTGCTGCGATTCGGATTTTTAGACGAGGAAGCCAAATTCTATAGCGCCGCCAGTAAAGCTTTATCAGATGGCCCAATTTTGGTAGCTATCGAGAGTGGATTGAGAACGGAGGGAAAAGGATCCTTCGATGGCATCATTCGACCTGGTATTGGCGAAGGTCGGAGGAAAGGAATTGCTTGCATCCGGATTTGAGTGCGGTGGCACCCCTACCTTCCCATTGCCATTTTCCACAGTCGGCACCAGAGTTCGACCATAATGGCGACGGTCCAGAGGAAAACGCCGCAGAAGATCAGCACGATGTTTGCCGCAAATTCGATCAGCCCGATGACGACTTATGTCGCGAAAACGAGGACCGCGATCCCCATCATGAGATAAACGAGCAGACTCATGGCTCGCGGATGCCGAGGTAGTCCTCGAACGTTTGAAGTTTTTTCGCTCCACGTGCTTTTGACCAGCCGATCCGTTTGTGCAAGAGGGCCTGTGGTCGCAGGCAGCTCATGAAGAAGCGTTCGAGTTCCATGCTGGGGACGTGAACGCGAGGCCGCTCTGATTCGAGCCGATGAATGACGGTCAGATTCTCGAGCATCGAGAAGATCGCGGCCCGCAGGCATCCGTTGCGAAGGTCCGCTGCCGGGATGAGGGCCGGGGGCAAAGTTCGAAGGCGATCGAGTAGAATCGGCGGACACCTGGCTCCTACCGGTTTTACCGCCTGAACATCACCGCCAACTCCGGGGGCAGCAGCTACCGCCTCCACCTGCAGGAAATCGCCTTCACGATCTCTGCATCCGTCACGCCCGGCAGCTGGGCCATCAACAACACCGCCGCCAACGAATGGATCGAGTTCAAAAGATCTACCTCAGCCCCGGCAACTACACATTCCCCATCCGCTACTCCGCCTCCGGCAAGGAGGCCGACGCTGGTGTCGTTCGCCACGGCGATCGCCTCCGCCTCGGTCTCGAAGCGGTAGAGCGGCGAGACGGGGCCAAAGATTTCCTCCTGCGCGAATTCCATGTCCATCGTCGCATCGCCCAGAACGGTCGGCCAGTAGAATGTGCCGCCGAGCGCGTGGCACTGGCCGCCGAGCAGGAACTCCGCGCCTTTGCCGACGGCCTCGGCGACCGGCCCTCCACTTTCTCCGCGGCTTTTCAGTCGATGAGCGGGCCTTGCGTCACGCCACTCGCCGCAGAGATAGGCCTGCGTCCTGAAAGGCTGGGATCCTTGAGCTGCAGCATGGCGGCTGAATATCGCTTGGTAGCCAGCGGCGAGCAGGGGAAAGATGGGAAGGCTCGCGAGTGTTCATCCACCCCGCGGCGAGGAATAGATTGATACTTGATTCTTGAATTTTCGCGCGTAATTTCTCCGAAAACGGAATCGGAAATTCCCTCTGAAAAAGGTCATTCCATAAAACCCTTCATTTCCTCCGCCTCCGATTTCCTGCGAAAGTAATATATCTGGACGCGTTCGCCCCGCGCCTTAAAAAGTCTCTCCCCTCGTCATGCTCCCCTCTGAAGATCCACGAATCCCCTCCGCGTCGCGCTCCGGCGCGAAGCGGTCCGCCCCTTTTCTCGGCCGGGCCGGTTTTTCCCTGATCGAGTTGCTCGCCGTCATAGCCATCATCGCGCTCGTCACCACGCTCGGCGTGAGCGCCTTTAGCCGTCGCGGGCAAAACGCCGGCGTCTCCACGGTCGCCGCCACCGTCAGCGGCGCCGTTTCCGCCGCCCGCCAGCTCGCGATCACGAAAAATTGCCGCACCCGCTTTTTCATCGTGACAGATGCTCCGGAGACCGCGGAAGACTGGAAGCTTCACCGCTACGGCATCCTGCGCGTGCCGGAGGACACCGCCGACGTCGACGAAAACGGCAACGTCGCCTTCGAGCTGGCCTGCCGCATGGACGACCTGCCCACCGGAGTTTATTTCCGCCGCAACACCCACAGCGACGAGGACGCTAGCTCAGGCGGGCATTCGATGTTCGACGCCACCGTGGCCGGTAAGCAAATCAGCTACGCCTACATCGAGTTCCTTCCCTCGGGCAGCACCAGCCAGAAGAGCTCGTCGACGGCGAACATTTTTGAAATCACGCGTGCCCCCTCGGCGGACAAGACATTCTCGACAACAAAAATTACGTCCGCATCGGCGTCGCCCAGTCCACCGGCCGGGTGAAATTCGAGCAGCCCGATTTGAAATAACCCCCATCCCTTACGGGTATTGAATTTGCCTCCCCATTGGAACGAACCTCCTCGTCGAGACTCGCCGAACCAACTTATCGCATGGTCGAAGCCCCCGATTCGGCAACAGGTATTTTTTCCGGTATGACAGCTCACCAGCCTTCGTGGCCCCCGTCGCGATTCCTGCCTTCGGCTCCTCCGAAAAATTGAAAAGTAAGGACGCCACATTCGGAAAAATTCCATTCACGCACCGCCACATTTGATTCTTATGAGCACATTGTTTCGAACCACAAAGCGTAACTCCATCCCCAGGGCGCTCGCACTGGTTGCTTCGCTGGGCGCCATTGCGGCCCATGCCGAGACCGTCATCCCGGCGACGGATCCCGCCGTTACAGCGGGACTGTCCCCCTACAATTGGGTCGTCAAGGACGGCATGATCTCCTCCGCGGGAGGAGGATCCTCCCTGGCTCTGAATTTCAAGGGGATGACCGGCGTGGATTTGATCGTCGATACCTCCGCATTGACCATGGCGTCCAGCCGCTACCCCGTCATCGCATGGTCGGTCAACGGGGGCAAGCGGCAGGTGCATCAGCTGGCTCCGGGGGAAACGCATGTTCCCCTGACTGTCTCCACGCTGAATCCTAAGCTCGATCTCTATCTGATGGGCTTTTCGCCCTTCGAGAATCGGTTCAATGGCGACCATCCGCTCAATTCGGTCTGCATCACCGGATTTCGGGTGGCCGACAATGTCGCGGTCTCCTCGGGACTTCCTGCTTCCCCCGTCTGGATCAACCTCGGCGACTCCATTCTTTCGGGGGATGGCGCGAATGGGCGGGCGGGACAGGGAAAGGTCGCGGGGGACACCTGGGCGACGATCGGTGATGCCCGTGCGAGTTACGGCTACCTGCTCGCGCAGCATTACGGTTACATCGAATCGCGCATCGCCTACGGAGGCGATGCGTGGCACGGGGGACTGGCTTCGATCCCCTCCGTTCCCGCGCTGATTCGGCAAATCACCAGCACTGTTTCCCGGCTTCAGGACGGCAAGCTGAATCCCGCCCCCGGTGTGATCCTGATCAACCTTGGCCAAAACGCAACCACGGCACCGGATTCCGTGGCCGACTCATTGCAACAAATCCGCGATGTCTCCGCTCCTACCACCAAGATCATCGTGATGATTCCCGTCTCCGGCAAAGCACGCCAGGAGGTCACGGCGGGTTTTACCGACTACCAGAAGCGCAGCAATGACAAGTTTGCCTACCTCGTCGACTTGGGCCACATCACTTACAGCACGGTTGATGGCTGTCACCCAACCGCCGCAGGACACCAGGCAATTTATCGTGGGGCGCTGCGGCGCCTCGATTCCATTTTGCATGGTCAATCTCGATGAAGAAGGGCGTCCGACAAAGTAAAGCGCATCAAATTCTTTTAAGCACATTGTTTCGAACCACAAGGCGTAACTCCATCCCCAGGGCGCTCGCACTGGTTGCTTCGCTGGGCGCCATTGCGGCCCATGCCGAGATCGTCATCCCGGCGACGGATCCCGCCGTTACAGCGGGACTGTCCCCCTACAATTGG
>JAATET010000065.1 GCA_015655545.1 Chthoniobacterales bacterium | reverse complement strand
CGCTGACGCTCGCCGATGCCGTGATCTGCGGCGGCCTGCTCGCCGGCTGCAACGAAGCGCCCGGCCGCATCATCGAAATCGGCGGCAAGCTCTACAAGCAATACCGCGGCATGGGCAGCCGCGAGGCGATGAAGGAAGGCAGCGCCGCCCGCTACGGCCACGAGCGCAAGGATGCGACAACGAAAGCCGCCCCCGAGGGCATCGAGGCGCTCAAGGAAGCGGCGGGCCCGCTCGATCTCGTGCTCGGCGAGCTCATCGGCGGCGTGCAGTCGGGCATGGGCTACCTCGGCGCGCGCGATCTCGCGACGCTCCGCAAAAACGCACTCTTCACGCGCGTGACCCCCGCCGGCCAACGCGAAAGCGCACCCCACGACGTGCTCACCGTCACGACTTCGAAGGAAGCGACGGATTCCACGCGTGCCTAGAACAAAAAAACCCGCGACAGTTTCCCGTCGCGGGTTTGGCAAAATTTCCAGAATCCTCGCTATTGCGCGGCTGGGGCGTCGGCCGGAGCAGTGGCGTCGGGAAGCGCATCCTCGACGGGTGCGGCGTTCACCGGAGCGGGAGCCGGCGGAGTCACCGCGGGAGGCTCGGGCAACAGAATCGGAGCCTCGATCGTTGCTTCGACCGGAGGCAGTGGACGATAGGCCACCATCCCGCGCGGATTCTGCGGCGGTTGCCGGAGGCTCTCGGTGATGAAATCTTCGTTGATGGCCGCGATCAGGCTGTAGCCGCCTTTGCCATTGGGCAGCATGGGCGTGCCCCACATGGTGCGGCAGACGACTTTGCTGGCCACGATCGGCTCACCGCGCAGGGTGTGGTTGTCGATGTCGGGCCATTCGATCGGCTTGGCATTTGCAGCCATGGAAACTCCGCCGGCAATGATGAGGGAAATCATGGGGTCGAATTAGTCGAAGTTTGCGCCTTCTTGTCAATGCGGAAGGCGCGCCTGACTTCCGATTGCCGCCGGGAAGATCTCCGCCGAACCACGGGAGGCGCCATCGCGCCGCCATCACCGGCCAGGCCCGCGCCGTGAAAATAACGTGCCGGGCAACGCACCGCGGCATTGATTCCGCGGTCGGGAAAATTTACTTTACGCCTGACCGCAGCGATTCGATGAACCCGAAATCCGCTCTCCCCCTCGCGCTCACCGCAGCGCTGGCATTTGCCGCGGGGCTTGGCTTTTCCGCGATCTTTCCTTCCGGAACGCCGTCGAAAGGCTCCAGTTCCGCATCCCTTGGGACCGGCGGCGGACCGACAAGCGCGAGCACGGTTTCGAAACGAGCGTTGCCGCTTGCCCTGGACGATCGCAGGCCGCAATCCACGAAGGAGCTCGTCGCCGGTTTTCAGGATGCGATCAACGAGCCGAATTATCTCCGCCGCCTCGGCCGCCTCTGGTGGCTTTCCGACAGCCTCACACCCGCCAATGCCAGGGAAGTCACGGAGGCGCTCTTGAAATCCAGCCGCGGGATGGAGCGCGATTTTCTGGGAGCGGTGATCTTTAATGGATGGGCTCGCGTCGATGCGAAAGCCGCCATCGCTTATGCACGGAAGCTTCCGCCGGGAGAGCAACGCGACCAAGCCACGCTCGGGGCGCTGGCCGGATGGGCATCGAACGACTTCGAGGCGGCCAGCCATTGGGTGGATGCGCTTCCCTCCGGCGAGCTCAAACGGGATGCCGGGCGAACGCTGATCAGCACTCTCGCCGAGACCGACCCCGATGGCGCGCTCGAACTGGCGTTGCGCAAATCCAGAACCACCGATGGTTTCGGATTCGCCTATTCGATTTTCCCGGCGTTGGTGCGGCGCGATCCGGAGAAAGCCGCCGAGCGTGCGTCCAATTTGCCCGCCGGAAGATTTCGAACCCAGGCTTTGCGGGTGGTCGCGAATCAATGGAGCCAGAGCGATCGCGAGGCCGCGCTGGCCTGGATCGATACCATCCCCGAGAGCGGAGCGAAGCAGGAGACCTTTTCCGGAGTGCTGCAGGAATGGGTGCGTTCCGATTTCGACGGCTCGCTGGCGTGGCTGCAAAAACGACCGGAAGGCACGGCACGCAATCGCATGATTCGAAATCTCTCCTACATCGCCGCCTCGGATAATCCCGAAAACGCCCTCCGCTTGGTCGATCTCGTCACCTCCAACTCCGGACAGGACGACATGCTCCAGGACATCGCCCGGGTGTGGTCGCGCAACGATCCGGCCGCCGCCCGGCAATGGGCGCAATCCCAAACCGACGGCAGCGTGAAAAAAGTGGTCATGAACGGCGTCATTTCCGGAATGTCATCCGAGTATCCCGAGCAGGCAGCGGCTCTCGTCCTGCAACTTCCGCAAGACATCCAGCGCGACGCGGTGAGGAACCTGGCGAGCAATTGGGCCCGGCAGGATCCGGTCTCCGCCGCGAATTGGGCCGGTGCGCTCGCCGATGGAAACTCCCGCCAGCAGGCCATGGGCAATGTGATGTCGAATTGGGTGCGTGATGATCCGTCGGCGGCGTTGCAGTGGTATTCCCACGTCCCGGCGAGCACGGAACGCGATGCCGTGGTGGGAAATTTTGTCGGCTCCCTGGTGGAAAACGACCCGAAGGCCGCCGTCCAGTGGGCGCAGTCCATCCAGGATCAAAAACAACGCCTGAGCCGGCTCGCGAACGTGGCTGGAAACTGGATGCGCAACGACTCCGCCAACGCGCGCGCGTGGATCGCGAACTCCGAGCTTTCTCCCGAAGCGAAGAAGCAGCTGCTTTCTCGACCGGCGAACTAGGCCGGCGGCGACTTGTCCCAGAAATAACGCTTGAGCAGCACCTTGAGCGTCGCGGTGAGCGGCACGGCGAGCAGCGCGCCGAGCAGGCCGCCGAGCACGATGCTCCACGCGAGCACGGAAATAATGACGGTGAGCGGATGCAGGCCGACCGATTCGCCGACGATCTTCGGCGCGATCACAAGTCCATCGAGCTGATTTGCGACGATAAAGATAATCGTGACCAGAAGCGGATGAAACCAATCGCCAAATTGCGCCGTCGCCATCAGCACCGCCGGTATCCAGCAAATGAGCATGCCCAGATAGGGAATGAGACCCAGCACGCCGACCAACAGACCAATGAGCAGGGCGAAATCCAGGCCGACAATAATCAGCAAGCCCGCACCGATGAGCAGCCCATCGATCAGACTCACCAGCAACTGCCCGCGAAAGAAGCTGATCAGATAGCTGTTGATCTCGCTGAGCAGCGAGACGATCTCGCTCTTGAGCGGTGAGGCGCGCAACGGCAGGTAGTTGCTCCACGTCGCGCCAATTTGCGGACCGTCGTTCAAAAAGAAAAAGAGGAAAACCGGAACCAATACCAGGCTGAGCAGGATTCCCAAAACGCCCCACGTTTTTCCGATCCCGGCCTGCACGAAGTTGCCGATGCTCCCGAGCATCTTCGGCGTGTTATCCTGCAGCCACGTGATTCCTTCGTTGATGCCGTTCGAAATGTAAGCGTTGAAAGGATCGGCCGCTTCCGCGGCCGGGCCCTTCGGCTGGGACATCTTCAGCTCCGCGAAATGTTTGGCGCGTTCGATGGTCGACTGAATGAGCGTCTGCGCCTGCTTGCTATAAATGGGCAGCTTTTGACCGAACGTGATCCCTTGATCATGAATCGTGGGCACCACCCACACCACCAGCGAGGCAAGGATCGCGAGGGCCGTGGCAAAAACCGTAATCACGGCCCATATGCGCGGAAAACGTTTCCGCGTGAGCCAGGAAACGACGGGATCGAGCAGGTAGGAAAGAATTCCGGCCACGGCCAGCGGAATAACTACCGGCTTGAGGAACGCGAGCGCGTCGAGGAGCAGGCCGCCGAATTTGCCGACGACCCAATACAAGATGTAGATCGCGGCCGCGGTGAGCGCGAGCCACCAGATCTTCCATTGGAACCGACTGGGAGAAACCATGCGTGGGCTTTATCGGAATTCCCCGGGCGCCTCAAGGGGTGTGCGAGAGCGAATCGAGATATTTTTGCAGGTCGGCCTTGCCGCCTTCGCGCAACACGATCACGAAAGCCATGGCCCCCACCTGCGTGACGCCGAGAGCGCGTTTGTTCTGCTGCCCGTATTCCACGATTTTCCACTCACCGGGCGAAAGGGAAATTCCGAAGGGATTAGCCTCGAAGACATACCAGAGCGACTTGGGTTTGGCGATGGCCGCGACCGCGACGGGCATATCGTCGTATTTGAAAGTCCGCGCTCCGAGCACTGGCGCGGACTCCATGCCCCGGGGCACGACAAATCCGTCGAAATCCTGCACGACGAACCAATCCGTGAGCGCGGCGGCCTTCGTCTCGATCGGTTGGAATTGAGCCGGGCCGGCCTTGTCGCCCTGCTGCGCGAGCTCGATCGCCTCCTGCATGCCCGCGAACGAACCCATTTTGCCCAGAAAGATCCAGGCCAGCAGCCCGACGAGCATGAGGAAAGCCAGGCCGACGGCCAGCATGGCAGGGTCGCGGAACGTGAACTTGCGGCTGCGTTTCCCCTCGAGTCGGCGCGCGACCTCTTCGAACGAAGCGGCCATTTCCTCCGGCAGGGCGGTTTCCAGCGTCTGCGCGAGCAAGCGGTCGAAGGCGAGCTGATTGCGAAAATCCGCTTCGAGCGCGGGCGTCTTCGCGGCGATCTTCAACGCGGCGACCACCTCGCGTTCGTCGTCGTCCTCGCCGCTCGGCCGATAGGCGCGCAGCACTTGCCGGGCGGTCCGCGCGTTCATGGCGCGGCCTCCACCCGGGATGTGAGAGCCTGGTGCACGGCCAGCCGCGCGCCTTGAACGACTTCGGCGAATTCCGCCTGGGCGAGTCCGAGCATTTTGGCGATCCATTCGCTCTCCAGGGCGTCGAGCAGCAACAGGGCGTAGGCCGTGCGGCCCGGCTCGGGCAGGGCATAAAGCACGCTCTCGAGTTTTTCCGCATCGGCTCCGCGCGCGGCCATTTCGGCATCCGCGGGCAGTTCGCCTTTCGGAGTCGGCGCGGCCGGGATTCCGGATTGGCTTTTCAACGCGCGCCGTCGCACATCGCGAAACTGCAGCATGATGAGCCGCTCGGGATCGATATGCGGCGGGCGTTTTTTGACGCCGGCTTCGAGCGTTTCCAGCACAGCCTTGCGCGCCGCCTCGCGATCGCGAAGCAACAGGTGTGCAAAGCGGTAAAGGGGGTGTTCCCAGGCGTCTCGGTCGGCCATGAGGCCGTGACGTTAGGCAGGCGCCGCGTTGCGGACAAGTGTGAATGCTGCCCGGGCGTCGCCCATTGCCTATCGGTAAATGATGACCGGCGTTCCCACCTGGACCGCGTGGTAGAAGCGCTTCGCCTGCCGCGGTGACAGCCGAATGCAGCCGTGCGAGGCGGGATAACCCGGCACGTGGCCCGCGTGCAGGCCGACAGCGCCGTTCACGCGCAGAAAATACGGCATCGGCGCGCCGATGAATGTGGCGCCCGCCGGTTTCTTGTCCTTCTTCACATTGACGTTCGCTTTCACGATCCGGCCGTTTTTTACGTAAGCGCCGTAGAGCGTCGAGCGGTGGTCGATGTCCTTCTGGACGACGCGATATTTACCAGCCGGCGTCGCGTAGCCTTCGCGACCGGTCGAGACCGGGGAAACGGCCACGACATCGCCGTAATGGAGAAGATAAGCTTTTTGCTCATCGAGACGGACGATGATCGTGCGATCCTTCGTGCCGCGATCCACCAACCCGCCGAGCTCGGGCACCGAGGCGCAACCGGCCAGCGCCACGAGCGCGCCGGCGGCCAGCGAGCGCCGAAACACGCGGCCTGTTTTAAAAAATCCAAATCTCATCCGGCCAGCAAGACAACCCCATCCGCCTGTTTCGTCAACCATGGCGGGGCGGAATTGTTGACTTGGGCGCGCGAGCTTTTAGGCTTATGTCGTCGCGACGGTCCGTCGGATCGCTCCGCATACGCACGCCGAATGAAACGCATTCTTTTTGTCTGCACGGGAAATATTTGCCGCAGCCCGATGGCTGAGGGGCTTTTCCGCGCGCTCGTGAAAGATCGCGGCGACATCGAAGTGGCCTCCGCCGGCGTGAGCGCGGGCTTTGGCCAGGCACCGAGCAGCGATGCCGTGCGCGTGCTGCGCGACGAGGAGAAAATCGACATTTCGCGCCAGCGCAGCCAGCCGATCACCGAGGCGCTCATCGAGAAGACGGATCTGATTTTTGCGATGACCCGCGACCACCTCAACATGCTCGAGCTGCTTTTTCCCGGCGCCGACGGGAAGGCCCGTCTCCTGCGCGAGTTCGAAGAGACGCCGTGCGACGTCCCCGATCCCATCGGTCAGGGCCGCGAGGTCTATGCACGCTGCAAGGACACGATCAAACGCGCGCTTCCCGATATTCTTAAATTCATCGACCAGCAAAAATCCATGATCATCGAATCCTCCGAAACCATTCCGCACGTCGAATCCGTCGATCCCGAAATCGCCGAAGCCATCCACGCCGAAGCCCGCCGCCAGGTGGAGCACATCGAGCTCATCGCCTCGGAAAACTACACCAGCCGCGCGGTCATGGAGGCGCAGGGCTCCTGCCTGACCAACAAATACGCCGAGGGCTATCCCGGCCGCCGCTGGTATGGCGGCTGCGAAAACGTCGACGTCGTCGAGTCGCTCGCCATCGCCCGCGCAAAGCAGCTCTTTGGCGCCGAGCACGCGAACGTTCAGGCGCACAGCGGCTCGCAGGCGAACACCGCCGTCTACTTCAGCGTGCTCACGCCCGGCGACAAAATCCTCACCATGGACCTCGCCCACGGCGGCCATCTCACGCACGGCCACAAGGCGAATTTTTCCGGCAAACTCTACGAGGTCACGCACTACGGCGTGAGCCCGGAGACCGGAGTCATCGACTACGACGCGCTCGCAAAAACCGCCGGGGAGGTGAAGCCGAAAATGATCACCGCCGGCGCGTCGGCCTATCCGCGCACGATCGATTTCAAGCGCATGCGCGAGATTGCGGATTCCGTCGGCGCGTATCTTTTCGTGGACATGGCGCACATCGCGGGCCTCGTGGCCGGCGGCGTGCATCCGACGCCGATTCCCCATGCGGACTTCGTCACCACGACGACGCACAAAAGCCTGCGCGGACCCCGTGGCGGCCTGATTTTTTGCAAAGAGCAATACGCCAAAAAAATCGACAGCCTGATGTTCCCCGGCGTGCAAGGCGGCCCGCTCATGCACGTGATCGCCGCCAAGGCCGTCTGCCTGCACGAGGCGTTGCAGCCCTCGTTCAAAGCCTACGCCCAGCAGGTGGTCACGAATGCGAAGGCCCTGGCCGCGAGCCTCGCGCGCCTCGGTTACACGATCACTTCCGGCGGCACGGACAACCACGTCATGCTCGTCGATCTGCGCTCCCGCGGACTCAACGGCGCCGAGGCTCAGGCCACGCTCGATCAAGCCGCGATCACGGTGAACAAAAACGCGATCCCCTTCGATACCGAGCCGATCACCAAGACCGGCGGCATTCGTGTCGGCACTCCGGCCGCCACGACCCGCGGCATGAAAGAAGAGGAAATGATGGAGATCGCCGACCTGCTCCATGGCGCGCTCGAAGCACGCCACGATCCAACCGCGCTGGCTGCGGTGCATGATCGGGTGATCGCCTTCACGGCACAGTTTCCACTTCCTTCGTAGGAACTAAGATACGGACGGACCAAGGAGTCGCGAATTCTCGCCTCCCCGCGGAGGGCAACTATGCGGGGATGACGTTGACGAAATCAAAAAGCTTTCCGGAAAACAGTCCGCGATCGCTCATTTTCAAATCTGGAATGACGAGCAGCGCCATGAACGAAAGCGTCATGAATGGATCGCGCAATTCCGAGCCGAGCCTGCGCGCAAAAGCGGCGATTTCTTCGTAGCGCGCCGCGACTTCGTCGCCATCGAGCACGGACATTAATCCGGCGATTTCCAGCGGGAGGAGGAGATCCGATTCCCCATCCGTTGCGCACACTCCGCCGCGGGACGAAATGACGAGGTTGATCGCGCGGCACAGCGCCTCGTCCGAAGCTCCAACGGCCACGACATTGTGCGAATCGTGAGCGACGGACGAGGCGATCGCCCCGCGCTTGAGACCGAAACCACGAATGAATCCGATCGCCGGGGGCGCATCGGCGTATCGATTCCCCACGGCAATTTTGAGAATGTCCAGCGAGAGACTTCCGTCCAAATTCCCCCCGGGCGCTTCGAGAGATTGCACGAGGTGGCCGGTGATGAGCTGGCCGTCGTAGGCTTCGATGATATTGGCCTCGAGACGCGGACTGGACGCTGCAACGCGAAGCCGTGAGACGTCGATCGGCCGCGCGGCAAACCGATTGATTGGGAGCGTGTCGACTTTCGGCAGCAACGAGTTTCCAGCGCGCGCCACGCAACGGCCATCGATCCACGTTTCCCGCACCCGGAATTTCGCAAGGTCATCGACGATGGCAAAGTCCGCCGCCTCTCCCACCCGCAACAAACCGACCGGCAATCGATAATGCTCGACCGGGCGCACGCACGCCGCCCGCAGCACGTCGAAAATATTCGCTCCGCCCGCCACCGCGCGAGCCACGAGCCGGTCGATATGTCCGTGCACGAGCGCATTCGGATGCACGTCGTCGCTGCAAAGCATGCATCGATGAGGATGAGATTTCAGCAATGGTTCCAGCGCGTCGAAGTTTCGCGCCGCGGATCCTTCGCGGATGGCGATCAGCATGCCGGCTTCGATTTTATCGAGCGCCTCAGCCAGCGTGTAACATTCGTGGTCGGTCTGAATGCCCGCGGCGGCATATTTGGCCGCATCCGCGCCGCGCAGACCCGGTGCATGGCCGTCCACGGGCTTCCCTGCCATGCGCGCGGCGGCGATTTTTCCGAGCATTCCCGCGTCGCCGGCAAGCACGCCCGGCCAATTCATGACCTCGCTCAGGTAGCCGATTTCGGGCCGGGAGAGCAGCTCCGTCACGGCCGCGACGTCGAGCTCCGCCCCCGCAGTTTCAAAACTCGTCGCCGGCACGCAGGACGGCGCGCCGAAGCAGAACTTGAAGGGCGTGCGGCGGGCATGCTCGAGCATGAAATCGACGCCCTCGATGCCGAGCACGTTCGCGATTTCATGCGGATCGCTCACCGTGGCCACCGTGCCGTGGCGCACGGCGAGGCGCGCGAACTCCGCGGGCGGCAGCATCGAGCTCTCCACGTGGACGTGGGCATCCACGAAACCTGGAATGATGAAGCGGTCCGGCGCGTGCGGGATTTCGCAGATCGACTCGATCTTTCCACCGGAGATTCCGATCTCGGCCGGAAAAATCGTTCGCCGGTGCACGTCCACCAATTGGCCGGATAGGAAATGCCGGCTCATGGCAAACGCTTCCGCACGGCAAAGAAAATGGCCTCGCATGTGGCCGGCGACGCCAGCTCGACAGGACCGCCCGGCTTCCCGAATGCAGCCACTGCGTCCCGAATCGCCTCGCGCACCGAAATCGCCAGCATCAAGGGCGGCTCGCCCACGGCCTTGCTGCCATGCACCACGCCTTCCTGCGCGGCCCTCGGCAGCAGCCGCACGCGGAAATCCGAAGGCGCATCGCTGAAGGCCGGAATCGCGTAAGTGCTGGCGCTATGCGTGAGCAAGCGGCCGGCGCCATCCCACAGCAGTTCCTCGCGCGTGAGCCAGCCCATCCCCTGGACGAAGCCGCCTTCGATCTGTCCGCGGTCGACGCCGGGATTCAGCGACTCGCCGACGTCGTGGAGAATGTCCACGCGCCGCACATGGTGCATGCCCGTCCAGCCGTCCACCTCCACTTCGCTGACCGACACGCCGCATGCGAAATAGTAAAAAGGCCTGCCTTGGCCAGTCGCACGATCCCAGTGAATTTCCGGAGTCTTGTAGAACCCGGTCGCGGACAAAGAAACGCGCTCCATGTGCGCCTTCGCGCAGAGTTCGGCAAACGTCGCCTTGCGGTCCGGAGCGTTGGAAAAGAAAATGCGGCCGTCTTCGAACGCGACCTCCGCATCGTCCGGCGCATCGAGCATCGCCGCCGCGACAGCTCGCAAACGCCGCTTCAATTTGAGGCACGCGTCGCGCACCGCCGCGCCATTCAAGTCGGCGCCGCTCGAGGCGGCGGTGGCGGAAGTATTCGGCACTTTGTCCGTGCGCGTCGGCATGAGCCGGATGCGTTCCTTTGGCAAGCCGAGCTCGCGCATCGCGATGCCAAGAATCTTCGTGGAAAGCCCCTGCCCCATTTCGGTCCCGCCATGATTCACCTGCACCGTGCCATCGCCATAAGCGAGCAGCAGCGCGCCGGCCTGGTTGTAAGGCGTGAAGGTAAAGGAGATTCCAAATTTCACCGGCGTGATCGCGAGTCCACGCTTCACCATCGGATGTGCGGCATTCCAGGCTTCGATCCCGGCGCGCCGGCCTGTGAAATCGGCATTCGCAAGCGCGCCGTCCCACAAGGATCGGATGCGATTGTCGCCGACTTCCTGCCCGTAGGGGGTCGTGTTGGTTTCGCCGTGGCCGTGGTAGAGATTTCGTTCGCGCACGATCTCGGGCGGCAACTGGAGCATGCGGGCGATGCGGGCGAGAATTTCCTCGATGACGAGCATGCCCTGGGGGCCGCCGAAGCCGCGGAAGGCGGTATTCGAGACAAGGTGCGTCTTCGCAGCGCGACCGGAAAACTCCACCGCGGGCAGATAATAGGCGTTGTCGAGATGGAAGAGCGCGCGGTCGGTGATCGGCATCGAAAGATCGAGCGACCAGCCGCCATTGGAAATAAGATCGATCTTCGCGCCGACGATCCGGCCGTCGCCGTCGAACCCGACATCGAACGCGGAATGGAACGGATGGCGCTTTCCGGAGAGCGCCATGTCGAGATCCCGGTCCAGCTGCACGCGCACGGGGCGGCCGGTTTTCAACGATCCGAGCGCGGCCAGCGCGGCCCACGTATTGCCCTGCGTTTCCTTGCCGCCGAATCCGCCGCCCATGCGCGGCGCCTCGACGACGACGTCATTGCGCGGCACGCCGAGCACGCGCGCGACGATGATTTGGATTTCCGTCGGATGCTGCGTGGAGCTGCTAACGAACACGCCGCCGTCCGGCAGCACCTCGGCCCAGGCGGCATGGGATTCGAGGTAAAAATGCTCCTGGCCGCCGAATTCGAAAACGCCTTCGAGACGATGCGGAGAAGCCTCGAGCGCCGCACCCGCGTCGCCGCGGCGGATGAAATTCGGCTCGGTGTGGAAGCTGTCCCTGGCGATGGCGTCCGCAATCGTGAGCACCGGCTCGAGGAGCTCGTATTCCACGCTCACGGCCTTCGTCGCGGCCCGGCAGGCTTCTTTGGACTCGCCGATAATTACCGCGACCATGTGCCCGTGGAATTCCACGATCTCGTCGGCGAGCAGAATTTCGTCGGGACGCGAGCAGCCGACATCGTTGATGCCGGGCACATCCTTTGCGGTCAGGACGGCGGCGACACCTGGCATCGATTCCGCGGCAGCCGTGTCGATTTTTAAAATGCGGGCGTGCGCGTGCGGCGAGCAGACCGGCCAGAGCGTGAGCATGCCGCCGCGGCGCAAGGCGATATCCTCGACGTATTGCGCCTTGCCGGTGACGTGCCACACGCCACTCTCGTGTGAAAGATCGCGCGATTCGTCGGCCACCGGCCAGCGAGCGTCTGTTTGGAAATCGGGCGGTATTTCCTGCGCCTCGCTCTCCTCGCCGCTCGCGAATTTTCGCCACAAACCGACGACCAGCTCGGAGCGGAAAGCCGCGCTGCCGCGCGCGTCGGAAATCGGTGAAAAAGCCTTCGCGAGCACGTCGGCCATTTCGTCGATCGCCGCGGAGTCCAGAGGCCGGCCAACGAGCACGCCCGGCGAGACAAGCACCGGACTTGCGGCCACGCCGCCGAAGGCCATTCTCGCGGAGCGCACGACTCCGGCCTCGTCCAGCGCGAGATTGAACGCTCCCGCGACGATGCTGATATCCATCTCGCGACGCTTGGAGGCTTTGAGAAACGCGGCGCGGCGATTTATCGAAACTTCGCGCGGCAGCAGAATGGCGGTCATCACCTCGTCGGGCGCGAGAACGGTTTTGCGGTAGCCGGTGAAAAATTCGTCAAGCGACACGCGGCGGCGGCCTTGGGTCGACGCGAGCTCCACGTCGGCCCCGAGCGAGAGCAGCACGGGCGCGCTGTCGCCGATGGGCGATGCCGTGACGAGATTTCCGCCGAGCGTGGCGCGATTGCGAATCTGGCGTGATGCGAAAACGCTGAACATCCGCGCAAGCGACGGATATTCGCCGGAGAGCGACTCCTCGATTTGCGTGAGCGTGGCGCCGGCGCCGAGGCGCCATTCCGCTTCCGTGGCTTCGCACGCGCGCAATTCCTCAACGCCTTCGACCGAGATCAACGTCGGAAACCTGCGAAACTTCTTGTTGATCTCGACGCCGATTTCCGTCGCTCCCGCAATCAGCGACGCTTCGGGGCGCGCGGCGCGCAAAGCGAGCAATTCGTCGAGCGTTTGCGGACGCAGAAAAGTCTGGCCATCGAATTCGTAGCCGCCGGCGTCCGGCTCGATAACGGCGTCCTTGATGCGTTGCGAAAATTCATCGTCGAGTGGTTTTGCGAAAAGTTCGCAGGCCGCGTCACGGATCGGGCGGTAGCCGGTGCAGCGGCAGAGATTGCCGGAGAGCTGGTCCGCGATCGCCGCGTGACCGGACATGCCATCGCGATACGCGCCTTCGAAAAGCGACATCACGAAGCCCGGCGTGCAGTAGCCGCACTGGGAACCGTATTGACGCACCATGCATTGCTGCGCGGGATGCAATTTCTCGCCCCGCGCGAGTCCGTCCACGGTCACGATCTCGCGACCGGCGAACATTGGCAGCAGCGCGATGCAGCTGTTCACCGCGCGATAGGCCGGCCGGCCGGCCGCATCGCGATCCACGAGCGCCACGGTGCAGGCGCCGCAATCGCCTTCCGCGCAGCCTTCCTTCGTGCCCGTCAGCCCCGAGAGCCTCAGCCAGTCGAGGAGCGAAGTTTGCGGGGAAATGCCGCGCACTTCGCGGCTCGCACCGTTGACGACGATCCTGAAGCTGTCCGAGCAAGTGCTGGGCGAGCTTCTCGGGGCATGCATACGACGAATCTAGCAACTAGCAGGTCGAATGCCAGAGCGTCCCTGTATCAGGCCGCAAGCGAACGCAGGGAGTCGGCGAGCACGCGAACGCCTTTTTCGATCGCCTCGACGCTGGAAAATTCGTCCGGCCGGTGGCTCCAGCCGCCCCGGCAGGGAATGAAAATCATCGCCGTCGGACAGATCGAGGCCATGAAAAGCGAGTCGTGGTAGGCGCGGCTGACCATGCGGGAAACACTCCAGCCACGCGCGGCGGCCGCGGCGGATGCGGTCTCGACGATCTCCGGCGCGCAGATCGCGGGCGGATCGGAATTGATCACTTCTATGGCCGCATCGACCTTGCGGCGCGCGGCGATGTCGGCGACGGCGTCGCGAATCGCGGCCTCCGCCTGGTTGCGCGTGGCGAGATTGGTGTCGCGCAGATCGATCTCGATCATCGCGCGTGCGGGCACGCTGTTGATCGCACCCGGCTCGATGTGGAAAACGCCGGTCGTGCCCACGGTATCCGGACTGCCGGAATGGAGCGCGGCGTTTTCGACCGCGAGCGCGATTTCCGAGGCGGCGAGACCGGCATCGCGACGACCGGGCATGAGCACCGCGCCCGCATGACCGCCCTCGCCGGCGATGCACACGCGAAAGGCGGCGGGCGCGGCGATTTTTTCCACGACTCCGATATCGAGGCCTTCGCGTTCGAGAATCGGCCCCTGCTCGATGTGCAGCTCGACGAAGGCGTGAAAGTGTCCGGCCGCGAGACGCACGGATTCGAGCTCGCCGCGGCATTTGGCTTTGGCGCGCAGGTCTTCCAGCGATCGACCTTCCGGATCGCGCAATTTGGAAACCTCCTCAAGATCGAGCGTGCCGGCCAGCAGGCGGCTGCCCAGACAACCGAGCCCGAAACGCGTCGGTTCCTCCGCGGTGAACATGATGATCTCGAGCGAGCGGCGCGGCTGAAAACTCTCGCGCTGCAAGGCACGCACGGCTTCCAGGCCGCCAAGCACGCCGACGACTCCGTCGTATTTTCCGGCGTGAGGAATCGCATCCGTGTGCGAGCCGGTGGCCACGGCCGGCAGATCGGGCTCCGTGCCGGTCCAGCGGGCGAAGATGTTGCCGACGGCATCCTCGCGCATCGCGAGTCCGGCGGCTTCGAATTTTTCCTTCAGCCACGCTCGCGCTTGCAAATCCTCGTCCGAAAACAAGACCCGCGTGACTGCCGGTGCCGGATGCGAGGAAATTTCGGCGAGTTCGTCGATCTCCCGCTGAAGCGCAGCCGCATCGACGCTCATTCCATCGGGCTCCGATTGATATCCTTGTAATAAAGGTAGCTCGCCGGCCCCTTGCCCATCGCGACGAACCATTGCGGACAATAGGGCGCCATCCAGATCGCATCGCCCGCGGTGACGGGATACCAGGAATCTTCCAGCCGATAGACCCCCTCGCCTTCGAGCATGATGAGGCCGTGCTCCATGACGTGCGTCTCGACGAAGGGCAGCCGCGCGCCGGATTTGTAGGTGAAAAGATTCACCGCCATGTCGAAGGACGGCGTGTCGGGCAGGAGCGTTTTTAAAAGCGCGTCGGGGTCGCCGAGAAAGGGCACGCCTTCGATGTTTTTCGCGTTTCCGAAGACCGGAGCGGGTCCGGGCACGTCTTCCACTTCGTCGTAATATTTTTGGAAAACGGTAATGCGAGTGCCCCGTGCGGGTCGCGACAGTTCGAGTTTTTTCCCGGCGGGCGCAAAGACGAATCCCCCTGTTTCCAAGGGCTCGCTGGTGCCGTCCACCTCGGCGACGCAGCCGCCTTCCATGATGTAGGCGCAAGTTTCCACGTCTTCGCTGATAAATTCCGCATGCCCGTTTTCGTCGAAGGTGAGCAGCAGTTGCGTGAGGTTCGCGCCCATCGCCGGCGAGATGATCACGTTTGCCACGGCGCCGGAAATTCCAGGCAGCAAGCTCGGCACGAGGCCGTCCGGAGCGATCAAGGCGTGTCGATTTCCGACACGGGTTCGGGTTTCGCCAAAAGCGGTCTTCATGATCTAGGTAGAAAACATCCGCGTGCCTCAAGCAAGCCGACATCGCGGCCTCGCAGCAGGGATCGCGCCACCCGGGAGACGATCTCGCGGCCGACGTAGGGTGAAGTCTGGTGCCGGTAGAGCAATTCCCCGGTCATGATTTCCCGCCCGCCGCGGCGCTCGATGAAGACGAGATCGGCGTCGAGGCCGGGCGCGATGCGGCCCTTGCGCGCGCCGAGCCCGAACCGCTCCGCCGGCCGCGCGGACAAATGCTCCCACACGGCGGACAGCTGGTCGGGACATTGTGCGAGCACCGCGTCGAGCAGCAGCAGGAAGCCGTGCTGGCAGCCCATGATGCCGCCCCACGCGGTGAAAATATCGTCGCCGCGTTTCTTATCCGGCGGCGCGGGCGAATGATCGGAGCCGACGCAATCGACGCGGCCCGCAAGCAGGGCTTCCCACGCCAGCGCGCGGCTGGCCTCGCGGCGCAGCGGCGGAGCGCATTTCGCGAAGGCCCCGTGCTCGAACATCGCCGACTCGTTCAGCAGCAAGTGATGCGGGCAGACTTCGCAAGTCACGTCGAGGCCGCCGGCCTTCGCGGCGGAGATCAAGGCAATCGCCCCGGGGCAGCTGAGATGCACGACATGCAGCGAGCAGCCCGTTTCGCCGGCGAGATCGAGCGCGACGCGCACGGCTTCGACCTCGGACTCCGGCGGGCGAGAATCGAGAAACTCCCGCACGCCCTTTCCGCCCGCGTCGCGGATGGCGCGCGTGCATTTTTCGACGATCGCCGGGTCCTCGGCATGCACCGCCACCGGCAGGCCGAGACGCGCGGCGATTTTCATTCCTTCGCGCAGAACCCGCGCGTCCACGCCCGGAAAATCCTCGATGCCGCTATCGATCATGAAGGCCTTGAATCCGACCACGCCGCAGTCCGCGAGCTCCTCGAGCCGGTCGAGATTCTCCGGAACGAGGCCGCCCCAGAGCGCGAAATCGAGCACGGACGACGCCTCGCCTGCCGCGCGTTTCAGCTCGAAGGAGGCGCGGTCGATCGTCGGCGGCGCGGCATTGAGCGGCATGTCGGCGAAGGTCGTTCCTCCGCCGGCGGCCAGCGCGCGGGAGCCGGTCGCGAAGCCTTCCCAATGCTCGCGGCCCGGTTCGTTGAAATGGACATGCGCGTCGACGACTCCGGGCAGCACGAGCTGGCCGGCCGCGTCGATTTCCTCGCGGGCCTCGCCGCCGAGCGAGGCGCCGATTTCGACGATCTTTCCATCGTGAACGGCGATGTCGATCTGGTTCCCGGAGAGGGCACGGCCATTGCGAATGAGGAGGTCAACCATGAGCGGCGGATGAAAACCCGGTCAGAAATTCCGCGAGCACATCGACGGCCAGGGCGATGTCTTCCGCGCTGGCGAATTCATCCGGATGGTGGCTCAGCCCGTCGCGGCAGCGGACGAAGAGCATGGTGACGTCCGTGACCTCCGCGAGAGCCACGGCATCGTGCCCCGCGCCGCTGACGAGCCGCGGGCAGCGGACTTGGTGGCGCTCCACGATTTCCGCGAGCTGGCCGCAGAGCTTCGGCGCGCATTTGGCGGCGGGCGCGGCGAGCGGAATCTCGATGCGCACTTCGAGGTCGCGGGCGTGCAACCGCTTCTCGATCTCGGCGAACAACTCCCGGCTGAAGCGCTGGCGGGTCGCGTTTTCCGCGTGGCGGATGTCGATCGTGAATTGCACTCCACCGGAGATGACGTTGCTCGCCGGCGTGCTCATCTCGAGCTGGCCGACGGTGGCGACGAGGCCGTCCACGCGACGGGCCATATTTTCGACGAGCAATACGCACTCCGCCGCGCCGGTCAAGGCGTCGCGACGCATGCCCATCGGCGTCGTGCCGGCGTGGCCGGCTTTTCCGGCAACCAGAATGCGCGCGCGCGTCTGGCCGGCGATCGCCGTGACCACACCGAGGGCCAACCCCTCCGCCTCGAGGATCGGTCCTTGCTCGATGTGCGCTTCCACGTAGCCGATGAGGTGTCGCGCCGGCGGGGGCGGAAAATTCGGAACGTGCGCCGCGATGGCGGCGCCGACGGTGATCCCCGCGGCATCCGCAAACGCCCGCTCCGCCTCGCCGAGATGGTCCACATAGTAGCGGCTGCCGAGATAGGTCGTCTGGAAACGCACGCCTTCCTCGTCGGCGAAAGCGACGATTTCCAAATGACATGGGAGCACTGCTCCCGAGGCGCGCACCCGCTCGGCGGCGAGAATGCCGGCCACGACGCCCATCGGGCCGTCGAAGTTTCCGGCGTTGCGCACCGAGTCCAGATGCGATCCGCAGGCAAGCGTGCCGGCGGCGGCGTTCCCGCAATCGAGCCGGCCGATCAGATTCCCGGCCTGGTCTTCATGGACGCGTAAACCCGCGTCGTGCATCCAGCCGGCGACGAGCTGCTTCGCACGTTCGAGCGCGGGAGAAAGGAAAGTCCGCGTCAATCCGGGCGGTTCGTCGGTGATCGTGCCCAGCTCGGCGAGCCAGCTAGAAATTCGCGGGTCGACGCTCAACTTCCCCGGTAGGTCGAATAGGCCCACGGCGTGCAGAGCAGCGGGACGTGATAGGATTGCGTGGCGTCGGCGATGCGGAAGCGCACGGGCACGACGTCGAGAAAACCGGTGTGGTCGGCGAAATATTCCGCGAGATGGAAGCGCAGCTCGAATATGCCGGCACGCATGCCGTCCGCACTCGTCATCGGCTCGTCGGTGCGGCCGTCGGCGTTTGTCCTGAGCGATTTCAGGATCGCGCCGGATTCATCCACGAGGTCGACGCGCACGCCGACGGCGGGGCCGCCGCGCACGAGGTCGAGGACATGGGTGCTCAATTTTCCGCTCATTCGGTCACGCGATCTTGCAAACGGTATTCGGCGATCTTGCGCACCTCGTCGAGCGCGATCTGCAATTCCGCTTCGGGCGAATGAGCGAGCCGGCGCTCGAAGGAATCGCGAATCGACGCCTTGGTGTTGTCGCGCACGCAGATGATGAACGGGAAACCGAACCGCTCGCGATAGGCGTCGTTCATCGCGGTGAAGGCCGCGTATTCGTCGTCCGTGAGCCGGTCCAGCCCGAGCGAGGATTGCTCGTTCGTCGAGTCCGCCGTGAGCGCGCCGGCCCGGGCCAGCTTGCCAGCGAGATCGGGGTGCGCGCGGAGCAGGGCGAGCTGCATCTCCCTGGTGGCGGTTTGCACGGCGACCCACATGGCGATGCTCAACTCGTCGCGGGAGTCGAATGGCCGGGCCGTCGCCGTCGTCGTGACGATCCACGGCGAATGCTCCCAGAGCCCGGCAAGCGCGGCGGCGAACTCCGCGTCGCCCATCGCGTTCAATCCCTTGACGTCCATCACGATTTCATTAGGTCGCGACCGTATTCGCCGCAATCTTTTGCTGACCGGCGCGGACATTGCTATATCCCCGGATATGGCAATCCTCGGCTCGAACCGTTACGGCAAGCAGAAGGTGCGCGTGCTGCGCAAGACCGTCGAAGGCGACCGGCAATCCGTCGTCGAGATTTCCGCCGATGTGCTGCTGGAAGGCGCCTTCGAGCGCTCCTATCTGAGCGGCGACAACACGCAGATCGTCGCCACGGATACGTGCAAAAACACGATCATCGCCCTCGCCCACGAGCATCTCGGGCCGTGCATCGAGGATTTTGCGCTCACGCTCGGGCGCCATTTCCTGGCCCGCCACCCCCACGTCGAGCGCGCGCACATCGAGATCCGCGAGAAGCGCTGGGAGCGCATGGTGATCGGCGGGCAGCCCGCGCCGCATTCCTTCCACGCCTCACCGCTCGGCGAGCCTTTCACGAAACTCACGATCGCACGTGCCGGATTCGAGCTGGAGTCCGGCGTGCGCGGACTGCTCGTGCTGAACTCGACGAACTCCGCCTTCGTGAAGTTCGACCATACGGAATTCACCACCCTGTCCGACGCGACAGACCGCATCCTCTCGACGTCGATGGAGGCCGGCTGGAAATTCCCCGCCGGGATCGCGGACTATCGCGCCGCGAATGAGCGCATCCTCGCGAAGCTGCTGGAAATTTTCGCCGCAAACTTCAGCCCTTCGGTGCAACGGACGCTGTTCGAAATGGGAGAGGCCGCCCTCGAGGTCGCTCCGGAAATTTCCGAAATCGCGCTGCGCATGCCGAACAAACACTACTTCACCGCGAACCTTTCCGTTTTCGGCATGGAGAATCCGAATCTCACCTTCCTCCCGCAGGACGAACCGCACGGGCAGATCGAAGCGGTCGTGCGGCGTTGAACACCCGCGACGAAACTCGCTTTTTCCGCGCGTGGCGGCCCTTAAATATGCCGGGCTCCAGCCGGTGAGCCAAGGCAGGCGGAATTCCCGCTTTCCCGTCGGCGCTCCGCCCTTCTGACGTTCACTTGCTGGTCACCGTCGTGCTCGTGTTGTCGTAGGTGGACGCGCTCGATTTCTCATGCGAGGCGCAGCCGATGGCGGTGAGCGTAAGGACGGCGGCGGCAAGGATCGTGGACAATTTTTTCATACGCCCAGGAATCGAAGCTCTGCCGGAAGCTGGATGTATATCACGCATATAAATCGTCTGCGCCCGCACCGGGTTCGCTGCCGGATGGGGCATCCAAGCGGAACGCCTGCGCCTCGTGCGATTTGCACATCGATTCATTTGCCAGAGAGCGCGCCGCTGGCGAATGATGGCGGGCGAAAAATGGAGAGCAAAGTTTTACCGACGCGCCGGCGCGTTGCCATCACCGGCATGGGCTGCATCAGCCCGCTCGGCGAGACTTGCCCGGAGGCCGCCCGATCCCTGCGCGCGGCGCGGGATTGCGTGACTCCTGTCACCGCCTTCGACGTCTCGCGCTGCAAATGCCAGACAGCGGGCCAGGTGCAAAACTCGTGGCTCGGTCACGCGACGAGCCTCATGCGGCGCGCCCGGCATTGGAACCGCGCCTCACAAATGATGCTGCTCGCCACGGCCGAGGCGCTGGGCGGCCGCGCGGATTTCGTGCCAGACGCCGTGATCGTGGCCACGACCAGCGGCGGGATGACTTTCGGCGAGGAGTTTTATCGGATGTTCGAAAATGGCGGCGCAAACGGGCCGAGGCGGCGCGCGGCGCAATGGGTGCGCGAATATGTGCCGCAGCAGCCCGTCCACGATGCGATGAGCGCCTTCGGATTTTCCGCGCCGGTGCGCATCGTCTCGAACGCCTGCGCCTCGGGCACGAACGCGCTCGGCATGGCCTTTCAACTCGTGCGCTCCGGCCGCGCGCGGCGCGTGCTCTGCGGCGGCTACGACGCGCTCTGCCAGCTTGTCTTCGCCGGCTTTTCCTCGCTGCAGGCGGCGACGGATGAAAAATGCCGGCCGTTCGACTCCGGCCGCACCGGGCTCGTGCTCGGCGAAGGCGCGGCGGTTTTCCTGCTCGAAGCGCTCGACGCCGCGGAGCATCCGCCCCTCGCCGAGATCAGCGGCTATGGCGCCTCGACCGATAATCACCATCTCACCCAGCCGAACCCCGACGGCAGCGGCCCCCGTCTCGCGATGCGGGCCGCGCTCGCCGACGCGGGCTGGGCGGCCGCCGATCTCGATTACGTGAACGCCCACGGCACGGCCACGCCATTCAACGACTCGTGCGAAGCGCGCGCGCTGGCGGAGGTCTGCCCGCGCGTGCCGGCAAGCAGCACGAAAGGCCAGATGGGGCACTCGCTTGGCGCGGCCGGCGCCATCGAGGCGGCATTTTGCGTGCTGGCCATGCAGGGCGGCTTCCTGCCGGCGAATTTGAATTTCCGCGCTCCGGACGACGGCGTCGATCTCGACATCGTGGCCAACGCCATCCGCGAAGCCGCGCCGCGCCGCATGCTGTCGAGCTCGCTCGGATTCGGCGGCGCAAATGCGAGCCTGCTGTTGGAGGCCGCCGGGAAATGATCGCGCGCATTCAAGGGCTCGGCTGGATCACGCCACTCGGTCGCGATCCCGCATCGGCGTGGGAAGCCGTGCAGGCCGGCTCCGCGCCGGAACCCACGGAGCTGACGAATCCCTTCAACGCCCGCTCCTTTCCCGTGCGGCGTATCGATACGGCAATGGTCGCCGATGTCGCGCGGCTGCCGCGGCTGCGGCGCTCCAGCGTGATCTCGCATTTCGCGGTCGCGGCAGCGTTGGATGCATTGAAGGATGCGGGCTGCGGCTGCAATCCTCTCACCGAGCGGCTCGCGGTCGTCTTTGCGGCGACGAATGGCGGCGTGATTTATACGCGGCGGTTTTTCGAGGATGTTTCCAAATCCGGCACCCAGGCCGGCAGCCCGCTGCTGTTTCCGGAGACGGTTTACAATGCGCCCGCGAGCCACATCGCCGCGGTGGCGGGAATCAACGGCGTCGTCACCACGCTCGTGAACGACGCGAGTGTCGGCGCGGATGCGATCGCGGCGGCTTCCGACTTGATCGACGCGGGAGATTGCGACCGCTGTCTGGTCGTCGCGGCCGAGGAGGCGGATTGGGCGATCTGCGAGGCGTATGCGGCGTGGAAACTTGGGACGATTTTTTCCGAGGGCGCGGCGGCCGTGCTGCTCGGGCCGGGCGGAAACGGGCCGGTCGTCGAGAGAATAGACGCCGGGGCCGCCTTTCGCTCGATCGCGGAAGCGCGCGCGATGATCGGCGAATTTGGAATGAAGTCGGAAGCGCAGATTATCGTCTCCGGCGCATCAGACACGCCTTTCGACGAAGCGGAGGCGGATTTGCGCGGCCCGCGCTTCACGCCAAAAAAGTTGTTCGGGGAAGCGTTCGCAGCTTCGACACTCATGCAGATCGCAGGTGCGGCGCTGGCCTTGCGCGGGCAGCCGACCGGCACGCGCGCTTTCGTGCCGGTGGTAGGATTCCACGGTCAGGTCGCCGCGCTCACGCTGCGGGCCTGAGAGTTCCCAAGGTGACGGGCCGGCGAGCGTTACAAATTCTCGAAGATCGTCTTGAAGACGTCGGTGTTGTCTTTGAAACCTTCCAGCTTCTCGGAACCCGGGCCCGTGCTCACGGAGATCACATCCTCGGCCACGCCGACTGCCGAGGCCGCAGCGACGGTCGAGGGTTCCGTGGGCTTCGGCGGCTGATCGGGTGTCGCGGCATCTGTCGAAAGTGATGCTCCCGGGCCGGTGGACCACGTGATCGAAGGGATCCCCTGCGGATTCATGCCGATCACGGACATGCCGCGGTCGTTTTTGAACGGATAGCCGTTCATGCGCAGGCCGCCGACGGATTGCTTGCCGGTGACGATGATGAGCGCCTTGTCGCCCGCGTAGCGAAGGGCCGTGCCGACCGCGCGATCCAGCTCGGCGATCTCGCGCAGCGTGCGCTCGCCCTCGTTGTTCTGCGCGGCCTGGGCGATGAGTCCGGCGTCCACGACGAGCAGGTAGCCTTTCGGATTGTATTGGAGAAGCCGGATGCCTTCGCGCACGAGATCGGCCAGCGAAGGCTGGGAACCTTCGCGCTCGCCGACGTCGGCGTAGTCGAGGCTGCCATTGCGAAAGACGCCGAAGACCCGTGGCGCGCGCCAGGCCGGGATCTCGAGCAGATCGGCACGCTTGCGAATGACATCGTAGCCGCGCTTGCGCATCTCGAGCGTGAGATCGCGACCGTCTGTGCGTTTGCCGTCCTTGGCCTCGGGCAGAAAATCGTCGGCGCCGCCACCGAGCAGCACATCGAGATTTTCCTCGGCGAGTTGCGAGGCGATGGCCTGCCGGTCTTTGGGATCCGCGGACTTCGCGTAGAACGCGGCAAGCGTGGGATCGGCGAGCTGGGCATTCGAAACGAGACCGACCGCGCGGCCGGTTTTTTGCGCGAGATCGACGAGCGATGTGAGCGGCTTGCCGGCGGCGTCGAGCGCGAGCACGCGGTTGTTCACCTTGCGGCCGGTGGCGATGGCGCTGGCGGCGGCCGCGGCATCGGGCACGGCGAAATCATTGGCGTAAGTCGTAAGCAGCGCGAGATGCGGAAAGCGCTCGAGATCGAGGCGGCTCTGCGCGCCGTCGTGGTAAATGCGCGCCGGCGCGAGCATGCCGGTGGTCAGTCCGTCGCCGATGAAAAGAATGATTCCGAACGGCCGCTGGACGACCCAGTTCGTGTAAAAAAGAAAGCCCGCGCCGACGAAGATCAGCAGGCAGAAAAGCGCGATAAAGCGGTTGCGCAGTTTTTTGGACATGAAATATGAGGTGTCTCTTCCACCATAGAAGGCGACGGATGGCAATTGCGCGGTTGCGGCCGCGCAAAAACTTGCGTAGTAAAAAGGCTCTCTTACCCGATGGTGTAACGGTAACACAGAAGCCTTTGGAGCTTTTATTCATGGTTCGAATCCATGTCGGGTAGCCATTTCCTTCGCCCTCCCCTTGCTGGGATCTCATGCGCCTGGCAAAGTTTTAAGTTGAGCGTGCGGCGGGAGCGTGCATTCTAGGTCGCTCTTCGGCGTCCGCGCCGAATTTCCAAACGCCGACATAGCTCAGGGGTAGAGCAGCTCATTCGTAATGAGCGGGTCCGCGGTTCAAATCCGCGTGTCGGCTCCATTTTCCTGTTCGGGGACTGGACAGCCGGCCAATTCCCCTCCCTCCGGAACGGCCCCGCCGGAAGATGCGCCACCGCGCCGCGCGGCTGCCCAGCGAAAATTAACGAACCGGCGCCTCGCTCCGCTTGCGAAATCCCCGGTCCGCCTGTTATGGAATCGCTGCATGGGCTGCCATGTCGTCGATCATCCGCTGGTCAGGGCAAAATTGAGCACGCTGCGCGATGCGTCCACCGCGCTCTGCGGCTTCCGCGACGCACTGCACGAGCTCAGTCTCCTGCTCGGCTACGAGGCCTTGCGCGATCTCGAGGAAGAAATCACCTCCGTGCAAACGCCGTTGGAAATCTGCGGCGGCTCGCGCGTGCGCGATGCCATTTTCATCATGCCGATCCTGCGCGCCGGTCTCGGCATGGCGGAGGCGCTCTCCGAACTGCTGCCCGACGCGCCGATCGGCCACATCGGCATGTTTCGCGACGAAGTGACGCTCGAGCCGCAGCCCTACTATCTGCGCGTGCCTCCGGGCATCGAGAAAGCGAATGTCGTCTGCGTTGATCCGATGCTGGCCACCGGCAACAGCGCCGTCTCCGCCATCGATCAGCTCAAGAAATGCGGCGCCAAAAAAATCCGTCTCGTCTGCGTCGTCGGCTGCCCGCAAGGCGTCGCGCGGATGACGGAAGCCCATCCCGACGTGCCGATTTTTACGGCCGCCGTGGACACCGGACTCAACGAACGAGGCTACATTCTTCCCGGTCTCGGCGACGCCGGCGACCGCTACTACGGCACGTAGCCGCGGCTACATCGGCGGCGTGAGCAGCCGCACCGCCGGATCGATCGACCGCTTTCGGCGAAGATCAGCGGAGGGCTGGTCGAGCGAATCTCGTAGCCGGTGATCACGAACTCCGGATAAATCGTATCGCTGGCCGGCTCATAGACCTTGTCGCCCGAAAAGTAGCCGGAGAGCCGGTATTCGAAATCGTTGTCCGCGCCGATGTGGCCCTGCTGGCGATCCGGCGCGAGCACTTTTTGCTCGTTCAGCATCACGAGTTTCGCCGAGCTCCACGGCTGGCCCGGCTGGCGAACCCAGCCCCAGAATTTATAGTCCTGCTTGTAAAAGCGGCGCCCGATGAAGTAGTCGCCGGGCGTCTCGGCGCGGATCGCCTCGTTCATCGCCTGACGACGCAGGCCGTCATCGCTCTGCATCGTTTCGCAGCCCTGAAACAGGGCGCTGGAGAGAAGAGCGAAGATTGCCAGCAGGGCGAAGCGGACGACTTTCATACGAGACCTAGCCGGATAGCACACGGAGCGCGCATGACCAAAGGGAATTCCGCTCATCGCTTGCGCATCAGCCAGTAAATCTCGCCCGGCCACCACGGAAACATCCCCCCCCACCGCAGGTTCAGACGCATCCAGGCCGCGGAGTTTTCCAACGCGCTCCCCTTGCTCCGCATCAGAAACGCACCGCTGGCAAATTCCGTCGTGCAACCCGCGGCCTCGCCCATGCGCACGACGCGCCGCGGCGAGAAAACGCTGACATGGCCCATCGGTTTCGCGGTGCGGCGAACCGATGCCTGGCGACTGGCCACCAGAAAATCCGGCAGCACCGGGAATCCGCCGATCAACACTCCTCCCGGCCGGATGCGGCTCGCGATTTTCGCGAGCACCTTTTCCGGTTCGAACAAATGCTCCAGCACGTGCAGTAGCACCGCCGCGTCGTAATCCTGCGGCAGATCGAATGCCGGATCCTCCAGATTCGCCTCGCAAAAATCGTCGTAGCCCGCCTTGCGCAGCTTCTCCGTGAGCATCACCGCATCGACCGCGGTCCAACGGCCCAGCTGCGGCTGCACGGGAGCGGAGCGGACGAATTCCAAAAATTGTCCCGTATGCACGCCAATCTCGGCGACGTCCAGCGGCCTCCCCATGCGCTCCGCCTCGACGCGCAGCAAATGGTAGCCGAACCAATAACGCAGCAGGCGGATGGGATAACGCACGCCTTTCGCCTCCTTCGGCATGCCGAAGCGTTTCGTGCGCACCACGGGATTCGTGGCCAAAAAATCGATGTCCCAGTCGAGGGGACGGCAGGTCGTTCCGATCAAGGCGGAGCATCCTGCGAAGCAAGTCGCGCAGGGTCAAGTTTTAGAGCTCACATCGGGATCGATTAGTTGCTATGAACCGTGCCGCTCCGATGAACTGCCTGCTGGTCATCCCTCATTTTCGACATCTCGACCGGCTTGCAACCTTCCTGCCGCAGCTCGCGGAACACCTCTCCGCGGGTTTCTCGGTCCTGGTTTCCGACGACGGCTCAGGGAATCCCACTGAGCAGGATCTCGCAAGCCTGATCGAGGCGCAGCGAGCCCGTCCCCTCAAAGCGAAAATTCTTCCTCCCCTCACCGCCCCGGCAAATCGCGGCAAAGGGCACGCTGTTTATGCGGGTTGGCGTTCCACCGCCGCTCACGACTGGCTCGCCTTTGTGGATGCGGACGGCGCCGTCTCGGCTGCGGAAGTCAACCGCGCCTGGGAGCATCTCTTGCAGACTCCATGTCCGCCCGACGTGCTCATCGGCAGCCGCATCGCCATGCTCGGCCGCGATGTCCGTCGCAGCCCTTATCGGCACTACTCCGGAAGAATTTTTGCCACATTGGCGTCGCTGGTCTCCGGCCTGCCGGTCTATGACAGCCAATGCGGTTTGAAATTTATTCGCGCCGCTGCCTTTCAAAAAATCGAACCATTCGTCAAGGCGCGGCGTTTTTCCTTCGACATGGAACTCTTGATGTTTGCGGCCGCATCGGGCTGCTCGATCGAGGAGTTTCCGATCGATTGGCGCGACGTGCCGGGGGGGAAGGTCAGCGTGGCGCGGGATTCCCTGCCGATGATTCTCGAGCTGCTCCGCGCGCGAAAAAATGTGCGGGACTATCGACTTTCACACACTCGCTAGCCCGCCGCCGTGCGAACTTCGGGTGGCATGGATCACGTTTACAAAAAAATCGAACTGGTCGGCACGTCACCGGAGGGCATCGAGAAGGCCGTGGAAAATGCGATCTCCCTCGCCTCGACGACCATTCGCAATTTGCGGTGGTTCGAAGTCATCGAAACGCGCGGCCACATCGAGGACGGCAGGGTCGCGCACTGGCAGGTCACGATCAAGGCCGGCTTCACGCTCGACGCGTAACTTATTCCACCGCCTTACCGCGCGTCGGGCGCCCCTCGTCCGCATCGATGTAATCGAACATCACCAGGATATCCTCGCGATCGGTGAAGCCGCTCTCGGCCTTCCGCTTGGAAAGTATTTCCGCAGCATCGTCGTTCCATCCGCGCTTGCGCATGAATTCGCTCCAGACTTCGATCTGCTCCTGGCTCGGACGCAGTCCGTGGCCAAAGCACCATTCGAGCACGTCCTCGTCGCTCACCCCTTCGTTCACGCGCACGGCGATATCGCTGTAGTCCACCTGGAGGAATTTGCAGCAGCGATCGTCGAAGGACTTGCCGAGGTTGGCGTGAAGATCCTCACGCAGCTCACCGGAGGCAAAGAGCCGGATTTTTTCCAGCATGCGCGGAAAGTAAACAATGCCGTGGAGGCTCGCGTAAGGTGACTTGGGGACTCTCATCTTCCGGGAAGGATTGCGCGTTTCTTTTCAAAAAGCGAGCCCAGCACAAACAGCCCCGCGGCCACGCAAATGCAGGAATCGGCGACGTTGAAAGCCGGCCACGGATGCGCGAACATCACATGCAGATCGAAGAGGAGAAAATCCACGACGAATTGGTGCACGAGCCGGTCGGTGAGATTTCCCAGGATTCCCGCCATCAACAACGCCGCGCCGATCGAGGTCCAGCGATCGGCAAAGGCACCGCGACGCCAGAAGACCGCCAGCGCGACGAGCGCCACCGTGGAAAGCGCGACGAAAAAGAGATTGTTGTTCGTGAGCATGCCGAACGCGGCGCCGGTATTGTGGACCTGCACGAGGTAGAAAAATCCGGGCACGGCGACGATGTCGTCCTCCGGTCCAATGAAGCGCAGCACGAGCCATTTCGTGAGCTGGTCGAGCGCGTAGAGCGGCAGCGTGAGGGCAAGGAAAAGTCGCATCACGCGGGAGGGCCGCTCCCGACGGCCTCTGCGCAGCGATCGCAGAGATCGGGATGGGACTCGATTTTCCCGACGCTCGGCAGATACCGCCAACAGCGGGCGCAGCCGGTGTGGGATGATTTCGTGAGCGTGGCCTTCAACTCATTACCCGTGGTGATCCGCAGCTCGCTGATGATGAAAAACTCCTCCAGTTCGCCGTCATGGGCGCCGGCCAGCGGAGTCGGCATTGCCAGCGAAACCGTGGCTTCCAGCGTTTTCGAGATCGTCCTGGCCTGCCGCGCGGGCTCGACGGCCTGCTGATAAACCACTCCGCGCAGCTTGAGCCATTCCTCGACCTGCTGCTCGAGCTCTTCCTTGCGAAGGGCCGCATCCGGCTCGGGAAAATTTTGCAAATGCACGCTATCGGCGTGGCCGGCGAACTCCCAGGCCTCGTCCGCGGTGAAGACGAGAATCGGCGCGAGCAGCCGCGTGACCGCGTCAAAGCACGCTTTCATCACGGTCTGCGCGGCGCGGCGGCGCGGGCTGCCTGCGGCATCGCAATACATCCGGTCTTTCGTGATGTCGATGTAGTGCGCGCTGAGATCGACCGCGCAGAACTGATTGAGCGTCTCGAACACCGCTCGAAAATCGTAGGCTTCGTAACCGGACCGGCATTCCGCGATCACTTTCTGCAGGCGGCTGAGCATCCAGAGGTCAATAGTGGTGGCGCCGGAAAGATCCGCAGATTCGAAACCGCTGAGATTCCCGAGCAGGATGCGCAGCACGTTGCGAAAGCCGCGGTAACGATCGGCAACCTGCTTGAACACTTCCTCCCCGAACGGCACTTCGTCCGTGTAGTTCACGGTCGAGACCCACAGACGCAGAATATCCGCGCCATATTGATCGACGAAATGCCCGGCGTGCGTCGGTTTTTTATACTCGGCGGATTTCGAGATTTTCTTGCCGTCCTTATCCACGACGAATCCGTGCGTGATGACCGTGCGATAAGGCGCGCAGCCGTTCAGCGCGACGCTGGTCATGAGCGAACTCTGGAACCAGCCGCGGTGCTGGTCGGTCGCTTCGAGATAGACGTCCGCGGGAAATCGCAACTCGGGCCGCCGCCGCAGCACGGCTTCGTG
>JAATET010000029.1 GCA_015655545.1 Chthoniobacterales bacterium | reverse complement strand
CGCGCTTCGCCAGCACCATGGCGGCGTTCGATTGATAATCACCGAATCGCGAATCGGCGGCGGAAGTGACCTCCGCGACGGAGGAATCCAGGGACAGGGCGTCAAGCGCGGCGCGCAGACGCTCCTCCAGCAGGGAGCGCACGGTGGGCATGGGATGAATCAACCGCGCGCCGAGCGGTTCGTGAAAACTTTTAGGATGTCTTGCGCGCTCGCGGCGCTGCCGAGCTCTTCGCGCACGGTGCGGTCGTTGAGGAATTTCGCGATGGCGGCAAGGGTGCGAAGGTGGGTCTGGAACTGATCGCGGGGAACGATGAAGAGGACGATGAAGTGGACGGGCTGGTTATCGAGGGAGTCGAACTCGAGTCCGACTTTCGAGCGGCCGAAACCCGCGACGACCTCGGTGACGCAATCGGACGAGGCGTGCGGAATGGCGATGCCGAAGCCGATGCCGGTGCTCATCGTTTCCTCGCGCTGCTTGAGCGCGGCGAGCACGCTGGGCTTGTCCTTGGCCGAGATGCGGCCGGCACCGACGAGAAGGTTGACGATTTCCTCGATGGCCTCCCATCGCTCGCCGGCCTTCATTTCCGGAATGATCTGCGCGGCGGAAAGGAGATTGGCCAACATCATGTTCGTCGTGTCGCGCCTGTGAGAGGCGAAGAATCCCGGCAGGCTAACAACGGAAGACGCGTTGACAAGCGCGATGTTCGGGCGGGGGATTAGGCGATTCGATGTTGCGGGCTTGCGTGTCTCGGCGTTTCCGTCTTAGGTGGCGGCCATCCTGCCCATGGTGGCAGAGCCCGAGTATTTTCCCATGGACGAGTCGTCGAGTATCTACAGTCGATTTTTGAACAAGGCCCGACCAGCGTCGGAGCCAGCGCATTCTCCCGAGCCCGCGGCCCCCGTGCCGCCGGAGTCTTTTGGTTATCGGCCCTTGGGGACCAAGCGCCTCATCGTGCCCGCCACGAGCAAGGGCGGCGTGGGCAAGTCCTATCTCACGCTTAATCTCTGCGAATGGCTGCGCGCCCAGGAACTGCCTTTCGTTGCGTTCGATCCCGATTGGTGCAACTCGACGCTCACGCGATTTTATCCCGAGGCGGAGTTCATCGACATCAGCGAGACGGTGCATCTGGACAATGTGATCCGCGCCTTCGAGCGCACGGATCTCGTGCTGACCGACGGCGTGGGCTCGTTGCAGAGCAAATTCATCGACTGGCTCGAGGAGACGCGCGTCTTCGACATGCGCGAGGAACTCAGCCTCGACATTACGATGCTCCTGATCATCGAGGAGGATAAAGAGACCGTGTTTCAGGCCGGACAGGCCGTGGAGCGGGTCGGCGATCGCGCGAACTGGCTCGTCGTGCGCAACCTCAAGACCTCGCCGGTCACGGAAATCTACGACAACAGCAATGCCCGCAAGAGCCTCCTCGAGCTCGGCGCCAAGGAGATCACCATCGAGCGGCTGCCCTGGAACCTCAACAGCATGATCCAGAAGTCGAGCAAGAGCATCAGCGGCCTGGTCGAGGACGAGAGCATTTTCTTCCTGGAGCGCCAGCGGTTGCGCTCGTATCAACAGCGGCTTTTCGACGAATTCACGAGCGCGCGCGATTTCCTGCTTCCCGGCTCTGTGATCAATATCCCGAAACCGCCCGAACCCACGGTCGAGGAGCCGCTTCCGCCGGCCGAGACGGGAAAAGCCGGCAAAGCCGCCGCGGCGCCTGTCTCGCGGCCCCGCGTGCCGCCGGCCGAAGTCTAGCCCATGCTTACCGAGGAAACGATCGCCGCCGCCGCCCACGGACCCGAGATACCGAAACGCCTCATTCTGGTGGCGATGGACAAGGGCGGCGTCGGGAAATCCTTCTTCACGATTCTGCTCACCCAGTGGCTGCACGCCAAGCGGCGCCCCTTTCTGGCCTTCGATCCGGATTATCACAATTCCACGCTCACGCGTTTCGTCCCCGAGTCCCAATTCCTGGATATTCGGCATTCGGAAAATCTCGACCGTATTATCGAGGTGATGCAGGAGCATCCGCTCGTGCTGGTGGACGGCGTCGGCTCCCAGCAGCGCATTTTTCTCGATTGGCTCGAAGAGACAAACCTGCTCCAGCTGCGGCATGCGATGAGGCTCCAGTTGACGCTCGTGCTCATCGTCGAGGAGGACAAGGATACGGTGCACCAGGCCGGCGAGGCGGTGAGCCGGATCGGCAACCAGGTCGATTGGCTCGTGGTAAAAAATCAAAAGAGCATGACTTCCACGCGCATCTATGACCAAAGCAAGGCTCGCAAGGAGCTGCTCGGCTGTGGCGCAAAAGAGATGACGATGCCGAAGATGACCGATCATCTCGTGGTTCAGATGCAGCAACATTCGTGGACGATCGACAAGGCTTTGGAGGGCGACCGATTGTTTTTGATTGATCGCCAGCGGCTGGTTGACTATCGAAAGTCGATTTTTAGCCACTTCGAAGCCAACCAGAGCATTTTACTTTCATGAGCGAACAACCCGAAATCCACGCCAAGATTCTGGAATGGCAACGTCGTTGGAACATTGCCGATGGAGATCCGGCGATGGCTCTCATCGAACTGCTGAATATCTACGGCTACCGTGGAGGCGGCGGAAGCGCCCCCGTTTTCCCGGCTCCTCCCTCCGAAGGCGGCGCGCCCCAGACCCTCACGATCGCCGGCATGGACGAGGCCGTCGTCGAGCAGGTGCGCACGCAGCTGCTGCCGGCCATCGAACGCCTCGGCTTCCAGACCGAGGGCCTCAAGCAAAAGGTGGAGACGATGGCGCTGGAATCCTTTGCCCAGCAGGTCGCCACCTACCACGAAGGCATCGATTATTGCACCAAGAAGCTCGACGTCGTGAAAAAAGACGCCGACGCACTCGTGCTCCAGCTCAGCAAGGTTGCCAACTCGATCAATCCCGTCAGCCGGATGGCGACGCTCATGCTCGTGGCGGTCGCGTTCATCGTCGGCATCGTGGCGGCGGTCATGTTTGGCTGGCATTAACGTTTTGAAAACCCAACCGACTTCCGGACGCTGCCAATGATGAAGGGCATGACGTTCCGCGAGCGCATCGAGCATCTCGACCAGAATGGCGCGCTGCGCGCCCTGGCCATCGGGCTGATCCTCGCGGTGATGATTTTCTTCGCGGCGAATGTCACGACGGATATCCAGCTCGCGGTCGGAGTCGTCGGCATTGCCGCGCTGGCGGTGCTTAAATTTTTCAAGAAAAACGAGAACACCCGCGTCATCTTCCTGAGCATCGCGTCGTTTCTCTCGCTCGACTACGTCTTCTGGCGCACGTTCACCACGCTCAGCTACTACGACCTCGTCAGCTTCACCTGCGCGATCATTCTCTACCTCGCGGAGATGTATGGCTTCATCGTTTACGGCCTGAGCATTTTCGTCAACATCGACCCCCTGGACCGGCAGCCGGCGCCGATGCCGGAGAACGAAGACGAGTGGCCGACCGTCGATGTGCTCATTCCCACCTACAACGAGGAACGGGAAATTCTCGAAATCACGCTCCTCGCCTCGCTGGCCATCGAATACCCGAAGGACAAGCTCAACGTCTACATCTGCGACGACGGCGGCACGGACCAGCGTTGCAACCAGACCGATCCCATCAAGGCCGCCCAGGCCCGCGACCGCCGCCGCATGCTCAAGGATCTCTGCGAGGAAGCCGGCGCGCACTACTGCACCCGCGCGCGCAACGTCCACGCCAAGGCCGGCAACCTCAACAACGCGATGGAGCACAGCACCGGCGAGCTGATCCTCATCCTCGACGCCGATCACATCCCGACCGTCGATTTCCTGCGCAATACCGTCGGCTGGTTCCTCGTCGACCCGAAGATGTTCCTCGTGCAGACGCCGCACTTTTTCACGAACCCCGATCCGATCGAAAAAAATCTCAAGACCTGGCGCCGCATGCCCAGCGAGAACGAGATGTTTTACAAAGTCATCCAGAAGGGGCTCGATTTCTGGAACGCCGCCTTCTTCTGCGGCTCCGCGGCCGTG
>JAATET010000041.1 GCA_015655545.1 Chthoniobacterales bacterium | reverse complement strand
CTGCCCTTGCTCACGAAGATCGATCCGGCCAACCCAAAAATACAGGCCCTCGTCCTCTCGCCGACGCGGGAGCTCGCCAAGCAGATCGGCAAGGCGTTGTTTCAATACACCAAGTTTTCGCAGTCGAAGATCTTCGTCGAGGTCACCGGCGGCGGCGACAAGATCGGCGAGCAGGTCGCGCGGTTGAAACGTCCCACGCACATCGTCGTGGCCACGCCGGGGCGGCTCTTTGATCTGCTGAAGCTCGATGCCCTCCGGCTTGATTCCGTGCGGCACCTCGTGCTCGACGAGGCGGACGAGATGCTGAGCATGGGATTCCGCAAGGAGGTCGTGGAGATCGTTGGCCTTACGGCCAAATCGCGCCGCAGCACGTGGCTCTTTTCGGCGACGTTTCCGGACAAGATCAAGCGGCTTATCGCGGACTCCATGTCGGCCGCGCCGAAGGAGATCAAGGTCGAGAAAAAGCAGACCGTGAATCGCAATATCTCGCACCGCTATGTGGTCTGTGCGCGGGAGGACAAGGACGACTGGGTCGCGAACTTCCTGGAGGCGCAGGGGACGGATCGCGGGATGATTTTTTGCCGCACCCGGGCCGGCGCGATCAAGCTCGGCAGCGAACTGGAGAAGCACGGCATCACGGCCGGCGTGCTGCAGGGCGACCTCAGCCAGAAGGATCGCGACAAGGTGATGCGGGCCTTCAAAAAAGAACGCACGCAATTCCTCATCGCGACCGATGTGGCCGCCCGCGGCATCGACGTGGAGGGGTTGTCCTTCGTGATCCACCGCCAGATGCCCGAGAAGATGCCATATTACACCCATCGCGCCGGCCGCACGGCGCGCGCGGGCAAAACCGGTGTCTCGATCTGCCTGATCGAAGCCGAAGAGCGTCGCAAAATCACCGAGCTCGAGCAGGAGCTCGGGCTTGTTTTCCAGCTGTTGGACTGGGAGTAGCCCGTCGGGGACATTTTCGAGATTATTCTCCAAATCGTTGAAAATGAGTAGGATTTCACGGATTACGCGGGAAATTTGCCAAGTTCTGGGTCGACTTTGGCAAATCCGGCAGAGGAGGGGTAAGATCTTGCCGAGGATCTAGGAAATCTTCTGTTTCGCCCGGAGAGCTCTGCAAAGGATTTTGTGGCGGTCATAGACCGCCGCTACAGCAATCCCTTGGCGGCGCTTGCCTGGGAGTCCAATCCAACGCGCAGAACAAACGGACCGCAGGCGCGCGGGCGTTTGAGCGATTGCATCGCGGGCGGCTTCTCACCTAACGTGCGCATCCCCCTCCATGAACTCGGATCCTCCCCCTCCTTCCCGCGGCTGGCTGGTCGCGTTCGCCGGTTTCGGCATCAATCTCGCACTCGGCGTGCTTTACACCTGGAGCCTGTTCAAAGCGGCCATCGAGAAGGAATTCGGCTGGCAGGGAAGCCAGCTCAACGATCCCTACGCGGTCTGCTGCCTCGTGTTTGCCTTTACGATGATCGTGGCGGGCAAGTGTCAGGATAAGCTCGGCCCGCGGCTCACGGCCACGATCGGCGGACTGCTGGTCGGTGCGGGCATGGTGCTCATCTCTACTTCAAACAGCTACGGGGCGTGGCTGCTGGGCTTCGGCGTGCTCGTCGGGCTGGGCATCGGCTTTGCCTACTCGTCGGCCACGCCGCCAGCGCTGAAGTGGTTCCCGCCGACCAAGACGGGCCTCGTTGCGGGCTTCGTGGTGGCGGGCTTCGGCCTCGCGCCGGTCTATCTCGCGCCGACCTCGCAGGTGCTGCTCGGGAATTTCGGGCTGGAAAAATCGATGTTCATCCTGGGCTGCGCGTTTGCCGTGGTGGTGGTGGTGCTGGCGCAGTTCTTGAAGAATCCTCCGTCGGGATTCTCCGCCGCGGCGCCGGTCGCCGGACCGGCGAAGGCGCCTGCTGTCGGGGCGACGGCGGGCGAAATGCTGCGGAGCCCGATATTTTACGTGCTGTGGTTGACCTACGCGATCGGCGCGGGCGCGGGGCTGATGGTGATCAGCAGCGTGAGCGGCATGGCGAAGAAAAGCATGGGCGAGCACGCGTTCATCGCCGTGGCCGTGATGGCGATCGGCAACGCGGGCGGCCGCGTGATCGCGGGCGTGTTGTCCGACAGGATCGGCCGGCGCGGGACGCTCATGCTCGTGCTCGGCCTGCAGGCGGCGCTGATGTTCGCGGCGATCCCGATCACGGCGGACAAATCCACGCTGCCGGTGGTGATCGTGCTGCTCGCCACGTTCATCGGCTTCAACTACGGCGCGAATCTGGCGCTTTTCCCGTCGTTTGCGAAGGACTTCTGGGGGCTGAAAAATTTTGGCGTGAACTACGGGGTGCTCTTCACCGCCTGGGGCGTGGGCGGCTTCGCATTTCCGAAGGTGCAGCAGATGCTGACCGCCGGCAGCGGCGGGAGTTTCCAAAGCTCGTTTACCGCGGCTGGCTCGCTGCTCGTGCTGGGCGCGCTGCTCACGCTGGCGATCCGGCGGCCGCGGCGCGCGGATTAATCCGCCGTGTGAGGAAGTATCATGCGCAAGCCGGTCTTTCACTTGCTCTCAACGGCGCCGGCGGTGTCGAGTCCGAATTTCAGCGGCTTGTCGGCGACGGTCGGATGAACGACGGCGTCGACGTGAAGTTTTTTCGCTTCAGCGAGAAGCGGTCCGGCCGTTGCGGGCTCGGTGGTGAAAATGACGACTCGCTGAGTCGCGGGATCGAGTTTTTCCAGGAGCGTCCTGCCGTCCCTGGTCGCGTTAGCTTCCGATTTCCAAGCGAGATCGAGATTCCCGGATAGCGATGCGCGCAAGGCGACCTGATAGCCGGAGACAATCAGCTCCGTGGCGGTGATGTCCTTGATGTAGTCCACGTTCACGCGGCCGAACCGCTTGAGTTTGTTTTCGAGAATGGCCGCCGCCTTTCGCCGCGCTTCGCCCACAGGAACGAGGTAGAGACTGCCTCCGCGCATCTCGAGCCAGATCGGGACTTTGGGCTTCGGGCGCGCTTTTCTCGGCTGGGAAAAAGCCGACCATGCTGGTTTCGAATCGCCTTGCACGTCAAATAACGCGAAAGCCTTCCACATGCCATCGCCGCACCATTCCGGACTCCAATAATAGACCGCCGCGATGGCCGGGTGGGCCGCGCAGAAGTCGAGAAAATCGCTGACCCAGCGCCGCTGGCCCTCAGGCGTGAGCGGGTAGCCGGGCGTTTCCTTTTTCCACCGTGAGAACTGGCCCTTGAAATCGCTGGTGCTCGGATATCCGGTCTCGGGAACGATGATCGGGCGGTGGATCGCCGCATTCAACTCCGCAGCCACCTGGCCGAACTGCTCCATCTCCAGCGAGCCGCCGATGTTCGACGACGGAAAGTAGGAGAGGCCGGCGAAGTCCACCGAGATATCGTGAGCGAGCATGAACTGGAAAAACGCGATGCAGAATTTCACGTCCCACCAGTGCGCGATGTGGAGCAGGAATTTCGCCTCGGGATCGGCTTCCTTCACGCCCTGCTGGCTGGCCTTGATCAACTCCGCGGCCTGCGGCCAGCACCTTTGGCTGAGGCTGGCGGGACTCTTCTTCGTGCTCCTGCCCGGATAGACGCCGCAGATCCCGTAGTCGATCTCGTTCCCGATTTCATAAAGATGGCTCTTGAGCCCCTGCTTGCGAAAATGGGTCACGATATTGCGCGAGTAGTCGCGCACCGCGGCGGCGCGAGAGGCTAGATCGAGATCCTTCCACGGCGCGGGAGCGGGCTGCTTCATGAGATCGGCCCAGTCCTCGCTCAGAAAAATGACCAGATACGGCTGCAGTCCGGCGGCGAGGGCGCGCTGCATGACCTGTGTCGCATAGGCTTTTCCATTTTGCCCGTCGTCCTTCGTCCAGAGCCGCACGCGAAATCCCTGCACGCCTTGACGCGCGATGCCGCGGAACAGATCGTCGTCCAAGCCGCTCCACCGCCATTTCTGGCCGTCCTTTTCCATGCCGAGCGAATAATTCGCGTCGACGCCCGCGAAGGCCGGCAACTCCGGTTCGGCAGCGGCCAACGTTCCCAGAAAAAAGAACGCGAGAGTGGCCCGGCCGAGATTTTTCATCTCGCGAGTAAAAGCAAGTTGCGAGCCGATTCCGCGGCGGATGAACGCCTGCAAGTCAGCATTCCGCGGAAGGCTTCAATCTCGATGGCGCGCGGTGTCCGATTCGAGCTTGAGCAAGGTCGCCTTGGTTTCGAGGCCGCCGGCGAAGCCGGTGAGCTTGCCGTTCGAGCCGATCACGCGATGACAGGGGACGATGATCGAGATGGGGTTTTTGCCGTTCGCCGCTCCGACCGCGCGCACGGCCTTTGGCCGGCCGATCTGCGCGGCGATCTGGGCGTAGCTGCGGGTTTCGCCGAAGGGAATGGTCGCCAGCGCTTGCCAGACTTCCTTTTGGAAGTCGGTGCCGGCGAAATCGAACTGCAGCGAAAAGCTTTTCCGCTTTCCCGCGAAGTAGTCGGCCAGCTGGCGCTCGGTTTCGAGCAGCACGGGGTGGTTTTTATCCTCCGCGAGCGGGCTGAGGCGGACGCGTTGCGGATCGTCGTTTTCCCAGAGGATCGCGGCCAGGCCGCGGTCGCTGGCCACCAGCTTCAGCCGGCCGACGGGGGTTTGCGTGGTCTTGTAGGAATAGGTCATTGGCTTCTCCTGGATCGTTGTCGCCAAGGACACCATGGCGGATTTCCAGAATGTCGCTGGCCGTTTTCGGACAGGTAAGCGAAAAATAATCGCGTGTCCGAAAACGGCGGGTATTCCGTCCGCGGATGGAGCATGTTGCCGAATCATGATGCACGATGATGCCGCCTACGATGCGCTCGGGTCGCGCGATCCCCGGTTCGACGGCGTGTTTTTTGTCGGCGTCACGTCCACGGGCATTTACTGCCGGCCGATCTGCCCGGCGAAAACTCCGCAGCAGAAGAATTGCCGATTTTTTGCGAGTGCCGAGGCGGCGGAAAAGGCGGCGTTCCGCCCGTGCCTGCGGTGCCGTCCGGAACTGGCTCCGGGTCTTGCGCCGGTCGATAGCGCGCATCGGATCGCGCATCTCGTCGCCCGCCGCATCGGCGAGGGGCTCCTCGACGACGGAGCGGGGCTGGAAGAGGTCGCCGCGCAATTCGGGATCAGTTCCCGGCAGTTGCGCCGCATCGTGCAGAAGGAGCTCGGTGTGTCGCCCGTGGAGCTGAGGCAAACGCGGCGTTTGCTGCTCGCGAAACAATTGCTCACCGAGACCGCGCTGCCCGTCACCGATATCGCGTTTGCCAGCGGCTTTTCCAGTCTGCGCCGATTCAACGCCGCTTTTCGCACGCACTATCGCCTGCCGCCGACCCTGCTGCGCCGGGAGGCGGCGGAGCCCCGCGGCAAGTTCGATGCCGCCGGCACCTCGATGCTGCGGCTCAGCTATCGCCCGCCCTGCGACTGGGCGGAAATGCTGAAATTCCTGGGCGGCCGCGCGATCCGCGACGTGGAATTCGTCACCGCGGAGAGCTACGCGCGCACCATTCGCCTCGGCTCGCATACCGGCTGGATCCGGGTCACGCACGCGCCGGAAAAACGCGCGCTGATGGTGGAGTTCACGCACGCACTTTCCCAGGTGCTGCCGGCCCTGCTCGGGCGGCTGCGCAATCTTTTCGACCTCGACGCGCGGCCGGATCTCATCGCATCCCATCTCATGAAGGACCGGCGGCTGCGGAAAAGCGTGGCGAAGAATCCCGGCCTGCGAGTTCCCGGCGCGTTCGACAGCTTCGAAATGGCGATCCGCGCGATTCTGGGTCAGCAGATCACGGTGAAAGCCGCGACGACGATCGCCGGGCGCTTCGCCGAGGCGTTCGGCGAGAAAATCGAGACGCCGTTTCCCGAGCTCACGCGGCTGTCGCCACTGGCCGCGAGGGTTGGGAAGGCGAGCGCCGGCGAGGTCGCCAAACTTGGGATCGTGAGCGCCCGTGCGGCCAGTATTCTTGCCCTGGCGCGGGCTTTCGAATCCGGCGCATTAGAGCTCGATGCCGGAGCCGATCCGGAGGCGGATATGGCCACGCTGGTCGCGCTGCCCGGCATCGGCCCGTGGACGGCGCATTACATCACGATGCGAGGGTCGCGCTGGCCGGACGCATTTCCGAAAGAAGACATCGCCGTACGCAAAAATCTGGGTGGCGTGAGCGCGAAGCGGGCCGAGGAAATGTCCCAGCCCTGGCGGCCCTGGCGCAGCTACGCGGTGATGCACATCTGGAAGAATCCGTGAGGCCTTGCCGATGTCTTTCCCGCCCGCCGGGCACTTATTCCGGCCTGGAGGCCGGGGTCGTTTTGACGACAAGTGTCTCTCCTCGCGCCAGCTCGCGATGGGGGATGAAATAGCCATCGATCTTTCGCCCGCCGTAGGTGATTTCCGCGAGCTTTCTGCCCGCGCCGGATTTGAGAATCGTGAGGGTGGCTTCCGGGCTCAGCTTGACTTTCACTTTATCGAACAGCGGCACCGTGACGATGTAATCTTCATCCGCCGGCGAGTAGGGATAGAGGCCGATGGCGTTGAAGACATACCACGCCGACATTTCCCCGGCATCGTCCATGCCGGCCAGCGTGTGGCCGCCGTCCATGCCGTAGAAACGGCGCATGATCTCATCGAGAATGGCCTGCGATTTCCCCGGCTGGCCGACGAAATAGTAGAGATAGGGAAAGCCGTGGTCGGGTTGGTTGCCATGGCAATACTGGCCGATGAAACTGTTGACGTTCATCGCGATGTGGCTCGGGTTCCACGGAATGGAAAACAGCCGGTCGAGCTGTTTCTCGAAGTCGGCCTTGCTCTTGTAGAGCCGGATGAGTCCCGGGGTGTCGTGCGGCGCGAAAAATGAGGACTGCCATGCGTTCGCCTCGCGATACATGTATTCGTAATAGGGATAGGTCGGATCGAAGGGCGTCACCCATTTGCCATTTGCCAGGCGGCCGCGCATCAAGCCGGTCGAGGGGTCGAACACATTCCTGTAGTTGCGCGAGCGCTTCAGGAACGTCTCGTGGTTCTTGTCGTCCTTCAGCTCCTTCGCCAGCACCGCCACCGCGTAGTCGTCGTAGGCGTATTCCAGCGTCTTGGTGGTGCCCGCGGTGGATTTTGTTTCGACGTTGGAGTTTTTCACCGCGCGGGTCGAGACGTAGCCCTTCGCGATGTATTCGGCGACATGCGGGCGGGCCCGGCGATTTTCCACCGTGGCATTCTTCAAGAGCAGCTTGTAGGCGCTCTGGACGTCGTAATGGCGCAGGCCGCGCAGATAAGACCCCGCAATGAATGGGGCGGCATGATCGCCGTGAAAAAACGTCGGCATAAATCCCGTCTTTTCGCCGCGATCGATCATGGATTGGATGACGTCCTCCGTGACCCGGGGCGAAAGCATTCCGAGCAGAACGAGCTTGTTTCGGTAGTCGTCCCAGAGCGAGGGAGTCGTGTAATAGCGGAAGCTTTTGCGGACGACTTTGCCGCTCTCGTCCCGGAAGTCGCCATTCGCGTCGCTGCGCAGAGCCGGCCACAGAAAGGAGCGGTAGAGGCAGGAATAGAACAATCCTTTTTCCCGGTCGGTGCCGCCGGCCACCTGGATTTTCGACAGCAATTTTTCCCACGTTCTGGAGGCGTCCTCCCGGACCTGGTCGAAGCTCTTTCCCGCCAGCTCCGTTTCCAGATTCAAGCGGGCGTTTTCCGTGCTGACGAACGAAAGCCCGATCTTGATTTCCAATGGCCGATCGGAGTCGGCGAATTGGACGACCGAGATCGGACGGGCTTTGCCCCTGAGCTTCGCGATGCTTTTGATGTCGTGATTGGCGACGGCGTAGAAGAAGACTTTTTCGCGGGCGCTCTGGTAGCCTTGGAAGGCGCGGCTGCCGTCCTGCTTGATCTTCCAGGCCTTCACCTTCTCGTTGGAGATCGCGAGATCCACGATCAGCTTTTTCTCCTGGCCCGCGGGATAGGTGTATTTGTGATACCCGCAGCGCAGCGTCGAGGTCAGCTCCGCGTCGATGCCGTAGCGCTTCAGGAAAACCTGGTAATAGCCGGGGTGGGCGGATTCGTTTCGATGACGGAAGGTCGATCCGAAATCATTCGGGTCGACTTTTCCGGTGACTGGAAAAATCGGGATATGGCACAAGTTCCAGTGTCCCTTGTTCGTATGCGTGAAGGCTTGAATGACCGGAGCCTCGTATTCGTAGCCGGCTCCGGTTTTGAACTCCGTGATCGGGCTGAGCTGCACCATGGCGTTGGGCAGGGAAGCGCCGGGAAAAGTCAGGCCGGCCCACACCCGCCAGGGCGGCTGGAAGCCGATGTCCGCGACATTGGTCAAGGGCGCGGTGCCGAGGAACGGATCGACATAGGCCACGAGCGGTTTCTCCGCGCGCAGGGAAAATGCGGCGGCGCAAAGCAGGAGGAGTGTGTGTGGGAGTTTTTTCATGGGGTCGAATCGCGTTGGCCGCAAATGGGGGAGCCGGCACGGACATAGGAACAACCGGCGCGTCCATAAGTTCCGCAGAACCGTCCCATCAATCGAGTCTTTTGCACCCGGATTCCCGGACACCGCCCCGGACGAGCGAAGGTCGCCGCGCGCCCTGGCCGCGATCGGGGATTTTTTTAAGGCTGTGCCTTCCGCTCGAGTTACCGCCGCGCCGCGACTTCCGCGGGCGTGGTCAGCTGATCGGCTTTTCCGAACTCGTGGCGCACGTAAGTCACCACGGCGGCGATGTCTTCGTCGGACAAGGTATTCTGCGCCGTCATGATGCCGTTCACGATCTGGCCGTTGACGTTCATTGGGCCGTTGCGCCCGTGAAGAATCGATCCGATCATCTCGTCCGGCGAGTTTTTCACGATCGCGGAATCGATGAGCGCCGGCGCGGTCGGGCTGCCGTGGCCGTCGAAGTGGCATGTCGCGCAGAGCTGCTCGTAGATTCCCTGCCCCTGCGACAAAACCTCCCCGGGCAAGGGTTGCGGCGCGGCGGCTTTCGGCGCGGAAGGGGAACAGGCGCCGAGAAAAAACGCCGCAAGGAGCCAAGCGGCGCCTTGCGCGGGAAATGCTCCGCCGCTAGCGTCGGGGCGCTTCCAACGATCCCATGGTAATCTCATATTTTCGAGGCGTGCTGTGTTGCCTGGCCGTTTTCGCGAGCTGGTGCCGTGCGGAGGAGACAGGAGTGATCGCCTCGGAGAAGGCGCGTTTCAAGGTCGAAATGTTTGCCAGCGGACTCGAGCATCCGTGGGGCATGGTGCAGCTGCCCGACGGCCGTTTCCTCGTGACCGAGCGTCCCGGCCGCCTGCGGATCGTCGAGAGCGGGAAACTTCTTCCCGATCCCGTGAAGGGCGTGCCGCCGGTTTACGCGAATGGCCAGGGCGGCCTGCTCGATATCGAGCTGCATCCCGATTACGCGAAGAACGGCTGGATCTATCTCGCGCTCGCCGATCCGCAGGACGGCAAAGGCACGACGAAAATCATCCGCGCGCGCTTGAAGGACAACGAGCTCGTCGACCAGCAGACGATTTTCCAGGCGCCGCCGGAAGATTACAGCCGCTCGGGCGTTCAGTTCGGCTCGCGGCTCGAGTTCGACAAAGACGGCTATCTTTTTTTCACCATCGGCGATCGCGGCGGCCCGACGACGCCCGCGAATGATGCCCAGAAGCTGACGAACTCGACCGGCAAGACCTTCCGCGTTTTCGACGACGGCCGCCTCCCGCCGGACAATACGTTCGTCGGCCAGCCCGGCGCTTGCGCGGCGATCTGGTCCTACGGCAATCGCAATGGCCAGGGCCTGCGTTTCGACAAGAACGGCACGCTTTGGGAAACCGAGCACGGCCCGCGCGGCGGCGACGAGCTCAACATCATCGCCAAAGGCAAAAACTACGGCTGGCCGATCACGACCTACGGCATCAACTACAGCGGCACGCCGATCACCGACAAACGCACCGCGCCCGGCATCGAGGCGCCGGTGACGTATTGGGTGCCGTCGCCGGCGCTCTGCGGCATCGATTTTTATTACGGCGACAAGTTCCCCGGCTGGAAGGACAACCTCTTCATCAGCTGCCTTGCGCATCAAAAAATCATCCGCTGCGAGATCGACGCGGCCAACCACGTCACGCATCAGGAAATCCTGCTCGAGCACCAGGGCCGCATCCGCGACGTCTATTCCGCCCGCGACGGAACGATCTACGTGGTCTACGACGACCCGGGAAAAATCGTGCGTCTGGTCCCGGCGGATTCCTGACGCGCCTCTTTCTTTTTCGCGGCAAACGAAAAGGTCGGCGCGCGGCGGATCGGCAGAGTCAAACTGTTAGCCTGGCTGCCGCGGGTCTGATAGTTAAGCCCCAATCATGCCGCCTTCCTCCCCGTCTCCGGCTTCCATCGCCCGCCTCGTGGGTCTTCTGATTATCGGTGTGCTTTTTCTTGCCGCGATCGGCTTGTTCGGCATGGAATTTACCCACGACGAAGGCCACGCCGCGCTCCAGCAATCCGTGGCCTCCAGCGTGCTGCTCGACGAGGCCCGGCTCGCGCAGGTGACCTTTAAGATTCAGGTGCAGGATTGGAAAAACCTCCTCCTGCGCGGTCAAAATCCCGCCGATTATGACAAATACGTCACACAATTCGGCGAGACGGAGGCCGGCGTCGATGGTTCGCTTGCCGCCTTGCTTGCCAGCCCGCTGCTTCCCGCGCCGCTTCGTGGCGAAGTCACCTCCATCCGCGCCGAGCACGCGCGCCTCGGCGCCGTCTACCGCGACTCGATGAAAAAATATGATCGCACCCAGCCGGCGAGCGCCTTCGCGGTGGATGCCGGCGTGCGAGGGATCGACCAAAAACTCACGCAGCGCATCGATGCCGTGGCCCAGCAGATTCTGGGTGGGGAGCGGACCCGCGTGGCCGAGCTCAAGCAGCAATTCGACCGCCGCTATCGCATGCTTCGCACCCTCGTGATCGCCGGCACGCTCGGCGTCCTGGCTCTTCTCGCGGGCGTCGTCTGGCGGACTCGCGCCGCCGCCCGCTAGCCGCCGCCCATTCCCCCATGACGGAACTCGCCGCGCTGTTTCTCGCTGGATTGAGCCTCTTTTTCACCGGCGTGAGCGGCGTGCGGGGCCGCCTCCAGCAGCTCAATGGCCGGCGCGTCCGGCGCCTGCTGGCGCGCGTGACGGATCGCCCCCTGCTGGCCGGAATGGTCGGCGCGCTCATGGGCGCGATCACGCAGAGCGCCTCGGCCGTCGCGTTCATCCTCTCGGGAATGGTCGCCACGGGAATGGTCTCGATGCGCCGCGCGCTGCCGGTCGTCGCGAGCTCGAACGTCGGCACCGCGCTCCTCGTCTTTCTGGCGGCGGCGGACCTGCGGCTCGCCGTGCTTTATTTGATCGGCCTGTGCGGGCTGGCGGTGAATTTTCGCATCGCCGCGCGCTTTGAGGCGATCTTCGGCGTGCTCTTCTCGATCGGTCTGCTTTTCTTCGGCCTGAGCCTGATGAAGCAGGCGTTCCAGCCGCTGCCGGGGTTTCCCGAGTTCCAGGCCTTTGCCACGTTTTTGAAAGGCTGGGATTTTGCGCCCATCCTGCTCGGCGCGGCCTGCCGGATGTTCATCCAGTCGTCCTCGGCGATCGGCGTGATCGCGATCACGCTCGAAAAAGGAGGCATCTTCAGCGAGACGCAATCGATCCTGCTCATTTGCGGCGCGGGCCCCGGCGTGGCGCTGGCGAGCCTGTTCCTGTCGAGCAATCTCAAGGGCGCGCCGCGGCAGATCATTATCTATCAGGGTTTCATCAATCTTCTCTCCGGCACGCTGCTTTCCGGACTCATCCTGTTCGATTCCGAAGCCGGATTGGGAGCGGTGAAACGTCTCATCGCGCTCGTGTCGCCCTCGCAGTGCATCGCGCTGGTCTTCCTTGCCAACATGATCGGCTGCCTGCTGATCGGCGTCGCCGTCCTGCCCTGGGTCGAGCGGCTCCTGCGCCGGCTGTCGCCGCCCGCGCCCGAGGAAAACATCTCGCGTCCGGTTTTCATCCACGATGAAGCGCTCGAGGTGCCCGGCACCGCCGTCGATCTCGCCGCCAGCGAGCAGCTGCGCTTGTTCGAATACACGATCCAGCTCCTCGACTGCGTGCGCTCGGAACGTTCCGCCTCGCAACTCGACAATCCCGCCGCCCTGCATGCCGGCATCGGCGAACTGACCGGCGAAGTGCGCGCGTTTCTCGACGAACTTGTGAGCCGCCAGCTCGACTCCGAAATCTCGAAAGCGGTCCTCGTGCTCGAACGTCGGCAGGAACATCTCGCCGCGCTCGAGGAAAGCGTGAATCAATTCGTCAGCACGCGCCGCACGGGCGCGTTCGCGGGCCGCGCGGAGGAGTTGATGGAGCGGCTCGCCGAATCCATGAGCCTGATGTTTCTCACGGCCCGCGACGCGTGGAGCGGCGGGGACGCTCTCGATCTCGATCACTTGCTGAAGCTCACCGAAGATCGCGGCAATCTCATGGAGCGCATTCGCGCCGGCTGCCAGAGCGAGCAGGTCGCGCACGACCAGCAGTCCGCGCTTTTCTACGCGACCACGCTTTTCGAGCGCACCGTCTGGCTGTTGCGGCAGCTCGGGCTTTCGCTGCGGGCCGAGCGTTTGGAGCGTTAATGTTGTAGCCGCCCCGCTCTGCCGGGGCGCTCATTTGGCCTGACACGGCGCCGGAGATACGCGGGGAAAGTCTAGGCGAGCGCGGCGACGGCGCTGGCGCGATCCGGATATACGGTGACCAGCGTGATGAAGCCGGAGATCTCGAAGACCTCGACGACCGAGGGAATCGGCGCGGCGAGCGCGAGTTTGCCTCCCTGGGCGCTCGCGCGTTTCAAGGCTCCGAGCACGCTGCGCAGCCCGGCGCTGCTGATGTAGTCGAGCTTCGCGAGGTCGAGCACGATGCGCGCGCCGTCGACTTCGGCGATTCTTTTGTCGAACTCCGGAGCGGTGAGGCTGTCGAGGCGGCCGGTCAGTTCGACGACCTGCGCGCCGCCCTCGCCGTGGGTGATGAATTCAAATGCGGCCATATTTTTAGACGGCTGCGACGGCAGCCGGGACGGAATCGTAAATCGGAACCGCTTTTTCGATGCCGGCGAGACGGAAGACGGTGCGCACGGAGTCGGAAAGATTCGCGACGGCGATCTTGCCGCCTTTTTGCGCGAGCGTCTGGTAGGGCTTGATGAGCGCACGCAGGCCCATGCTCGCCAGGAAATCCACGCCTTGGAAATCGACGACGAGGTCTCGCTCGCCTGCCTCGATCAGCTGCGTGACGCGCTCGTCAAAAATCTTGCTGCCTTCGTGGTCGAGCCGGCCCTCGATGGACAATATCACGGCCTGGCCTTCGCGTTTTTCTTCGATCTTCATAAACAATAGGTCCGCAGATTACGCGGATTTGCACAGATGGAAAGGCGCGGGAAACCCGCGGTCGAATTTCTCTGTGAAAATCGGTGAATGGGCGCTCATTCCGCCGGAAAGCCCTTGGTTGCGACGACGACATTCTCTTCCCCCCGCCGCTCGTAGTGCACGTCGTCGGTCATTTGCCGCACGAGATGAATGCCCAGGCCGCCGATCGGCCGCTCGTCCGTGGGCAGAGTCAGATCCGGCGCTTCCTGCGCCAGCGGGTCGAAGGCGTTGCCCCGATCGCGCACTTCGATGCGCAGGCAGCCCTTGTGAAAATTCACGCTCACGTGGATGTCATGCGTGTCGCCGTCGTCGTAGCCGTATTTGATCGTGTTCGTGACCAGTTCCTCGATCACCAAGTCGGTGAGGAAGCAGGCCGCATCCGGAGCGTGGCACGCGCAGAGGAAATCGCGCACCTGCGCGCTCACCGGGCCGAGCGCCGCGAAATCGTTGGTCACCTGGAGAGTGAGTTCAGCCATGGTTTAAAAATGGATTCTTAAAATGGAAAAGTCATCCTCGAGCGCGCCGCCGCCCCGCAACGCGTGGACCCATTCCAGTAATCGTTCCAGGCCGTCGGGTTGTGCGCCGTGTTCGCGCATGAAATTCGTAAAATCTTCGAACTCGATCATCGTGCCGTCGGCCCGCTTGATCTCGTAGGTGCCGTCGCAAAGCACCAGCAGGCGGCTGCCGGGCGGGATCTCGCAGGACTCGCTGGCGAACTTCATGTCGGGCATCGCGCCGATGAGCATGCCGGGCGCGCGGAGCTCGTCCATCGTGCCCACGGAGGATCCGTCGACGGATGGCTTAATCAACAGCGAGGGCGGATGGCCGCCGCTCGCGTGGCGCAGCATCCGCGAGGGCCGGTGATACACGCCATACCAGATGGTGAAATACATGTTGTTCTGCTGCTCCATCGGGAATGCATTGTTCAACCCCGCCAGGACTTGCGCGGGATCGCGAAAATCGGTCTTCGGCAGCGAGCCGGAGCGAATGACGTTGATCGCGCTGACGGAGAGCAACGACGCGCCGACGCCGTGGCCGCAGACATCGAGCAGGTAGATCGCGAGGTGGTCGTCGTCGATCCAATGGTAGCCGAACGCGTCGCCGCCGAGCTCCATGGACGGCGCGTAGTTCCAATCGATGCGGAACGGCGTCTCCGTCGGCGCGGGAAAGATCGAGCGGACGTATTTCGCGGCCTCGTCGAGCTCGGACTTGAGATGCGCCTGCGTCTCCTCGATCTGGTGCAGATATTTCTGCTCGTGGTCGCGCAGGATTTTCTTCTCCAGTCCCGCGCCGATGCGCGCGCGCAGCAGGGTCGGGTTGAACGGCTTTGGAAGATAGTCCTCGGCGCCCTTTTCGATGCAGCGCACGACGCTTTCCAACTCGTCGAGCGCGGAAATCATGATCACCGGAAGGTGGCGAAGCGCCGGGTCCGCCTTGAGCTGCTCGAGCGCCCCGTAGCCGTCGAGCACCGGCATCATCACGTCGAGAAGCACGAGGTCGAACGGCTCGCGGTGCGCGATTTCCAGCGCCTCGGCGCCGTCGCCGGCCATGACGGTCGTGTGGCCCTGGCGTTGCAGCCGCCGCGCGAGGGTTTCCCGATTTTCAGGATTGTCGTCGACGACCAGGATGTGGCCGGTGATGACGGCGGGCGCATCGGAATCGCGCGCCGGAACGGTGGTGGCCTTGGTCGCGGCGCGGACGGCCGAGATAGGAGCGGTCGCATCCCCGGACAAGCGCGCGAAACCTTCCTCGGACAGGTGCTCGCCGATCATGCCGAGCAATTGCTGCGCGGCGTTGCGGATTTTATCGAGATCGTCGTTGACGATGGTGACGCCTTCGTCCGCGAGTTCCTCGGCGACGAGTTCGCTGTAGCCGAGAATGTGGTTGATCGGCGTGCGCATGTCGTGGCGCAATTTTGCCAGCGGGCCCTCGCTTTTGGTTTCGGCGCTCACGTCGTGGAAAACTGACTAGGCAGCCGGAGCGGATTTGCCGACGCGCGCGAGCTGCGCGGTGATTTTTTCGAGCAGGCGCGGAAGCTCGATCGGCTTCGTGTCGTAGTCGTTGCAGCCCGCGCCGAGCGCCTGCTCGCGGTCGCCGGCCATGGCGTGCGCGGTGAGGGCGATGACGGGGATCGGCTGCGTGGCCGGGTCGGCCTTGATGCGTCGCGTGGCCTCCCATCCGTCGATGATGGGCAGGCTCATGTCCATGAGGATCACGTCCGGCGCCTCGGAGGCGGCGAGATCGACGCCCTGCTGGCCATCCACGGCGATGACGACTTCGTAGCCCTTGCGCAACAACCGGCGCGAGAGCATGTCGCGGTTCATTTCGTTGTCTTCGACGAGGAGGATTTTGGCCATGGGATTCAGGAGGGTGGCTGGGATCGTGCGATTGCGGAACAGATTTTCTGCAAAAGGGCTTGTTGATCCATCGAATTCTTCTGGATGACGGCTTCGGCGCTGCCGTTGAGGAGGCGATGCTCCTCCTCCGTCAAATCCTTGGCGGTGATGATGACCACCGGGATGTCGGCCTTGCTTTCGTCCTGCCTCATTACGGCGAGGAATTCAAAGCCGTCCATCACGGGCATCATCAAATCGAGCAGCACGATGCCCGGGCGGACGTCGGCGAGCTTCGCCAGCGCCAGCTCGCCGTTCGCGGCTTCGTGGACGCGCAGGCCCGCTTTTTCCAGCATCCGGCAGAGCATTTCGCGGCTTGCGTCGTCGTCCTCGACGACCAGCGCATCCACGGAATCGGGGGGGACGTGGCGCGCGAGGATGCGCCGGAGGTGGTCGGGATCGACGGGCTTGGAGAGAAAGTCCGACGCGCCGAGCGCGAAGCCCATCTGGCGGTCCTGGAGCAGCGTGACCATGACCACGGGAATGTCCGCGGTGTCGGGATCGGATTTCAGCGCGGAGAGCACAGACCAGCCGTCCATGCCGGGCAGCATCACGTCGAGCGTGATGGCGGACGGGCGGTATTTCGTGGCGAGGACGAGGCCCTCCATTCCGCTGCTGGCGACGAGCACGCGGTAGCCGCCTTTTTCGAGGGTGCGACGCAGGAGTTCGGAGGCATCGGGGTCGTCGTCGATGACGAGGATCGCGCCCTCGGTGTGCGTGGGCGGAGGCGTCGGGGCCGGAGTGGGCGCCTCCCTGACCTGCTCGGGGACGATGGCCGGGAGATCGATGATGAAAGTCGAGCCGGCGCCAAATTCGCTCTCGACGGTGACGTCTCCGCCCATCAAGCGGCAGAACCGGCGGCTGATGACGAGGCCGAGGCCGGTGCCGCCGAACTTGCGCGTGGTGGACTCGTCGGCCTGCGTGAAGGCCTGGAAGAGCTTGGCGAGCTGGTCGGGCGTCATGCCGATGCCGGTGTCGGACACGCGGATGGAAATGCGGTCGGCGACACGCTCCGCAGTGATCGTGATGAGGCCGTTCTCGGTGAATTTCGACGCGTTGCTGAGCAGGTTGAAGAGCGTCTGGCGGACTTTCGTGAGGTCGGCGCGCATGCGGCCGAGGTCGGGCGCGGCCTTGACTTCGAGGCGGTTCGATTTTTTCTCCACGAGCGGCTGGATGGTCGCGACGACCTCGCCGAGCATTTCGGAGATCGAGAATTCCTCGACGAAGATCGTCATCTTGCCGGCCTCGATTTTCGAGAGGTCGAGGATGTCGTTGATCAACGCGAGGAGGTGCTTGCCGGCGTTGCGGATCTTTTGCAGGTCAGGGATGAAGTTTTCGCGCCCGAGATCCTCGCATTCCTCGAGGAGCATTTCGCTGTAGCCGATGATGGCGTTCATGGGCGTGCGCAGCTCGTGGCTCATGTTCGCGAGGAACGCGCTTTTCGTGCGGTTGGCCTCCTCGGCCTGGTCGCGCGCGGTGGCCAGCTCGGCGGTGCGGCTGCGGACTTTTTCGTCCATGGTCTCGATCATCTCGCGCAGCTCGGCGGTCATTTGGTTGAAGTCGGCGGCGAGGCGGCCGAGCTCGTTGCGCGAGCGGACGGTGACGGTGCGGTGCAGGTCGCCGGAGGCGATGTCATGCACGGCGCCGGTGAGTTTTTCGATGGGGCTCGAAAACGATCTGGCTGCCAGCCAGGCGGCCAGCGCGGCCAGGATGGCCGTGATGGATGCGATGATCGTCGCCAGGCGGGCGAGCGCGGCGACGGGCGCGAAAGCCTCCTTCGCGTCGATCTTGACGACGATGCCCCAGCGCAGCGCGGGGAGATACTGCCATGTTGCGAGCACGCGTTCGCCGCGATAATCGGTCTCGATGCCCGCGCCGCGTTTGCCCAGCACGGAGGCCTGCACCGCGGCGCCGACCGGGCCGCCCATGCGAATGCGCCGGTGGAATGCGGCGTTCGGATCGTGGCGCGTGGGAGTGAGAATCAGCGCATCGCTGCCGCGCAGCGAGGCGACGACCATCTCGCCGGTCTCGCCGAGACCGGAGGTATTGCTGACGACGCGATTGATTTCGTCCGCGTCGAGCTGGAGAACGATGACGCCGCGCAGGACACCGCCGGCCAGCACGGGGGCGGCGATGAAGGTGGCCGGTTTTTTGTCGGTGTCGTAAAAATCGAAATCCGACTGCACGATGCCGAGGGTCATCAGCGCATCGACGGCGGTGCGGCCGAGCGCCGTGGACGCGAAGGGAGGCTGCTTCAAATTCCCGCCGAGGTCGGCGCCGCGATTCGTGGAGAAGACGACGCGGCCGTCGGCGCCCACGAGGTAAACGTCCTCGAGGTCGAGTGCGTCGCGGAAGCGCTCGAAGACGGGATGGTAGAGTTTGTCCGCGGCCGAAAAAGCCGTCTCGTCCTTGCTGCCGGTCTTCCACGCGGAAGCAAACACCGGCAGCGCGCCGGCGGCGGCCTCGCTGCCCGCAAGCACGGTGGCGTCGCGTTCCTCGTCGTGCATATAGGTCTCGATGAGCGCGGCCTGGCGCGTGGCGATGGCATGCAGGCTCGTCGTGATCTGCCGCATCATGAGATCGCGCGAAGTGCGGTAGGTCAGAAAAGTCGCGATGCCGAACGGCACGAGGGCCATCGCGAGAAACCACAGCATGAGCTGCGTGGCGATGCGCGAGCGGCGGGCGGGCTTCGTCATGGCGGGCCCGCGTCGGGATTGACCCAGCGCCCTCCCCAGCTTTTGTGCAGCGCCTCGAGCATGGTTTCCCATTCGGAGCGCGTGCGGAAAATCGGAAACGGAATCGGGCGCACGGGCTTGGACGAGGACCAGACGACATCGAACTGGCCGTCCGCGCGCACCCGGCCGACGCGGGCGTATTTCCAGGCGTGCCGGGTCGCGCCGTCGATATACACGAGCCCTTCCGGCGCGAGCATCCCCTCGCCGCCGATGACCTTCCGCACGGCGGCGGGTTCCGCGCTGCCGGCGACTTGCACGGCCCGGGCCCACAAATGCACGCCGAACCACGCCGCCTCGATCGGGTCGGAGGTCACGCGGTCCGCGCCGTAGCGCTTGCGGAACGCGGCGATGAAATCGCGATTCTCCGGCGTGTCCACGCTCTGGAAATAATTCCAGGCGGCGTAGTCGCCGGCGGTGAGGGCGGGTTCGATCTGCTCGAGCTCGTTTTCGCCGATGCTGAACGAGACGGTCGGGATGCCGGAGGACGTGATGCCCGCCTTGCGCAGCGCCTCGAAGAACGCGACGTTCGAGTCGCCGTTGATCGTATTCAGAATCACGTCGGGCTTTGTCTCCACGATGCGATGGATGATGGAGTCCACGCGTTTGCCGCCGAGCGGAAGATACATTTCGTCGACGACCTCGCCGCCGAGCGCGTGGATTTGATCGCGGATGATGGCGTTGGCCGTGCGTGGAAACACGTAGTCCGACCCGACGAGGAAGACGCGTTTGCCGAAATGCTCGAGCGCGTAGCTCACGGCGGGAATGACCTGCTGGTTGGGCGTGGCGCCGGTGTAAATGATGTTCGGCGACTGCTCGAGGCCCTCGTATTGCACCGGGTAGAAGAGAAGCGCGCCATGTTTTTCGAAGACCGGCCGCACGGCCTTGCGGCTGGCGGACGTCCAGCAGCCGAAGACGACGGAGACGTGCTCCTTCGTGATCAACCGCTCCGCCTCGCTCGCGAAATGATCGGGGTCGGATTCGCCGTCGGCGACGACCGGCTCGAGACGGCTGCCGAGCAGGCCGCCCGAGGCGTTGATCTGCTCGATGGCGAGGAGCGTGGCGTCGAGCACCGCGGTCTCGCTGATCGCCATCGTGCCGGTTTTCGAATGCAGCACGCCGACGCGGATCGGCGGCGCGGTGACCGCGTGGTCGCAGCCGGCGGCGACCAGGGCGAGCAGCGCCGCCGCGAAGCGTCCGGCAAAACGGCTTCGGGACTGGCGGGCGGCGCTCATTTTATTTCGTGTCGGAGCGGTGGATCATGGCGCACACGTCGTGGAGCAGCCTGTCGCGATCCAGCGCGCCTTTTTGAAAAATCTGCTCCACGGAGCCGTTGAGTCTTTCGAGTTCCTCGGGCGTGAGATCCTTGGCGGTGACGACGACGACAGGAATGCCCGCGAGCTGCGGCTCCCGCGCGATGACGGACAGGAATTCGAAGCCGTCCATGACCGGCATCATGAGGTCGAGGAGGATGAGCGAGGGAATGTGAATGGCGAGCTGCTCGAGCGCGGAGCTGCCGTTTTCGGCGGCCATGACTTCGAAGCCCTCCTTTTTGAGCAGGCGGGAGAGCATGTCGAGATTCGCCGGGTCGTCCTCGACCACGAGCACGCGCTCGCCGGGTTTTCCGGCGTGGCGGGAAATGATGTCGCGCAGCTTCGCGGAGTCCACGGGCTTCGTGAGAAAATCGGCGGCGCCGAGCGCGTAGCCGAGCTGGCGGTCCTGGAGCATGGTGACCATGACGACCGGGATTTTTGCCGTCTCCGGGTCGCTCTTGAGCACGCTGAGCACGGACCAGCCGTCCATGCCGGGCATCAGCACGTCGAGGGTGATGGCGTCGGGCTGTTTCGTGCGGGCGAGCTCGATGCCGTCGCCGCCTTTGTGGGCGCGAAGCGTGGTGAAGCCGCTGCGCTCGAGTGCGCGGGCCATGAGCTCGGCGGCGTCGGGATCGTCGTCGATGACGAGCACGGTGCGCGCGGTGGCGGCATTCGGCTGCGCGGTCTTGGCGGGGATGACATCGGGCGGGAGATCGACGGCCTCGCGCACCTCGGCGGGCAGATCGACGGTGAAGGTGGTGCCGATATTCGGCTGGCTCTCGACCGTGATGTCGCCGTCCATGATCTGGCAGAATTTGCGACTGATCAGGAGGCCGAGGCCGGTGCCGCCGTATTTGCGGGTGGTGGAGGCGTCGGCTTGCGTGAAGGCCTGGAAGAGCCGCCCGAGCTGCTCGGGAGTCATGCCGATGCCGGTGTCGGAGACGCGGATGCGGATGCGGTCGCCGGCGGGATCGACCACGCGATCCGCGGAGAGCGTGATGAGGCCTTTGTCGGTGAATTTGGAGGCATTGCTGAGGAGGTTGAAAAGTGTCTGCCGCACTTTCGTGAGGTCGGCCCGCATGGCGCCGAGGTTCCCGGAGAGACGCACGTCGAGGCGGTTTGCGTTTTTTTCGAGCAGCGGCTGCACGGTGCCGACGACGTCGGCGACCATTTCGGCGAGGGTGAAACTCTCGAGATAAATCGTCATCTTGCCGGCCTCGATCTTGGAGAGATCCAGGATGTCGTTGATGAGGGCGAGGAGGTGCTTGCCGGCGTTGCGAATTTTTTGGAGGTCGGGAATGAAGTCGTCCTGCTCGAGGTCCTCGGCTTCCTCGATGAGCATCTCGCTGTAGCCGATGATGGCGTTCATCGGCGTGCGCAGCTCGTGGCTCATGTTCGCGAGGAAGGTGCTTTTCGTGCGGTTGGCGGATTCGGCGGCGTCCTTGGCGTGGAGCGCCTCGTTGGTGGCGACTTCGGCTTTTTCAAGGGCGGCGGAAAGTTTCGAGGCGAGCACGAAGGAAACGAGGAGCACGGCGAGGATGACCGCGCCGGTCGCGCCGTAGGCCTGCCACATCATGCGCCAGGTGATCTTCGACACGTCGGGCAGATACATGGCGGCGAGGACGTCGTAGTCCCAAGGCACGAAGGTCTGCGCCTCGACTTTCCATTTTCCGGGAGGCGGCACGCCATCGTGATGCGCTTTCACGACGAGAGGGATCTGGTCCTCGAATGAAGTCCCGTGGGTCTGGAAGACCACCTTGTCGTTCGGATCGAGCAGGGCGAAGAAGCCGCGGTCGAGGACGCCGCTTTTATTGTCGAGCGCGCTGCGGATGGTCTCGAGCTGATCGAGCGGGTAGCCGACGTAGAAGGCGCCGACGATTTTTCCGAAGTCCCCAAAGATGGGCTCGTAGCCCGTGATGTAGGGCATCTTGAGAATATCGACGACGCCGTAGAAACTCTCGCCCTGGAGAAGCTTTTTGATGGCTTTGCCTTGGGGATCGAGCTCGGTGCCGATGGCGCGGCTGCCTTTCACACGCACGTTGGTGGAGACGCGGATGAAGCGATCGCCGTCGCGCACGAAAATCGTGGCGGTGCCTTTCATGAGCTCCGTGACGTCGTCCACGAGGGTGAAGGATCCGTTGATGCAGAGCCCGCCGAGGAAGAGTTCGTTTTGGGTGTAGGAACCGGCGCGGGCGGGCTGCAGGCTGGGCTGGCCGAGGCGGGAGGCTTCGGTTTTCAACACCCGCATGGAGGCGTGGACCAGGCTCAGATAGGTGGTGTTCGTGGTGGAGAGCACGTCCATCACGTGACGCAACTTGTCATCCATCTGCGTCTGCGCTTCGGAGCGGATCAGATCGGAGATTCGGTGATAGCCGAGAAAGATCGCGCCGCTGAGCGCCAGCACGACCACCAGGAACCACAGGGCGACTTTCGTGCGAAGGGAGCTGTGCATGAGAGGGCTGGTGGGCCTAAAAGTAGGGGCGTCGCGTCCGCCGACAAGCACTTTTCCTGCGGCTCAGCGCGGAAGGGAAAGGCGGTCAGTTCGGATCGGCATCCGGATTGGCGGTCCAGACGACTTCGGTCTGCGGATAGGGCAGGCGGCCGATTTCCGTGAGCAGGTCGGAAGGTTTGAAAAGGTCGGCATGCCCATCGAGAAAACAAACGACGCCTTTGCCATTGTAGCGGGCGACGAACGAGCGGGCGGTGCCTTTCGGCGCGCCGTCGTAAGCGCCCTGCGCGCCGCCATTGGATTTTTTCTCGCCTTTGAGACCCTGTTCGAAAAGCAGGACGGTGCGTGAAGGTTGGATGACCTGGCTAAGGCGGAGGTCGGCTTTATCGCCTTTTTCATTTTTCCGCTGGAGGCGGCTGTTCATCGCGATGGCGAAGAGCGGCCGCTCGAGACGGCTGTCGGACTGGGGATATCTCGCGCCGGGAACGAACAGGATGTTCGCCTTCGTGTAGAATCCGCGCGGATTTTGCGCGTAGTCTCCCACGCCTTTTGCGCCCATGGCGTGGGGCAGGGCGTTATACCAGACCTTTTCGTTGGCCGCTGCTTCGGCGGCGGCCCAGGTGTTCGGTCCGGTCGCATCCTCGAGCGGGAGGCGGCCGTCGTTCTGCGCGGCATAGGTCCCGAAGGCGGCGGCGAGATTGCGCATGTTGTTGATGGCGGCGGTCTGGAATCCGCGGGTCACGAATGCGGAGTAAACCGGAATGCCGATCGCCGCGAGGATCACGATGATGGCGACGACGACGAGCATTTCCATGAGCGTGAACCCCCGCCGACCGCGCCGCGCCAAACTCGAGGAGCGGCTATTCACTGATGCAAAGTTCCGGGCTGGCGGAGGTGAGGAGAATGCGGTTGTTCCCGTTGACGAGTTGCAGATCCGCGACGAATCCGGAGGGCTTCTTGGAATCCTTGAGCGTGACGTTCATCCGCAATTCGGTCATGAGCCCGGCCTGGACGGACTCGACGGAGATCAAATCCCAGCGATGCAAGTGCTGGCGGAAGCATTCCTCGAAGGCGGTGTCGTAGTTAAAGTCGTTGTTCACACGGATGCGCAGCACATGCGACATGCGCGCCGGCGCGAAGAGATCGGCTTTCGAGAAAAGATAAATGATCGCACAGATGACGATGACGGTCGCCCAGGCGAGCAGGTAATGCCGCGCGCCGATGGCCATGCCGCTCGCCATCGCGAGGAACACGAAGGCGATGTCGCGCGATTGGCTGACGGAGCGTCGAAAGCGAATGATCGAGAACGCCGCGAACATCCCGAACGCCGTGGCCGGGTTGCCCTGCACGACCATCATGACGATGGTCACGCCCATGCTCAGAATGATGAGCGTGTGGATGTAGTCCTGCGAAAATCCCTGGCCGCGGTAGGTGGCGCGATAAACCGCGCCGAGGAGGCACGCGAGCACAAAGCTCTGGAGCACCGCGCCGATGATCTCGAACCACATCGGGGAGGCCGAGCCGTCCGAGCTGCCGATTTCGCGAAGCCAATCGATGATGGAGGAGGGTTCCATGATTTTCTTGAAATCAAGCGGCTTCCTGCTCCGAGGCGTCGCTCGCGGCGATGGCGTCGCAATATTTGCTGCGCCCCGCCGGCGTGCATTTCTCCTGCGAGAGAATGCGGATGAGCCAGACCGGGACGGCGCCGGTGACCTTGATTTCCATCACGCTCTCGCCTTCGTTGAGGAGGCAATTTTCGAACGTGCCTTTTTGCAGCGACTCGAGATCGTCCATGCGATAGCGGATGTCCTCGTCGAAGGTGATGCGAAGGTCGGAATCCGGAGCGAGATCGACGAAGGCTTTCCGATCGTAACGCAGGCAGCAAATCGGGCGGAAATTTCGCTCCGTGATAAATTGCTGCACTTCCGAAAAAATACGTTCCTCGCCCGGCCAAATCGGGGCGGACGACGGCAATCCTCCCGTGATTTTCATCGCGGAAGTCAAGGTGGTGTGCAGCCGCCTTTTGACGCCTCGTCCGTCGTGCTTGTGTTTGATCTCGACGAAGCAGGCTCCGCTGGCGGCGGCCTGGGCGCTCTCGTAGAGGCGGACGCGGAGTTTGCGGCGGCTCCCGAGCCCGCGCAATTTTTCCCAATAGCAGTCCCGTTCCGGGCTGTCGTAGTAGAGCGTGTAAATGCGATAGTTGGCGTCGGGGCCGGAGTTGCTGTCCGGCGCGATGTGCTCGGGAAATCGCCCGATGATGGAGTCCCGCTGGGTGCGAGAAATCAAAAACTTAAATTCGTAGCGGTCGAGCCGATAACTCATCGTGTCCTGAGGGGGGGATATTAGACTCGATCAGCTTGAGACTGCTTCGACTCCCTGTAAACAGGGGTTGTTACAAAAAAAGATCGCTTGTCTACGCGGTTTGAAACCAGGCACGCGCCCGGGATCAACTCTCCATCAGCCGCCCGATCGTATCGGCCCAGGCTGAGCGTAAATCCTGAATCGGCCACGCATGGCTGGTGTCATCGAGCCGGATCGTCAATGTCTCGCCCTCGGTGACTTCGCCGAGTTCGCGGGATGGGATGCCGTCCTTGGCCAAAAGATCGAGGACGCTCGCGGTATCGGCGCGGGAGACCGAGATGACGATGCGGGATTGGGATTCGTTGAACAGCGCAATGTCGGCGCGGAGATGCGTGGCGCCGAGATCGATCTTCGCGCCGAGAGGCCGGCCCTCGGCGGCGAGACAGGATTCCGCGAGGGTGACCGCGAGGCCGCCCTCGGAGCAGTCGTGGGCGCTTTGGACGAGGCCGTGCTTGATGAGCGAGCGAAGGGCGTCGTGAAGGGAGATTTCGGTCTCGTAGTCGAGGCGCGGCGGTGGACCGGCTTTCACGCCGTGGACGACTTTGAGGTAATGGGACGCGCCGATTTCGTTTCCGAGATCGCCGAGGAGCAGGATCGTGTCGCCGGGATTTTTGAATGCCGAAGTCGTGATGTGCTTCACGTCGGCGATGAGTCCCACGACGCCGACGGTGGGCGTAGGATCGATCGCGGCGACCGGGCTTTCGTTGTAGAGACTCACGTTTCCGCCGGTCACCGGCGTGCCGAATGCGCGGCAGGCCTCGGCCATGCCTTCGACGGCCTCGCGGAGCTGCAGGAAATTCTCGGGTTTGTGCGGGTTGCCGAAATTCAGATTATCGGTCAGCGCGAGCGGCACGGCGCCGGAGCAGGCGAGGTTGCGGCAGCATTCCGCGACGGCGATGCGCGCGCCTTCGCGCGGATCCTGCCTGCAGTAGATGGCGTTGCAGTCCGTCGAGGCGGCGAGGATTTTATCGGCCTCGCGCACGAGGAAGACGGCGGCGTCGGAGCCCGGCAGCACGGTCGCGCCGAGGCGGACCATGTGGTCGTATTGGCGCCAGACCCAGCGCTTGCT
>JAATET010000064.1 GCA_015655545.1 Chthoniobacterales bacterium | reverse complement strand
TCGGTGTCGGTGTCGGCGTTGGTGTCGGCGTCGGCGTCGGCGTCGGCGTCGGCGTCGGCGTCGGCGTCGGTGTCGGCGTCGGTGTCGGTGTCGGTGTCGGTCCCGGCTCCGACTCCGCGCCGAATGAGAATCTGTATTCGCCGGCGGGCAGAGGGGTGGTGCCATCCGCAGAGATGGGATTGGCGTTGAACATGAGTCGGCCCGAGGCAACTGTCCTGCGCTGCGAGACGTGGATTTTCACCTTTTGAGGGATGATCATCCCATTCGAATCCGCTATCGTAACGGATACCCCCTGGAAGGTGCCGAGGGCGTCGTCGCCGAGCACCCGGTGGAAGATCGTCGTGAGGTCGTTGCCATCCAGGACCGGATAATTAATAGGAGGGTGGGCGTTGGGGTCATTCTTGGTATCGACAAAAGCAAATTTGGGCAGGGTGTACCAGTTCCCGTTGGAGGTGGCGGCGATACTGGAATGGACCGGTATCGTCCCGGTTACTTCGTCGAAAAGGTCGAAGGTGAACTTCGTGACATTCCCCACCTTGAACCTTCCGTTCGCGGGGTGGCCGGCCGGCAGCACCGCTTCGATGGCAATGTGGGCGCCGTTGGAGAGCCCGTGGGGATCATTCGTGGTCACCGTGATGGGAGGTCCGGAGGCGCTGATACTGATGCTCTTGTTATCGTGAGGTACGAATTCGCCGTTGGTGTCATCTGCGGGCCCGGGATAAGGAAGCCTCTTGTCGAGCACCGGTCCCCAAGGCGCTTGGATCGCCCATGGAATGGTCTTCACCAAGCCATTGGTGCCAGTGATGGAGAGTTGCAGTTGGTTCGCGCCTCCGGCACCGACCTGCGCCGTGTCGTCGTCCAGGGAGAACCCATAGCCCGTAAAGTGGAGCACTTCATGCACGAACCAGACGTAGGGATCGAGGTTGTAAATATTGAAGCCCGTGCCCCAATGATCCGTCTTCGGGTCCGGATACCAAAGTTTCACCCTGGGATTTACGGTCTCGTCAAATTCCCCGAAGAGGGTGAAGTCGCTCACGCCGCGCAGCACGGATTTGATGCGGTCGCGGACCTTTGCAATGAGCATCTGGCCGTCTTCCGAATCCTTGGCGGCCTGGGTGAAGATGAAGCCCATGTTGCCTCCGACGATATTCTGCATGGCTTTGAAAACGGTATCGCTGTTGGATTCGCCAATCTGATTAAGGGACGCCATGACCAGATAGACCGACTGGGAGAACTCCCAGGGGTCCTGACCTTTCTGCTGCGTGCCGGAAAACGTGAATGCGGGTTTGTCGCCCACTCCAAACATGGGATAGCCGGGATCCCCCTCGGCATCGGGAGTGTAGCGCAGTTTCACCTTCGGATTCGTATCGGCATCGGTCGGCGGGTAGAACTTGTAGGACTCATTCGTGTGCCCAGTGGCCGGCACCTGGCTCAGGATCACCGACTTGTGATCCTGGGCGATCTCCAGGATCACCGGCAGTCCCATCGCGACACCGTTCGCCTCGGTCTTGGTCTCGGTCAGATTCAATCCCGGTCCCTCCACCGCCATGCCCACGGCGAGTTCGGGATGAGGATCATGGAAAAACATGGTCCCCGCATTGGCATCGATGTGGTCGATGGTGATGTCCGTAGGGGTAGTGGGCGCGCCGGGGTTCTTCACGGCCCATTGCGACAGGTAATATTTCACCCAGGAATACCAGAGCCGGATTATCGCCTCGGAGGCGTAGTCGTGCTTTGGCCGGGTGAACGTCAAAACATTGCCGACGATGCTCCCGCTCCACGTATTGCTCAAAGTCACGATCCGGCTGGCGTTAACGATACCCGTGACGGTGGTATTCGGCGGGATCGTCCCCCCCGTCGCGATCTGGCCCTCCTCAATGAAGTTTACCTTGGATTGGGCTTCGCCTGAAGCGAGGCGGATCTGCTTCTCCGCCAATCCGGATTGATCGTCCGATACACCGAGCACCACCGAGATTTGCCCAACTCCGCCGCTCGACAGGATATACTTATCGTTGTCGTAGCTGGACCTGTCGCCGATCCCCTTCATCGGGCTCCCCGGGAAAATGTTGGCGCCAGAGGGGATTTTGAGAGGCAGCGACGTACCGATGCCCGCACCGGGAAAATTGTAGAACGGCCATCCCTTCCCTCCGAAATAACTCCCCAGGAGCGTATTGTTGTCCTCGGTGAAAAGCTTGATACTGTCCTGCAAATCCTTGATCGAACCGATCGCGCCAGTCCAGCCGACGGCCTCGGGCACCGATCCGGGGATATAACCACCCGACTCGTTCGGCCGATCGGGATTCGAGGCCTTTGTCACATCGAGGCCATTGGGAACAACCCACGCATCGTTCACGGCCATCGCCAGCGGGAGGTAAAGATTATCCACGTTCGAGACGTCGAAGTTCATCAACGTAACGATCTCCCGATCGGGCATCTCATGATTACTCTCCCCGGAAATCTTCGCCAGGTAGGGATTGTCGCGAATCGTAAACTCCGCGATTTGATCGTGGCTATCGTCACTGGGCGACTCCGTGGGAAGAGCATCCGGAGGGGGATTAACCCCAGGCACGACGTCATTGCGATACCACATCACGACGCCGTTCGTGATCGAGTGGCTCGTGGTGGAGTCCTCCGGCTTCGCCGACAGCGTGATCGAGCGATGGCCCGTGGCGCGGTTACGCAGCGGATTATTCAAGTCGCCAAGCGCCCAAATGTAAGCCGCCTCGGTTCCAATGTGGATGCGGGCTCCGTTCCAGTAAACCAGGGGAATGTCCACCAGGATGCTTTGGGTGGGCTTGAGGCCGAAGTAATACTTTTCGTCCACCGGATCCTGATAGCCGATATAACCACGGTATTCCCTGTTAGGGGTATCGAAAGGGTCATAAAGGCCTTTTTGGGAGTTTGACGGCATCGTGTTGGTATGAGGACTCCGTAACACCGGATAGACGGTTTCCGCGGTATTATTGGTGATGCGGATGGTCTTCTTGACGACGGGGTTGCCTGTGGGATCCACCCCATAGACCAGGATCTTGTTCGTATTCGAATTCGGGTCCCTCGGATTCGCATCGAACGGCTGCGGGCCGGTGTCGGTCCCATTGCCCGGGCCATTGGGCATCGGCGTGGGACTTGGAGTGGGGGTGGGATCGGCCGCCCGGGCGAGGGAAACCACGGAAAAAGCGGCCGCCGCCAGCGTCGCGCGGAAAGGCATCCGCCTTCCCCTCCGACCGGAAAAAGAAAAAGAGCGCGTGTTCATAGAATTAAAGGGCTGAAGAGTTCATGCGGAAGGACGGAGAGAGCGGACGAACGGCCGGAAGCGCGTCCTCCGCCGCAGGCAGTTCCGGGAAAATGAAATTGCCATGCATTTCGGCGCGCAGCTTCCGCAAAACCGCAAAACCTGTAAACCCCCCTAATCAGATGGGATCGCCCCATTCAGCGCCCCCGCGGTGCGGGTGCCGGCCGGTGGCCGGGGGATGGCTTCGACGCCGGCTCTCCGCCCAGGCCGAGCACGTCGAAAAATTCCTTCGGAACGATCTTCGGTCGCCATTGCGGCTCGGAAACGACGCCATTCGAGATGTATTCGAACAGTTTGCTCACCGGAAAAAGGACGAGGCCCGGGATGCCCTTCGCGTTGATGCGCACCGTGAGAGCGAGCTGCCCGCTGGGGAAGCCCACGCTTCCGTCGCCGAAAAGCTCGAAGCCCGCGCCCTGAATTTCGAGATTTTTCGTGTGAATTAATTGATCCGCGATCGTGAAATCCATCGTCGCCAGGCGTGCGCTTTCGTGGCCCGCTCCGGGAATGACGGTGCTGATGATTTCCGAGAGCGGTCCGAAGAGAGGGATGGCCATCACTTGCCCTTCCTCCACTCGAATGCTTCCGTGGCCGCGCATGGCGGCGGCATTCTTTAGATCCGCGTCAAAGCTGTATTTCCCGCTCATCGCTCCCTGGGACTTCGCGTAGCCGAAATACAGCTTCGTGAGCTAGGGAAAATCCACCCGATCCGCGGTGACGTTCGCGCTGAAAGTCGGATCGCCTGGATCCGTCGAGACACTCGCATCCACCGCCACCTGACCGCCGTAGAGCGAGGATTTATGCACGTCGGCCAAGACACGCTGGCCCTTGATCGCCACCGTCGCCTTCGTTGCGCCGAAGAGAAGATCCCGGTTCAAAAGCGAATAGGTGATTCCACCCGGCGCATCCACCTCGATGCGCAGGTCGTTCTTATTCGGGTCCACCATGTGCGCGATGCCATCGGCCCGCACGTCGGGCGGTGAGCGAAAGCGATAGACGGCGACCGTCGCCGCGATGCGCGGATCGACCCACATCAGCACATCGGGCGGATCGAGATTCGAGCGGATCCCATCGAGCCGCACCTCGTGTTTTCCGAAATCGTAGGTGAATGAGCCCGTGGCGCGCAGCTTTCCTTTTCCGATCGTGAGACCTTGGTAAATGATCGCCTTGTCCTTGATCTCGATGTCGGATTTCGCGAAATCGATCCACGAGCCGCGCATCGCCGAGCTTCCGAGCTCGATGTGGCCGGTGCCGGAGAGCGCATCGAGATTCGCCCGCGTGCCGGAGAGCGTGATTTTGAGCTTCGGCGCATCCTTGAATTCGAGCAGATCGATGATCGCCCGCTCCTTGGGACCGAAAAATTCGCTGAACTCATTCGGCACCGCCTCGCTATCGAGTGAGATTTTGAACAATCCCGGCGCGGAGAGCACGTTCGCACGCAGCATGCCCGTGCTGGAGTTCAGCACCGCATCCTGCACGTAGAGCTGACCGTTTTTCCAGGCGAACGCGCTGGTGAAGCTGCGCGCCTTCAGACTTTTCAGGCGAAAGCCCTGCATCGAGACCCGGCCGATCACCGACAGGTCCGGACCGTCCGCCCCCGGCTTCGCTTCGAACGAGGCATCGACCGTCGGCGGATGCTCGAAAACGACGTCCCTGGCCAGCTCCGCATGGCCCGCCAGCGCGAACAAAGGCGCGATGTCCATTCCGCCGCTCAGATCGAACTGGCCGGAATTATTCGCGAAGTTCCACTCGCCCGCGAGCTGCAGAGCGGTGTTCTTTGCCGCCGCGCGCAGGCTGGCCACGCGCAGGATCCGATCTGCAAAACTCGCCGCGAGATTCACGCGGTCGAATTGCAAATCGTCGAAGCGCACGCCTCCCGTCACCAGCTTCACCGTATCCGCCGCGATCGCTTCCGGATGCAGGAGATCGCCGCTCAGGGCAATGGAGAGCTCGGGATTGGGCGTCGAGAACTTGATGCGTTCCAATACCCGCAATACCGAGCGCAAAACGTTCGTTCGCTTCTCCGCGTGCTCCGCCGTCGAGGGCGCGCGCTTCGCCGCGGCGGCGCCGTCGGGATTCAGCAAATGCCCGCTGACGGTCACATGAATGTCGTCCAGCCAGCACTCGGCATGGCTGATCGTGAGCTGCCCGTTGCCGTTTAAAATCACCGCGCGAATTCCGCGGAGACGGATCGTATCGGGCTCCAGGCCATCGTCGGCAAATGGGATGGCCACGGAGGCGTTTTCGAGATCGAGTTGATCGATCGTGACCTGGCCGCGCAACAGCCGCGCGAGATTCGGCGAAATCACGAGCCGATCCATCCGCGCGAGCTGCACCGGCGGCCCGCCCCGGCGATGAAAGTCCATATCTTCGGCCACAATCCCCTCGAAGGGATGGAAGGTGAGTTTGCCGATGCCGACCGTAAAACCCGGGCCGCTCAGCGCCTTCGCCACCTCCGCGCGCCAACTCTCGTTGAACCCGAAGAACTGCAGGTAAACTAACAGCGCCGGCACGCCGAGCAGGACAGCCGCTCCGGCAAGTTTTCCGGCAAATTTGAGGACGCGACGCATGGTCCTATTCACATCAGGTGCAATGCGTCCACGTCCACGGTAATGCGAATTTCGCGCGGCAGCGTGAGCTTGGCCAGCGTGGCCTTGAGCAGGCGGCTCATGCGCACGGCGCTCGGGCCCCGCAGCGCGAGGTGGAAGCGATACTCGCCCTTCACGCGAGCGAGCGGCGCCGGTGCGGGCTCGGCGACGACGATGTCCCTGGTGGCGGACTCGCGCAACCGGCGGGCGAGCGTCTGCGCGGTAAATTCCGTGCGCTCCTCATGATCGCCGCGCGCCGTCACCATCACGAATCGCTGATAGGGCGGATGTCCGAAGACACGGCGGAATTCCGATTCCTGCTCCCAAAATCCGGCGAAGTCGTGATGCCGCGCATGCTGAATGGAGGGATGCGACGGCGTGAAAGTCTGCACGAGCACCTCGCCCTCCGCCTCGCCGCGGCCCGCGCGGCCCGCGACCTGCGTGAGCAGTTGGAAAGTGCGTTCTCCGGCGCGGAAGTCCGCCATGTGGAGACCGACGTCCGCATTCACGATGCCGACCAGCGTGACGTTTGGAAAATGGAGGCCCTTCGCGATCATTTGCGTGCCGACCAGGATGTCGATCTTGCGAGCCTGGAATTGGCCGAGCGTCTCGCGATAGCTGCCTTTGCGGGTCATCGAGTCCGCATCCATGCGGGCGACGCGGGCTTTCGGAAATACCTTGCGCACGGACTCCTCGACCCGCTGCGTGCCGAAACCGGCGTGGCGAATGCCGGGGTCTTTGCACGAAGGGCATTTTTGCGGCGCCTTCTCCGCGTGCCCGCAAAGATGGCAGCGGATGCGCTCGTCGTCGCGATGATATGTAAGGGCAACGCTGCAATGCGGACATTGCGCGACGTGCCCGCAGGCCTGGCAAAGCAGCGCGGAGGAATAGCCGCGGCGGTTGAGAAAAAGAATCGTCTGCTGCCCGGCGGCAAGCCGCCTCTCGATGGCCGCGCAGAGCAGGGCGGAGAGCACCTGCTGCTGACCTTTTTGCCGGTTCTGCAAACGCATATCGACCACGCGGATGAGCGGCATGCCGCGGTCGTCGATGCGCGAAGACATGTTGATGAGGCGGTATTTCCCGGACTTCGCGTTGTAGTAGCTCTCGAGCGAAGGCGTCGCGCTGCCGAGCACGATGGCGCAGCCTTCGATGGAGGCGCGATAAACGGCGACGTCCCGGGCGCAGTAACGCGGAGCTTCCTCCTGCTTGTAGGAACTCTCGTGCTCCTCATCGACGACGATGAGTCCGAGATTCTCCAGCGGGGCGAAGATCGCGCTCCGCGCGCCAATGACGATCCGCGCTCCGCCCGAGTGAATTTTATGCCATTCATCATGCCGCTCGCCTTCCGAAAGGTGGCTGTGCAAAACCGCGACGTGCGACTGAATGCTGGCGAAGCGGGACTTGAACCGCTCGACGGTTTGCGGCGTGAGCGCGATCTCGGGCACGAGCACGAGCGCGGATTTTCCCGCCGCGAGCGCGTGTCGCAAGCCCTGCAGATAAATCTCCGTCTTGCCGCTGCCGGTCACGCCGTGCAGCAGGATCGGCTTTGACTCCGCGGGACGATCGATCGCCTCGAGGACCGCGCGCAAGGCGACGACTTGCTCGGCGTTGAGCTCCAGATCGTCCGACGGCAGAAATTCGCCTTCGGGATCACGCGCGACGCGCTGGCGGCCGATGCGAACGAGGCCGCGCTTTTCGAGCGCCCGGGCGGCGGCGCGCAGCGGGCCAAGCTCGGAGAGCTCCAGCGGCGCGGAGATCGTTTCCAGGCGGCGAATCACGTCGAGCTGGCGCGGCGAGCGGCGCTCGAGACCGGCACGCTCGGTTTCATCCGGTCTCCGCGCGAGCTCGATAAAAAACTGCTCCTTGTGGCCGACCTCCGCTTTACGAATGACCACCGGCAGCACCGCCCGCATCGCGACTTCCTCGGGGCAGCAATAATAGTCGGCCATCCATTGGGCGAGCCGCAGCAGGGAAGGGCGCACGAGCGCATCGTCGTTGACGAGCTCGGCCAGGTCGCGCACGCCGCGCGCATCCGTTTCTTCGTGCACGGACAGGACGGTCGCCAGCACGACGCGCGTGCGCAACGGAACGCGAACACGAGAACCGGCGGTCACCCGCGCCTCGAGCTCGGGCGGAACCCGGTAATCGAGCGTCTTGCCTGCGGACTGGTCCAGCAGGACGCGCGCGTATTTATACATCGCGAGATTTTAGCAGATCGCCGGGACTGCACGAATCATGTTCTGCTCGATTTTGGATGCGAATCACCGCGTATTACGGACGCGCGGGCTATGACTTCGCGTTTGGCGTGGAAATTAATAGGCACGGAGGGCAAATAGCGGCTAATACCCTACAGAGGCATGGTTTTCATATTCCCAGCTCGATAGCTCATTGCTATGGTTTTCAACAGCATCTCGTTCTACATCTTCTTCGCCCTCATCCTTGGGCTATATCAACTCCCGTTCACTTGGACGTGGAAGAAGGTCATATTAATGGTCGCCAGCTACTATTTCTATGCGGCCTTCAACATTGCATTTCTGCCGATCTTGATGTTCACGACCTTGCTGGATTGGTTCACAACCACCCGCATGCAGCGATGTCGCACAAAGACAGGGCGTCGAACGTATCTATTGATAAGCCTTTGCTCGAGCTTGGGCCTGCTGAGCTTTTTCAAATATGGAAATTTTCTGCAACAAAATGCGACGAATGTGCTCGCGTCCATGGGGATCGATTACCAGCCGATGGTGTGGGATATTGTGTTACCCGCGGGGATTTCGTTTTATACATTCCAGTCACTTTCTTACACGATCGATGTCTATAGGCGGTCGCATCCCCCGGCAAAGACCTTTCTCGACTTTGCGCTTTTTGTAACTTTTTTCCCGCAGCTGGTAGCGGGGCCAATCGTGCGAGGACATCACTTTCTTCCCCAGATCGAGACGCCGCGGCGCGCAACGAGGGATCAGTTTTCCTGGGGGCTTCTCTTACTGCTCTTCGGCCTCTTCCAGAAGATGGTTCTCGCAGACGCTATTTTGGCGCCGGTGGCAAATCTGACCTACGACGCGATGAAGCGTCTCTCCACGGTGGATGCGTGGGCCGGCACTCTCGCCTTCACAGGGCAAATCTTCTGCGATTTTTCTGGCTACTCGACTTGCGCAATCGGCGTGGCTATGTGTTTCGGGTTTGCGTTGCCGGATAACTTTCGCCACCCCTACGCGGCTGCTGGTTTTTCGGATTTCTGGCAGCGATGGCACATCTCCCTTTCCACTTGGCTGCGCGATTATCTTTACATTCCCTTGGGCGGAAACCGAAAAGGTATTCCGCGCACGTATGCCAACCTATGGATGACCATGTTGATTGGCGGTCTTTGGCATGGGGCAGACTGGCGCTTTGTATTATGGGGGGCGCTCCACGCTTTTTATCTATGTGCCGAACGCATAGTCGTGGCGCTTTGGCCAATAGGGCTCCTCCCCTGGAAGGGTGTGCGGCTCATCGGCGCGATGTTTCTCACCTTCCTTCTTGTGTGTCTCACTTGGGTTTTCTTTCGAGCGCCCTCCTTCGATCGGGCATGTTCGATTCTGAACTCCATGTTTACCCCCTGTATGAACAAGAGCCTGGTGGATGAGAAGATGCTCGGATTGGCGCTGGCCGTCGTTATCGGTCTCATCGCCTACCAATGGATTTTACGCGGATTGAGTTCGGAGCAAGTATGGATGCGATTGCCCGAGGGTGCCCGCATTAGCTTCGCCGCAATCGCTCTTTTCCTCATCTTTTCAATG
>JAATET010000018.1 GCA_015655545.1 Chthoniobacterales bacterium | reverse complement strand
GTGCGACGGCGTATTGCGAGGACCACATCAACACGCTGTTCCGGGGGATGCCGTATCACGAGATGGAAGGCGTTTACTTCGGGGCGGAGCCGATCTTCGCGGCGTCGCCGAACTGGGTTCAGGAGAATCCCGGGAGCGGGGCGGGGGCGGAGCCGTCGATTTCATGAAAGTGCGCAAGCACGGGCCCGTGGAGGAACTCGAGTTCCAGATCGCTCCCATGATCGACGTCATGAACGCCTGCTTCGCCGCCCACATCAAAAGCGTCAGCTTCCGCCTGGAAATCTCCGAATAGGGGGCCGCGACGGCTGTCTTGAAAGTCGGTGGGAGTCCGCGCATGTTGAGGCCGATGAGGCGGAACGCGATCGAAGTTTACTTTCGAGAATTTCCGTTCGGCGTCTTGTTAATCGCGATTCTTGTGATGATCGTCGGGGCGCCTTTGACGGCACAGGTCGCCCACAGCTTGCCCGGCGTGCAAGGTCCCGCCAGCCTCGCGCCGCTCACGATCCTGCTGACCATCGCTTCCGCCTATGCGGTCTGGAATCACGCGCCTCATCGAGCGGTCGTCATCTGCGCGGCAGGAGTCGTGATGGCTCTGCTGGGGCTCGGCAGTTTTCTGACCCATCGCCAGCGCATGCCGGATTTTGCGCACCTGCTCGCGCAGGCTCTTTTCACGGCCTATGTGACGGGAACGATCCTGCGCACGGTGTTCCGGGCGCGCGTGGTGGATGGCAATGTGCTGTGCGGCGCGGCCTGCGTTTACCTGCTCGTCGGCGCGTTGTGGGGATACACTTACGCCATGCTCGAGGTCGTGAATCACCAGAGCTTCAACATTGTCGACCCCGCGATGGCGAAGAATGTCGATCTCTGGGACGAGCCTGGATGGCTGATCTATTTCAGCTACACCACGCTCACGACGGTCGGCTTCGGCGACGTGCTGCCCGCGAATTCCTACGCCCGAAGTCTCGCGGTGCTGGAGGCCGTGGTCGGACAAATCATGCTCGTCGTCATGATGGCGCGGCTGGTCGGCCTGCATGTCGCGCACTCGACCTCGAACGGCCCCGGAAAATTCGAAATTTCGTCCGATGAAAAATCCTGACCGTGAAATGCTCCTGCCGCTCGCGCTGATCGCGCTGCTGTTACCTCGGCGAACGGCGGGTGCGCAGCCCGGTTTTCAAGCCGAGATTTTTATTTTACGACTTCGCGGTGCGCGGCCCGAAAAGCACGCAGACGGTTTCGTGGTCCAGCGGCACGGGCGTGATCGACAGTGCGACGTTCACCGTCGATGGCCGCCGCTACGAGCTGGAGCTCCGAGGCTCCGTCCTTAAAAAAGGGTGGCTGCGCGAAGACGAGATGGTCGTCTGGCCGCGGACGCGATATCTCAAGGCGCGCGAGCGAAGGAGCAGGGAAGGCTGAGCCGCGGATTTCGCGGATCGATGCAAAAGTCCGCGGACGATAAATCCGCTACGGCAGGGCGCTTCGGATCGCTTTCACCAGGCCGGGGATGTCGTGGACAGTCGCTTCGATATCCACGTCGAGCGCGAGCTTGCGCATCGTCGCCGAGGTGATCGGGCCGATGCTCGCGGTTTTTAGATTCGCGGGCAGCGGGAGCTTCAGGGCGACGAAGTTTTCCACGGTCGAGGAGCTTGTGAAGGCGATCGCATCCGCGCCTTCCTCGCGGAAGCGGGCGATGCCGCCGGATACGTCGCCGGTTTCCGGAACGGTGCGATAGGCAATGGCTTCGTCCACGATGGCGCCGAGTCGCTCGAGCTCGGTGGCGAGCACTTCGCGCGCGCCTTCGGCCCGGGCGAGCAGGATTTTTAAATTGTCGATGGTGACTTCGGCCTGGAGAGCCTTCACGATTTCCTCGGCCACGTATTTCTCCGGCTGCAAATCCACGTCGAGGTGGAAGCTGCGCACTTTTTCCGCGGTCGCCGGTCCGATGGCTGCGATGCGCACGCCGCCGATGGAGCGGGCGTCTTTGAAAAGCGTGAAGAAGGCTTCGAAAAACGCCTCGACGCCGTTCGGGCTCGTGAAGATGAGCCAGTCGTATTCGTGCGCGTCGCTGACGAGCTGGTAAAACTCGCGTTTGTTCTTCGGCGGCTCGATGCGAATGGTCGGCAGCTCGTAGGCGTCGGCGCCGAGCTCCCGCAGCTGATCGATGAGCGCGCCAGCCTGCTTGCGCGTGCGGGTGACGGCGATGCGTTTGCCGAAAAGCGGGCGTGTTTCGAACCAGTTCAAGGTTTCCCGCAAATCGACGACCTCTCCGAAAACCGCCACGGCCGGCGCTTTGAAATCGGCCTCCGCGGCCAGTGCGGCAATATCGCCGAGCGTGCCGGCAAGCGTCTGCTGGCGGCCGGTGGTGGCCCATCGCACCAATGCGGCGGGCGTCGCCGCCGACAGACCGGCTTGCGCGAGCGAATCCGCAATGGTCCCGATGCGCTCCACGCCCATCAGCATCACTTTCGTGCCGGGAGTTCGCGCGATCGCGGCGTAGTCGAGCGTGCTTTCCGGCTTCGCGGGGTCTTCGTGTCCCGTGAAAATGGTGAGCGTCGTATTGCAGCCGCGATGGGTCACCGGGATGCCGGCGTAGGCCGGCCCCGCAATGGCCGCCGAAACGCCGGGGACGACCTCGAATTTCAGGCCCGCTCCCGCCAAAGCGAGAGCCTCCTCGCCGCCACGTCCGAAAATAAACGGATCGCCGCCCTTCAGCCGCACGACGGTTTTGCCGGCTCCGATTTTTTCGACGAGGAGCGCGTTGATCTCCGCCTGCGTCAGCGTGTGCGCGCCGGCCTTTTTGCCGACGTAGATTTTTTCCGCGCTCCCGGGAACATGGCGCAGCAGCTCGGGGTTGCTGAGATAGTCGTAAACAACGACATCCGCGCGTTCGAGGAGGGCTTTACCGCGCAGAGTGAGAAGTCCTGGATCGCCGGGCCCGGCGCCGACGAGATAACAAATGCCGTGGGTCATGCGGCGGGCACTTTAGCGGCTGGAAGGCAGCGCGGCAGTGGAAAATCGATAGGGAGCTCCCTTTTAAGGTGCCGTGGTCGTGGCAAAATACCGACATGCGTTTGACAATGGGAGGCCGCCCGTGAAAGACATGGGCATGGACGACCCTCTACCGCTCGCCCCGGCGGCTCAGATCCTCGCCGGATTATTGATCCTGATTCTTGGGCGGCGTCTGTTTTGGATTTTCGTCGGCGTGGTCGGATTTTTCTTCGGATTGCAGTTTGGAACGAATTTTTTCGCGGGCATGGCCGAGTGGCTGCTGCTTTTGCTTTCGCTTTTGACCGGCCTGATTTGCGGCGCGCTGGCCGTCTTGCTGCAACGGATCGCCGTGGCGATCGCGGGCGGGTTTGCCGGAGGAATGCTCGCCTTTCGGCTGGCGCCGCTTGCGGGACTGCACACGCCGGAGGGCCAGTGGGCGGCTTTCATCGCGGGAGGATTGCTGGCGGCCGTGTTGTTGTCCGTGCTGTTCGACCCGGCGCTGATTTTTCTTTCGGCGGTGACCGGCGCCTTGATGATCGCCGAGGCGCTGCCCCTCGACGAAATGATCGAGCCCTTGGTCCTCGTGATTTTATTGGTTCTGGGCGTGGCCGCCCAAATCCGGCTGGGTTCCGCACAGCGGATTCGGCGCGTCTAGCGTCTAGGCGATCAATCGGGCAATCACGCCCGAGGCGGCGTCGCGCCACTTGGCGGCGGGACTGCGAAATTCCGCCTCGAGCGGCGCGGAATCCGGACGGCCGAACCACACCGCGCGCAGAAAAAGAAACTCATCCTCGACGAGGGCCAGGGCTCCGAGTGGGAGATGGCATCCGCCGCCCAGGCCCGCCAGCACCGCGCGTTCGGCATGCACGCACAAGGCTGTCGCGGCATGGTGAAGCGGACGCAACGCATCGAGCGCGGGACCGTCATGCGAGCGGCATTCCACCGCGATGGCTCCCTGGCCGGGCGCGGGGAGCATGAAGTCGAGCGGGGAAACAGCGAGAGCGTCGAGTTCCAGCGCGACTCCGGCGGCTTGCAGGCGGCGGAGACCCGCGCGGGCCAGCACCAGGGCGGAAAGCGAGCCGGACGCGATCAATTTCCGGATGCGAGTCGGGACGTTCCCGCGGATGTCGTGAACTTCCAGATCCGGGCGGCTCCGGAGCAGAAAACACTTGCGGCGAAGGCTGCTGGTCGCCACGGCGGCTCCGGGTGGCAGGGCGTCGATGCCGCCGGCGAATTTCGAGACGAGGACGTCGCCGGGATTTTCGCGTTCCAAAATCGCGCCGAGCGTGAGGCCGGCGGGCGCCTCGACGGGGAGGTCTTTCAGGCTGTGGACCGCGGCGTCGATTTCCCCGCGCGACAAGGCCTCTTCGAGTTCCTTGGTGAACAGCCCCTTGTCGAGCGCGCCCGGCTCGCTCAAGCTCACGTCGAGGCGCGCGTCGCCGGTGGTGCGGATGATTCTTTCCTCCACGACCAGCCCGGGATGCGCCGTGCGCAGCCGGGCGGCGACGAGGCGGGTTTGTGCGAGCGCCAGGTCGCTGCCGCGCGTGCCGAGGATCAGCGGTTTCATTCGATGGAGTGTTGGCGGCGGCGCAGCCAGCCGACGAAGTCGGTGACGTGACGATCGATGATGCGCTCGCAATGCTCGATCTCGTTCCGGCGCACGGCGAGCGAGCGGCTGGCGATGTCCTGCAGGGAGTCGATGTCGTAGAGGAAGACGCCGTCGAGGCGGTTCACCCCCGGCTCGGCGTCGCGCGGCACCGCGAGATCGATGATGAAGAGCGGACGGCCCGAGCGCTGGCGCATCATGGGCTCGAGCCGCTCGCGGGTGATGATGGGATGCGGGGCGGCGGTCGAGCTGATGAGAATGTCCACGTCGGGAAACTCGTTTTGCCAATGATCGAAATGAATCGCCATGCCGCCGATTTCCTCCGCGAGCTGGGCGGCGCGGTCGAAGGTGCGGTTCGAGACGATGACGGTTTTCACGCCGCGCGAGACGAGGCTGCGGGCGACGCGTTCGCTGGTCTCGCCGGCGCCGAGCACCATCACGCGGCGGTGATCGAGGTCGCCGAAGATTTTGCCGGCGAGCTCCACGGCGACGGAGCCGACGGAGGTCGCGCCGCGTGTGATCTGCGTCTCGGTGCGGACGGATTTTGCGACGCGGAAGGCCTTTTGAAAAAGGCGGTTCAGCGTGCCGGAAGTCGCGCCGGCATCGGCGGCGGTGGCGTAGGCCTGCTTCACCTGGCCGAGGATTTCCGTCTCGCCGAGCACCATGGAGTCGAGCCCGCTGGCGACGCGAAAAAGATGGCGCACGCTGCGCGGCGTGTCGTGGTGGTAGAGCGGCGCGGCCATGCCGGTGCGTGTCTCGAGAAACCCGCGCAGCCCGTCGAGCGTGCGCTCGGGGCAGATGCTCGCGGCGTAAAATTCCACGCGATTGCATGTCGAGACGACGACGGCTTCGCTGAGTCCGTCGATGCGACGCATGCTGTCGAGCACGCTGGCGACTTCGTGATTCGCGACCGCAAACCGCTCGCGAACATCGACCGGTGCGACGTGATGATTGATGCCGGCGCAAAGAATCGTCATGGCGCGGAAAGGTGGCTCACGCTCGGCAGCGTGATGAGGGCGAAGATGAAGATGAGCACGGAACCTCCCGCGATGCGGCGCGGCGGCAGCAGCCGCATGCGATCCATGGCGAGCAGCGTGCCGTAGAGCGTCCAGATGGCGAAAGAGACGCCGGATTTCAATCCGGTGACCGAGATTCCAGCGGCGAGGCCCGCGCCGAAAGCGATGGTGAGCAGAAGGAAGCCGGTGAGGAGGAGCCGGCCGTTGACGGCGCCGAGGTCGGTGATCGGCGGCAGATTGAGGAGGAGCTCGGAAATTTTTCCGGACTTGAGCTGGCGCTCCTGCACGAGATACATCACGCCCGTGATGCAGGCCAGGCCGAACGCGCCGTAGGCAATGATCGAGAGTGCGGCGTGGAATTCGATCCAGGGATTGTGCGCGCCGCGCGGAGCGATCGTGTCGATGGGCGCCAGCAGCGCGAGGAGCAGCAGCGCGAGCACGAGCGGCGAGGTGAACGCGCCCATGAGCGAGAGCCGGTAGGCCGGGCCGACGAGCAAGTAAATAAGCACGATGGACCAGCTCAGGAAAACGAGCACTTCGAAGAGGTTCGTGATCGGGCAGGTGTGGACGATTTGTCCGCGCTGGACGAGAAACACGGTCTGGAACGCGAAACCCGCGGCCATGCTGAGAAGATTAAAGCGCGCGGGACGAAACGTGCCGGAGCCGAGCGCGAACAGCGTGTGTCCGAAGCTCAGTAGAAAACAAAATGACGCGGCAACCAGCCAATAACGCTCCATGGATCAGATGCAGCCGCCATTGGAACGGCTGACGAAAGAGTCCATGCTAGACGAAGCCGTATGGTTACTCAAATGGGGAATATGTCGGTGAATCCGCAGCCGCGCCCGGCCGGACCGGTCGTGATGTATCAAAAATGGCGGCGACTGCTTTTCCTGCATTGGGCGTGGGACGCGGCGGAGGTGCAGTCGACGCTGCCACCGGGGCTGACCGTGGATATTTGGGATGGGCGGGCGTGGCTGGGCATCGTTCCTTTTAAAATGGAGGCGGTGCGGCCGCGCTTTTGTCCGCCGCTGCCGGGCATCTCCGATTTTCCGGAGTTGAATGTGCGAACTTACGTGCGTGACCGGCATGGCCGGCCGGGCGTGTGGTTTTACTCGCTGGATTGCGCGCAGCCGCTGGCGGTGTGGGCGGCGCGGACGATTTTTGGCCTGCCATATTTTCGAGCGCGGATGCGGGAGCGAGTCGAGGATCGCATTTTCTACCGCTGCCAGAGATCTCGGGAGATCGCGCGCTTCGAGTATCGCGGCGTGGGAAATCCGCAACGAGCGGGCGAGGGGACGCTGGAACAATTTTTGATCGAGCGCTACCGGCTTTTCGCGTTGCGGCGCGGGCGTTTGCTCGCCGGGGAGGTCTGGCACGAGCCGTATGCGTTGCAGCATGCGGAAGTGACGCGCTGGGATGCCGGGCCGCTGCGGCAGGCGGGATTCGAGGTGGCGGACGCCGGGCCGGATCACACGATTTTTTCGCCCGGCGTCGAGACGCGTGTTTTCGGGATCGCGGCGGTTTGAAAATTCAGGCCTGCAAGATCTGCGCAGCCGCGAGGAGACCGGCGGGATTGCCAATGTCGAGCCGCCGGCCGGGCCAGCAGACGCCGAACAGGCCGTGCTGAATGCGATAGCGATCCATCGCATCGGTGAGCTGGATTTCTCCGCCGTAACCGGGTTCGGTGGCGTCGAGAAAATCGAAAATGGCGCGGCTGAAAAGATAGCGCGCGGCGAAGGCATGCGGCGGCAAGGCGGCCCCGGTCGCATCGATCAGCCGCGGAGCGTGCTCGGGCTTTGGTTTTTCGACGACGCGATCCAGGGAAAAAACGCCGGGCCGGATTTCGCCGCCGCCCGCAATGCCATAGCGGCTCACGCGATCCGCGGGGCAGGGCTCGAGGTTCACCGAACCCCGGCGATCCGTCTCCCAGGCGTGGCGCATGGCGGGAAGCGGCGAGCCGCCGTGCATGATCGTATCGCCGAGCAGCACGGCGAAGGCGTCGGACGGGCCGACAAATTCGCGGGCCAGGCGCACGGCGTCGCCGAGGCCGCGCATCTCGGGCTGGTAGATGTATTCGATATGCGCCATGGAGGCCGTGTCGCGCACGATGGCAGCTTCGCGGGTTTTGCCGATGCGCTCGAGATGGGCTTCGAGCTTGGGATTTGGCGTGAAATATTCGCGGATCGATTCCTTGCCCTGCGACAGGACGATGAGGATTTCGTCGAACCCGGCGGCGGCGGCTTCGGCGACGACGTAGTGGATGACCGGCTGGTTGCCGACGGGCAACATCTCTTTCGGCACGGCCTTGGCGATCGGCAGGAAACGCGTCCCCAAGCCGGCGGCGGGGATGACGGCCTTCACGCGACCGCCATTTCCTGAAGAGGTCGCAGGGAGGGAGCGAAGTCCGGCCGGATCACGCGAATGCCTTTCGGCGCGAAGGCGGTCGCGAGTTTTTGGAAGACATTTTCATCGTCGTAAATGCCGACGATCGCGCCGCCGCTGCCGGCAAAATTCGCACTGGCTCCGGCGCGGCGTGCGGTGGCGACCATGTCGCGGTTGCCTTCGCCGACGTCGTAAAGGCTCGCGCGTTTGTCGAAGTTGGCGTTGAGCAGTTGGTGCATCGCATCCGTGTGGCCCTTCGCCAGGGCGTCGCGGAATTTCGCGGTGAGATTCGCCCAGGTGGCCATGGCTGCCATCACATCGGGGTCGCCATTTTTCCAGCGGGCGCGGAGGTCATTATGATAGACCTCGGTGCCTTCGGAGAGATCCTCGCGGTAGGCAATGTAAACCGGCGGGAGCAGCGAGAGGTCGAGCGATTGGTAGTCGCCGTAGCCGCGCGAATCCATCAGCGATTTCGCGAAGTCCATGTATACGAGACCCTGATAAGCCTGGGCCACGCGGTCTTGAAGGCCGGCGGGAATGCCGAGCTCGCTGTTCTCGACGGCGAGCACGACGTTCGCGAGCTGGGCGGCCTCGATTTCGACTTCGTAAAACGCCATCAGCGCGCGCAGGCAGGCCATGATCAACGCGCTCGATCCGGCGAGACCGACGCGATTCGGAATGTCGGAGCGGTAGCGGAGGGTGAAATTGCGGTCGGCGAGAGTGATGTCATTCGCGCGGCAGTATTCGTAGAAAATTTTGATCGAGGCCTTGAGCACGCGGAAGCCGCCGTAGTAGCCGTGCGCTTTCACATCGGCATGCAGATCGGCGACGCTGTGGAAAACGGAATGGTCGCGGCGGCTTGGCAGCAGTTCCAACTCCGGCGATTCCCAGAGCTCGATGTGGGCGGCAAAATTACGAAAGGAGAAGGAGATCGTTTTTCCGAAATAGCCGTCGGAAGGATTTCCGATCAAGGCGGCACGGGGATAGGCGACGGTGCGGATGATCATGGCAAAGCGAGAGGGATTACTTCTGGCCGACGCGGGAGGAGCGCTTCGCGAGGTTGCGCGGCTTCTTTTTCTTCGTCAGGTCGGTGCGATGCTCGACTTTCTCGACCTGGCCGACCTTGAGATATTGCGCGCGGATGGCCTCGTGCATTTCGTCGCGGCGATCGTAAAGGCGTTTTGGTTTGCGCGGCTTCGTGCGCGTGAGCGCGTAGGCCGTGATGAGCGGCAGGCTGATCGTGGAGTCGAGGTAACAGACGACGCACGATGGCAGGCTGTCGGGATCGATCTTGCCCCAGCTCACGGCCTCGGCGGGCGTGGCGCCGGAGAGGCCGCCGGTGTCGGGGCGAGCGTCGGTGCATTGCAGGAAATAATCGTGCCCGCGCTCCTCGATGCCCATGACCTCCTGGATCTGCGGCTCGGTCTGGAGCATGAAATTTTTCGGCGAGCCGCCGCCAAGGATGAAGACGCTCGACTTGCCGCCGGAGTGCTTCGCGTCGTAGACGATCGCGGCGGTCTGGTTGACGTCGCGGTTCACGTCGAAAGAGAGCTTCGAGTCGCGCAGCGACATCGCGGCGACGTTCATGCCGATCGAGCTGTCTCCGGGCGAACTGGTGAAAATCGGCACGCCGTATTGGTAGGCGGCGGCGAGGAGGCTGTGCTCGGGGATGCCGAGCTTGCGGCCGCGCGCGTGGACGTATTTGCCGAGCAGGTAATGGAATTCGTCGGTGCCCATGGGCTTTTGGAATTCCGGGCCCTGAATGACCTGGCGCACGAAGGCGTCGGTATCGAGCAGCACGTCGTAATCGAAGAGGACGTCGTAAATGCGGATCACTCCATCGTGGCGGAGCTGCACGTCGTCGAGGAACGGCGAGCCGGCGTAGAGCTCCATGCCGAGGCCGTAGTGGAGGTCGTGGTAGAGATTTGCGCCGGTGGAAATGATCCAGTCGACGAAGCCGGCCTTGATGAGCGGCACGAGGCAGGATTTGCCGAGGCCGGCGGGCGTGAGCGCGCCGGTGAGCGACATGCCGACGGTGCCGTTGCCGGCCACCATTTTTTCGCTGAAAAGTTTGCAGGCCTCGGCGAGGCGGCCGCCATTGTAGGCCTTGAACGCGCCGTCGATGAGGTCGGCGGCGGAGATGTTTTTGCGGGCCGGCGCGGGGAGCAGCCGGGGAAATTGATCGCGCGGTTTTTTGGCCATACAGCGTTTCGAAGTCTTCCGCGGAGCGCGGCTTAGTTCATCGAAAACGGACTGTAGAGCGACTCCTCGTAGGCGGAGTCATACCAGTCGTCGACGATGGGCTCGTTGTAGGCAAAGGGCTGCTCGTCCTGGTATTCCGGATCGCGGTAGTAGGCGTCCTGCTGCTTCTTTTTGATGCGCTGCGCGGAGGCGGTCGTGTGGTAGCCGTAGAAACCCTGGGTCTCGCTGAGATAGTTCAACAACTGCGGCGTCGCGCCGGCGGCTTTCAAGTTCGCGAGCTGCGAGTAGGTGAGATTGTAAACCTTCTCGGTGCTTTGGAGATAATCGACGACGATCTGCGCCGGCACCTTTTTGACGACGAGATTTTTGATATCGGTGTAGTCGAGCGGACGGGCATTGTAGATTTTCGTGTAGGTCTCGGAATTTACGTTGCGCGCCGAGATGGCGGCGGTGACCTGCGGATCGACCTGCGGGCCCGAGGCGCAGCCCCCAAGCGTGACGACGGCCAGGATTGCCAGTGGACGGGAGAGACGTCTGAACATGCCTTTTCCATAAGACAACCGCCGGGAGCGGGCAACCTTTCATTGCGGGGGCTTCGCGCAAAAGAACGTTGCGCCCGCCGCTCCGCAAAATACCTTCCCATCCATGAAGATCGCATCCATTGGCGCGGGCCGCATGGCCTCGGCACTCGTGCGCGGACTCGTGCAGGCGGAAGTCTGCGCGTCGGCGGAAATCGCGATTGCCGATCCCGCCGCCGCCGCGCGCGACCAGCTTGCCGGGTCGTTGGGTGCAAAATCCGCGGCCACGAATGCCGAAGCGGTCGCGGATGCGGAAGTCGTGTTGCTGTGCGTGAAGCCGAATGACGTGCCGGCTGCCTTGTCGGCTTGCGGATCGAATATCGCGGGCAAGCTGCTGCTTTCCATCGTCACGGGCTGGTCGATCGCCGAGCTGCGCAAGCACGCCGCCGGCGCGCGCGTCATTCGCGCGATGCCGAATACTCCCGCGCAAGTCGGCGCCGGCGCGACGGCGTATTCCGGCGACGCCTCCGCGACGCCGGACGATCTCGCGCTGGCCGCCCGCATCCTGGGCGCGGTCGGCCTCGCTGTCGTGGTGCCGGAGAAATCGCTCGATGCCGTCACCGGGTTGAGCGGCAGCGGGCCGGCGTATGTTTTCTTGGTGATGGAGGCGCTTTCCGATGGCGGCGTCGCGGCCGGCTTGCCCAGGCCGCTCGCCACGCAGCTGGCCGTGCAGACCGTGCTGGGCGCGGCGAAGCTCGCGGCGGAGACGAACGAACATCCCGCGCTGCTCCGCGAGGCGGTGACGAGCCCCGGAGGCACGACGGCGGCCGCGCTCGGCGTGCTCGAGGCCGCGGCGGTGCGCTCGGCCTTTGCGGACGCGGTGAACGCCGCCGCCGAACGTTCGCGCGAGCTCGGCCAATGATCCGCCGCCTGCTTTCGCTGGCGGCCTTCGCCGCGCTGGGCGCCGCTTACGCGCAGGATCCGCCGCCGTCTGCGATCCCTTCGCCGCCGCCCGATCCCTCGACTTTCGTGCCGCAAGTGGCGCGCGCCGTGGCCGGCGAGGGCAACGAGTCTTTCGACAAAGGAGACTACAAATCCGCGCGTCGGTCCTACGAAAAAGTGCTCGAGCTCGCGCCGGGCAATCTGGTCGCCCTGGTCAATCTCGGGCTCATCGAGTTTCGCTCCGGCAACGCCGGCGAGAGCGAAAAAATTCTTCGACAGGCCATCCAGCAGCGGCTCGAGACCGGCCCGGCCTGGTTCACCTTGGGCATGATCTATTTTCAACAAGATCATCTCGAGGAGGCTTACGGCGCATTGAGCCAGGCGGTGGTTTACGACAAGTCGAACGCCCGCGCGCACAATTACCTCGGCGTCGTTCTCGGTCGCAAGGGATGGCTCGATGGCGCGGAGGCGGAATTGCGCCGCGCGGTCGAGATCAACGACAATTATCGCGACGCCCATTACAATCTCGCCGTCATTTATCTCCAGCGCCACCCGGCCGCGGTCGAGCTCGCCCGCCGGCACTATTTCCGCTCTCTCGAACTCGGGGGCAAAGCCGATCCCGTCATGGAAAAAAATCTTATCGCGCCCGCCGCGAAGCCTTAAATTTATGCCGCTTGTGACTCCACGCACTCTCGTCGCGATCCTCGTCTGCATCCTGCCCGCTTTGGGGCGCGCCGCCGTTCCGGACGTTTTTGGAAAGTCGGCCATTCTTTTCGATGCGAATACCGGCGAGGTGCTCTACAAAAAGAACGACACGATGCGCACGCCGATCGCGAGCACGCAGAAGCTGCTCACGTCGCTGCTCATCGTGAAGGCCGGCAATCTCCAGGGCAGCCTCACGGTTCCGAAAGAGGCGACACTCCAGTCCCCGACGAAACTTTATTTGAAGGAGGGCGATCATTATAACCGGCTGAAGCTGCTCACCGCCTTGCTGGTCAAGAGCGCGAACGACGTCGCCTACGCGCTGGCGATCGACAACGCCGGCAGCATCCCCGCCTTTGCCGATAAAATGAATGCCGAAGCCCGACGGCTCGGCGCGAAAAATTCGCATTTCGAAAATCCCAACGGCCTGCCCGTGGCGGACTACAATCAATATTCCACCGCCCGGGACCTTGCCTGCATCGCGCGCGCCGCCTATCGCAACCCCACGCTGCGCGACATCGTCGATCGCCCGACCTACGTCTTCACCTACGCGAGCGGCAAGACGGTTCCGCTCACGAATACCAACCGCGTCCTGCGCACCTACTCGTTCTGCAACGGCATGAAGACCGGCTACACCGACCTCGCCGGCCATTGCCTCGTGGCCAGCGGCGCCTACGGCGGACGCGACATGATCGCGATCGTGCTCAAGAGCGACAAGGCCCACGTCTGGGACGACGCGGCGAAGCTGCTCGAATACGGGCTCGGCCTCGACCGTCGGCAATTTCAGACTCCCGACAAGGGCGCGAAAAACGACGAGGGCTGAGAAAAATTCTTCCTCTTCCACTTCCTCTTCCTCAATGCGGGAGGAAGATTAAGATGAAGAGGATGAGGATGAGGATCTAACCGACATGGCGCGCACCTACACGCTCTACACGCCGGCTACTGCTTCGAGCGGCATCGATTTCGCGTCGGAGCTGAACGCGCAGCAGCTCGCCGCGGTGCAAAGCCCGCCCGGGCCCGCCCTCGTCATCGCCGGCGCGGGCAGTGGAAAAACCCGCACGCTCACCTTCCGCGTCGCGTGGCTGCTCGAGCAGGGCGTGACGCCGTCGTCGATCCTGCTGCTGACTTTTACGAACAAGGCCGCCCGCGAAATGCTCGACCGCGTCGCCGCCGTGGCGCCGGCGGGCGCGGACGAAATCTGGGGCGGCACATTTCACTCGATCGGGAATCGCATCCTGCGGCGTCACGCCGAAGCGATCGGTTTTCGCACGGGATTCTCGATCATGGATCGCGAGGATTCCGAGGACATGATCGAGGCGGTCGTGGCGCGCGAAGGCTTGCGCACGACGGATCGGCGATTTCCGAAAGGCAGCGTGCTGTCGGAAATTTTCGGACTCGCGATCAATTGCGGCGAAACGATTTCCGGCATCCTCGCGCAGCGCTACCCGTATTTCCTGCCCCTGGAGGCGCAGATCGAGAGGGTGGCCATCGCCTACGAAGCGCGCAAGAAGAGCGCGAACTCGATGGACTTCGACGATCTGCTCGCGAAGACGCTGGAGCTTTTGACGACCGACGAATCCGTCGCCGAGCGCTACCAGCGGCAGTTTCAGCACATCCTGGTCGATGAATACCAGGATACCAATCGCCTGCAGGCCGAGCTCGTGGATCGGATCGCCGCGAAGCACGGCAACGTCATGGTCGTCGGCGACGACGCGCAGTCGATCTATTCGTGGCGCGGCGCGAATTTCGAAAACATTCTGCGCTTCCCCGACAAGCATCCCGACGCGCAGGTCTACAAGATCGAGACGAACTACCGCAGCGTGCCAGAGGTGCTCGAGCTGGCCAACGCGGCGATCGCGGGCAACGAGCGGCAATTCCGCAAGGAGCTGCGCGCGGTGCGGCCGTCCACGGGGGTGAAGCCGGCATTGGTGCCGCTCTCGACCAGCAATGCGCAGGCCGCCTTCGTCGCGCAGCGCGTGCTGGAGATGAACGAGGAGGGGGTCGATTTTCGCGAGATGGCGGTGCTTTATCGCGCGCATTACCAGTCGCTCGAGGTGCAGCTGGAGTTCACGCGCCGCGGCATTCCCTTCGCGATCACGAGCGGGCTGCGTTTTTTCGAGCAGGCGCATGTCAAGGACGTGGCCGCGTTCATGAAGTTCGCCGTGAATCCGAGCGACGAAGTGGCGTTCAAGCGCATGGTGAAGCTGCTGCCGGGCATCGGCGCGAAATCCGCGGAGACGCTCTGGTCGAAGACCGCGGCCATGCTGATCGAGGGCAAGTCGGTCGCCGATTTGCGCGCCGCGTGCAAGGTGCCGGCGAAATCCGAGAAATCCTGGGAGCAGCTCCTGCTCACGCTTGCGGATCTGCGGCCCGGCGGCGGCCCGGTCGCGCCTGCGGCGATGATCGAGGCGGTGATGTTCGCAATTTACGACGACTACATGCGCAACAAATTCCCGAACTACGACGCGCGCCGCGAAGACCTGAACACGCTCCAAAATTACGCGAAGCAATTCGCGACGACGGAGGAGTTTCTCGCGCAGCTCGCCCTCCTCGGCGGTATCGAAACGACCGAGGCGCTCGCCTCCGGACGCGATGATGACGATCGGGTGACGTTGTCCTCCGTGCATCAGGCCAAGGGGCTCGAGTGGCGTTCGGTCTTTGTGATCTGGCTCTCGGACGGAATGTTTCCCAGCTCGCGCTCGCTGGATCGCGCCGAGGACGTCGAGGAAGAAAGACGGCTTTTCTATGTCGCGGTGACGCGGTGCAAGGACGAGCTGTATCTGACGTATCCCGAGTTGCGGCTGAACGCCGGATACGGCGAGGCCTTCCAGCGGCCGTCGCGGTTTCTCAATGAGCTGCCGGAGGGCGTCTACGAAGAATGGGAAGTGCAGGCGGGTTTCAAACAGCTCCCGCAGCCTGGCCGGGTCGAGGAAGACGACGAAAACGTTCCCTGGTAGGCGGGATGCCGGGGATAAGCGCGGTCTGGTCCGTCAGACCCATGGAAAGTCGCCGGGCTTGGGCACGGCTCCTGCTGGCTGGTTATATGCGATAACGATCATAGCGAGTTTCCGATGCTTCCCCGTAGCTGCACTTTTTTGGAGTCCGATTGGAATGCGCTTGCTCCGCATTGGTATCCCGTCGCGTTCGCTCACGAGGTGGGGGAGCAGCCGTTCGGAGCACGGCTGCTCGACGAGCGCATTGTTCTTTATCGCCTGTCCGACGGGAAGGTGAGCGCCGCGCGAGACCTCTGCCTGCATCGTGGCGTGCCGCTGAGCATGGGGGCGATCGAAGGTGACAATCTGGTCTGTGCGTATCACGGCTTTCGCTATGACGCCGCGGGCCGGTGCGTCTGCATACCGGCCCATCCGGGCGCGGCGGTTCCGCCCAAGCTCCGGCTGCAAAGCTACCCGGTCGAGGAACGCTACGGGCTTATCTGGACAAGGCTCGTGGATGACGGTCCGCGGCCGCTGCCGAATTTCGACGAATGGAACGATCCCGATTACCTGCAGGTTTTGCCCAATAGCGTCGAACTGAATGCCTCGGCGGGCCGGCAAATCGAAGGCTTTCTGGATGTGAGCCATTTCGCCTTCGTTCATAAGGAAAGCTTCGGCGAGCCGGACAATCC
>JAATET010000100.1 GCA_015655545.1 Chthoniobacterales bacterium | reverse complement strand
TTGGCGCTGGCCGTCGTTATCGGTCTCATCGCCTACCAATGGATTTTACGCGGATTGAGTTCGGAGCAAGTATGGATGCGATTGCCCGAGGGTGCCCGCATTAGCTTCGCCGCAATCGCTCTTTTCCTCATCTTTTCAATGCCGGTGCAGCAACAGGCATTCATCTATTTCCAGTTCTAAATTAGCGTCCAATGTCGGAAATGATTTCTTTCCATATCTGTGAGAATACACTGTCCTCGGACCCTGCATGCGATTCACTTAATTGACTGATGGGATTCGCATTCGATCGCATACCTCCAAGTCCTCGCAAATACTTTTGGCTTGGATTGATAGTCGTTTTCGGAATTTTGGCGCTTCCGATTGCAATCTTCAATCTATCCGTAGATCCATTTGATTTTCGTCTTACATCCCATCTTAGTCTCTTTCGCGAGCAGATCGTTCGTCGAGATGACGCGGTGCTCTGGTCGATCGCTGAGATTCGGCGAATTCCTCTTTCGGTTCTTGAGAGGGTAACTGTCGTTATTTCGGGAGACTCAAGGTCGGAAATGATTGCTGGCGGGCGTGGGTTTCCTCGTGCCTTTAAAATTGGTGAAGATTATATACTAAGTCTGGCAGTCGGAGGGGCCTCTTTCGATGAAAGTATTTCAATAATAGATACCGAGTTGTCCCGGCTGCCGAAACTGCGTTTTGTCCTGTTGGCCATACCTCTCGAACGCATCGGAACTCAGGAAGGAAATCGAGTCCCGGCGGCCCTTAAATTTTCAAGGTTCCCATTACTTTATGGCCTTAGTTTAGGAACACTCGCCGAGGCCGCGGAAGTATTGCATGAGCAAAAAAATGTGCAGTTAAGTGGAGTCCCCGATGTAAAAAGAGACAATGTGGATCCCTCCAATCTTAAAGACGTTACTTCGGAATGGCTCGATCTACCTCGACAGGAACGCAAGATATTAAGCTACGCGGAAGCTAAACCTGCGACGCGAGAAAAGCGGGTCATTGAACAGTGGACCAAAAAGCTCAAAACACCGGACAATAAATTGATTGAAAAGCGCTTAAAGAAAACGATCGAACCATTTGTGCAAAAGTTGCGAGAGCGAGGGGTAACCACGATTTTCTTTTTCCCTCCGCTACATCCGAAAGTTTTAGGAGCCTTGGAAAACAGCGACATCGATCGGCATGCGGCATACGTCACATCGCTAAGGAAATTTGGCCTCATAGAAGATTTTTCCCGCAACAGCGGGCAGATTCCGGTAAAATTTTTGGATGGGTCTCATCCCATTCCCGAGACGGCACGATCTATTTTTGCGGACATTTATCTTCGTCGTATGAAGCGCAATTCTAAATAAAGTCCATCACATTATCTTACGGACCGATTGCGCAATGTGATGTGTGGCCGGAAACACCAAAGGTGCATTTACATTTCCACCACGTCATCGCGACTAGAAACCTTGGGATTGGCTCTGACGATGGTCGATCAGCCGGAACTTGAAGCATCTCGCGGATATTGAGATGCAACCGTCGCCGAACGAATCCTATTCCGTGATGATGTCCTTGTAGGTCTTCTGCGTCGGGATCATCGGCAGCACGTGCTCGGTGTAGGGAGTCATCACGTCGAGGACGTAGGTTTCCTTCGAGTCGAGCATGCGCTGGATCGCGGCGGGAAGATCCTTTTTGTGGAGCACGCGCTCGCAAGTCACGCCGAAGCCTTTGCAGAGCTCGACGTAGTCGGGATAAATGCGGTCCCGGTCGCGCGGATCGCCGAGGAAAGTGTGGCCGCGGTTGCTGCCGAAGAAACGGTCCTCCCATTGCACGACCATGCCGAGGTGCTGGTTGTTCAGGATGATCGCCTTCGCGGCGATGCCTTCCACGTGCGTGGTGGCGAGCTCCTGGACGTTCATGAGGAACGATCCGTCGCCGTCAATGTCGATCACCTGCTTGTCCGGACGGGCGACTTTCGCGCCCATGGCAGCCGGGTAGCCATAGCCCATGGAGCCGAGCCCAGCCGAGGTGACGAGCGTGCGGGGCTCGGTGAAATTATAGAACTGCGCGGCCCACATCTGGTGCTGGCCCACGCCGGTGGTGATGATCGCTTCGCCCTTCGTCATTTCGCAGAGCATCTTGATGACGTATTGCGGCTGGATCGCGTCGGGCGTGTCCTTGAACGAAAGCGGGAATTTTTTCTTCCACGCGTCGATCTGCTTATACCAGGCCGGAAAGCGGGTGAATTTCTTCGAGCGTTTGAAGCCGCCTTTTTCGAGGATCTGATTCGAGCGGCGCAGCGCGTATTTGACTTCGCTGAGGATCGGCAGCTTGACGGTCTTGTTCTTGTTCAGCTCGGAGTTGTCGATGTCGATGTGGACGATCGTGCCGTGCTCGCAGAATTTCTCGACCTTGCCGGTCACGCGGTCGTCGAAGCGCACGCCGATGGCGAGGAGCAGGTCGGCTTCGTTCACGGCGTTGTTCGCGTAAACGGTGCCGTGCATGCCGAGCCATTTGAGCGACATTTCGTGCGTCTCCGGGAAACAGCCGATGCCCATGAGCGTGGTCGCCACGGGAATCTGCGTGCGCTCGACGAACTCGAGCAGCTCCTTGTGCGCGTCGCTCGTGATGATGCCGCCGCCGCAATAGATCATCGGTTGCCTGGCGCTGTTGATGAGACCGATCATCTCGTTGAGCGCCAGGTCGTCGGCTTTGTAGTCGATCTTGTAGCCGCGGAGATTGATCTCCTTCGGATAAATCGGCTGCGTCTCCTGCTGCTGGATGTTTTTCGGGATGTCGATGAGCACCGGGCCGGGGCGGCCGGTCGTCGCGATGTGGAACGCTTCCTTCACGATGCGCGGAAGGTCGTTGATGTCCATCACGAGGTAGCTGTGCTTCACGATCGGGAGCGTGATGCCGAACATGTCGGTCTCCTGGAACGCACCGCGGCCGATCATTTCCTGCGGCACCTGGCCGGTGATCGCCACGAGCGGCGTGGAATCCATGAACGCATCCGCGATGCCGGTGACGAGATTCGTCGCGCCGGGGCCGGACGTGCCCATGCAGACGCCGGCCCTGCCGGTGACGCGGGCGTAGCCTTCGGCGGCAAACACGCCGCCCTGCTCGTGGCGCGGCAGGATGGTGCGGATTTTTTTCGAGCGCGTGAGCGACTGGTGGATCGGCATCGAACAGCCGCCGGGATAGGCGAAAATCGTGTCGACGCCCTCACGCTCGAGGCAGCTGACGAGGATATCCGCGCCGTTCATTTTCCTGCCGCGGTCAGGAGCGGCCTTTGGCGTGGTGCGTTTGGACGATTTTGTAGCCATAAAGAACTGGCAAACATCTCCGATTACCCGGCGCGAGGCAAGCGGAACTACAGAGAATCTGCGCCGGTGCGCGGACGGCGGACGGCGGACGGCTAGTTGCCGTTGAAGAGCGCGCCGCCCGTATTCGGGGTGCTTTCGTCCACCGGCGGTCCGCCGGCACGGTTCATCGGCGGATTCGGCGTTGGCTCGGGCTGCATGGAGGAGCAAGCGGAGAGGACGAGCGTGGCGACAGCGGCGAGCGGGGCGAGGATGCGTGCAGGCATGGGCGAAGTATAAGCAGGCCTATGGCGCGGCGGAAGGTTTCTTGCTCGGCGAGGCCGAAAAATCCGGTTCCGGAAGGTCGAGCGCGCGCGTAAGGAAGGCGAAACCATCGGCTTTCTCCTCGATAACCTTCGCGAGCGGCTTGCCGCCGCCGTGACCGGCGCCGGTTTCGTGACGGAGCAGATAGACGCCCGGCCCGGCCTCCGATTGCAGAGTGGCGACAAACTTGAACGCATGCGACGGAACCACGCGGTCGTCGCCGTCCGCGGTGGTGACGAGGATCGGCGGATATTCCGCGCGGGACTTCACGTTGTGCAGTGGACTGTATTTGCGCAGCCAGCCGAAGGCTTCGCGGCTTTTCGTCGCGTCGCCGTATTCGGTCGTCCAAAACCGTCCCGTTCCAAAGCGCTGGTAGCGGAACATGTCGATGACCGGCACGTGGGAAATGACCGCACCGAAAAGATCCGGCCGCTGCAGGACCACGGCGGCGGTGAGCAGGCCTCCGTTGCTGCCGCCCTCGATCGCGAGTTTTTGCGGATTCGTGAAACGGTCGTCGACGAGCTTTTGCGCCGCGGCGATGAAGTCGTCGAAGACATTTTGTTTGCGGCCCAGTTGACCCGCTTCGTGCCAGGCGGTGCCGTATTCGCCTCCCCCGCGCAGATTCGCCACCGCGAAGACCCCGCCTTGCTCGAGCCACGGGACCATCGTGGCGGAAAAGGCGGGCTCGAGGCTGATTCCGAATCCTCCGTAGCCGTAAAGGAGCGCGGGGTTTTTGCCGTCGCGCTTCAATCCCCTGCGATACGCGAGCCACATCGGGACGCGGGTGCCATCCTTGCTTTGGTAGAAAATCTCCTCGGTGACGTAGCGGTCGGAATCGAATTTGATTTGCGAACGATAATATTCCGTCAGCTTTTCGTCGGCCAGCGGACAGCGGAAGATGGTGCCCGGCGTCGTGTAATTGCTGAAAAGGAAAAAGAAATCGCGATCCTCGCGGCGGCCGCTCACACCGGTGGCCGAGCCGGCTGACGGCAGCGGCACTTGGCGAAGAAATTTCCCGTCACGGCCGTAAATGCGCAATTCGCTGCAGACGTCCCGCGTGAAAGTCGCGACGAAATTTTCGCCGATCATCGCCGCTTCATTGAGCAGATTTTCTTCCTGCGGAATCAGCGCATGGAGCGGTTTCGCACGGGGGTGATCGATGTCCACGGAGACCAGGCGGCGGCGGGGCGCCGCGTCGTCGGTGTAAACGTAGAAAATCGGTCCGTCATTGCCGACGACGCCATATTGAGCCTGCCCAAGGGGAAAAATCTCGCGGAAGTCGCCGGGGCGGGCGGGAGCGCCGATGGCGCGCAGCCACAGCCCGTTTTTTTCGTCCGTGCCAATGGACGAATAAATCAAAAGATATTTTCCGTCTTCCGTCGCGACCGGCGTCAGATCGATCTCGGGATTTTTGGGCAGCGAGAAGATGACGGCATCCTTCTCCTGCGGGTCGCCAAGCCGGTGCCAGTAGATCGTGGAGTTCGCACGCTTCGCGGGATCGGGGAATTTATTATACCAAAATCCCGAGTTGTCCGGCGCCCAGGCGAGATTGCTGAAGCGCATGTCTTTCAAGACATCCGGGCGATCTTTCCCGCTCGCCACCTCGCGCAGGTAGATCGTCTGGTCATCGCTGCCGCCGATCGATTTTCCGTAAGCCACCAGCGCGCCGTCCTCGGTGAAGGCCAGGGCCGCGAGCGCGATCGTGCCGTCCTTGCTGAAGGTATTGGGATCGATGAGCGCCTCGGGAGCGCCATCCGCGCCGCGCTGCTTGAAGAGGACGTTGTGCGGCTGCAGGCCGGTATTGCGCGACGTGAACCACCATGGGCCATGGCGAAACGGCACCGTGCGCTTCGGGTAGTCGATCAACGCTTTCAGCCGTGCACGGTAGGCCGCCCGCGCCGGCGCCGGCAGCCATTGGGCGGTGAGCGCATTTTCCCGGCGGACGAAATCGCGCGCGGCGTCGGTGTGAAAATCCTCAAGCCAGCGAAAGGGATCCGCGACCGAAACTCCAAAATAGTCGTCGGTGGCTTTCGAGGTCTGGAATCGGGGATATTCGAGCGGCTCCGCGATCGCGGTGGAAATCATCACGGCCAGAAGAATGGGAATCGACATGCGGAACAAAGCACCCCGGATGGAATCCTATCGCGCGGACGAATTCAATCCCCGTTGACCCGAGCGACCGCATCGACATTCCCCGGCGGACAGGATAAATACGGCGGCCATGGGACTGGAACAGCTTTTCGCAAACAACCGGAAATGGGCGGAGGAGACTCGCGCCGAGGATCCGCATTTTTTCGAGACGCTCTCGCATCAGCAAAATCCGAAATATCTCTGGATCGGCTGCTCGGACAGCCGCGTGCCGGCGAATGAGATCATCGGCCTGCGGTCGGGCGAAGTTTTCGTGCATCGCAATGTCGCCAATCTCGTGATGCATACCGACTTCAACTGCCTCTCGGTCGTCGAATATGCGGTCAATGTGCTCAAGGTGGAACACATCCTCATCACCGGCCACTACGGCTGCGGAGGCGTGAAAGCCGCGCTCGTCGAGCACGACATGGGGCTCATCGACAACTGGCTGCATTCCGTCAGCGTGCTGGCGAAAAAACACCGCCCGTTCCTCGAATCCGCTCCGAACGATACCGATCGCATCGACCGGCTCTGCGAGCTCAATGTGCTCGAACAGGTCCGCATCCTTTGCGAAAACTCCATCATCCGCCACGCGTGGCTGCGCGGCCAGCCGCTCAGCGTGCATGGCTGCATCTACGGGCTGCGCGACGGATTGCTGCACGATCTCGGAATCACGATCTCGTCCCTGGCCGAGGTCGAAGAGCGGAGCGAGCAGGCGCTCTGGGCGCTCATGGAGCGGTTCCGCTAGTCACACGCACCACCGCACCAAGGCGGCGACGAGTTCGGATTTATCCGCGGCATGCTGGAACCGGTCGTCGGGCGTCAGCAATCCGAAACCGGCGCCATACGCCGCGCCGTTGATCACGCAAAGATCGCTGCAGGCTTCCACGAATTGCCGGCGCCCGGCCGCCAGCGCGTCCTCGCGGGTGCCGTCCAGCTCGTATTTCCAGCCGACGATTCGCGCGTGCGGAAATACGTCGCGCAGCGTGGGCAGGACTTTTCGGGCCGGCTTCAAATGAAGCACGAGCCCGCCGAAGCGACTCGGGATTTTGGCCGCGTCCTGTAAATTCCCGTCGCTGTCCCGAATCTCATCGACCTCGTAATCGCAGAGCGCGGCGATTTGGAATACCGCATCCGCATGGCCGGCCGTCGCGAGTTTCGCGGCGAGATCGTCGTTCGTGGAAAACGGGAGAAGACTCACGCTTTCGACAACGGGCAGCGGACTGGTCGCGGCCTCGCCTTTCCAGCAAATCACCTCGTGGCCGGCGTCCGCGAAAGCGTTTGCGAGCAGAAGGCCGAGCTCGCCGGTGGAGAAATTCGTGATGCGGCGCACTTCGTCGATCGGCGCCATGGCCGAGCCGCAGGTGATGACAATGCGCATGGGGATCAGGACTTTGGTTTCTCGGGAACGGCGACAAGGATCTGATCCCGGCCAACCGCCGTGCCCCCGGCGGGAAAAACAAACCCGCCCTTCGCGGTCTTCGATGGAAGAATATGCACCTGATATTTCCAATCGCCGTTGAGCATAAATTTTTTCCCACCTTGCTCGATGGGCGGATTTCCCTGCCCGGTGCGCTCCGAGGTGGATACATCGAAAGTCGGCCACGATAGAATCTGGCCGAGGATCTTGACGAACGACTGCCGCGTCGCATCGTCGGCACCCCGGAAATTGAAGCAATGCGCCAGGCCCGCGCCGTCGCGGGTTTGCAGGGCGGTGTTGAGATTGAAAAGCAGCTCGTCCCGGGAGGAAGCCTGCACCGACGCGACGCCGAGGGCGCACGCGAAGAATGCGATCATGGCCCGGGCGATCATGACTTCAGCGCGGCTTCATGTGCGGGAAAAACAGCACGTCGCGGATCGACTCCGCGCCCGTGAGCATCATCACGAGACGGTCGATGCCGATGCCGATGCCGCCCGCGGGAGGCATGCCATATTCCAACGCTTCGATGAAATCGTGATCGATCTTCTGCGTCTCGCCGCCGCTCTGCTCCTCGAGCCGCTGGCGCTGCACGATCGGGTCGTTCAGCTCGGAGTAGCCGGGCGAGATTTCCTGGCCGTTGATCACGAGTTCGTAAACGTCCACGACGCTCGGATCCTCGGCGTTCTGCTTCGCGAGCGGGACGAGCTCCTTCGGGCAATGCGTGACGTAGAGCGGGTCCATCGTCTTTTCCTCGACGAGCTTCTCGAAGACATGCTGCGTGACTTCAAAATCCGCGACGCATTGCGAGACATCGAGATGGATTTCGGCGCACTTCGCACGCCGATCCTCGGAGGTGAGCTGATACCAGCCGGGCATCACGCCCTCGATGAGATCGGCATAGCGGGCGCGCCTCCATGGACGCGCGAGATCGATCGTCTTCGTCACATTGCCGCCGGCGTCCCTGTGCTCGATTTTCAAGCCGCCGCACACGCTCTCGGCGAGGTGACAGACCATCTCCTCGACAAGGTCCGCCATTTTCTCGAAATCCGCGTAGGCCCAGTAGGCCTCGAGCATGGTGAACTCGGGATTGTGCCGGCGCGAGATGCCTTCGTTGCGGAAATTGCGGTTCAGCTCGAACAATTTCGGGAAGCCGCCGACCAGCAACCGCTTGAGGTAAAGCTCCGGCGCGATGCGCAGGAAAAGGTCCATGCCGAGCGCGTTGTGGTGCGTCTTAAACGGCTCCGCCGCGGCGCCCCCGGCGATGGTCTGCATCATCGGCGTCTCGACCTCGATGAATCCGCGGTCTTCAAGGAAACGCCGGATTTCGCGAACGATCGTGATGCGCTTGAGGAAGATTTCGCGCGAGTCGCCGTTCGCGATGAGGTCGAGATAGCGCTGGCGGTATTTGATCTCGGTGTCCTGCACGCCGTGCCACTTGTCAGGCAGCGGACGCAGCGACTTGCCCAGCACTTCGAAGGTCTTCACGCGGATCGTCGGTTCGCCGGTTTTCGTGATGAAGCCCTCTCATTCCACGCCGATGAAGTCGCCCAGGTCGAGATTCTTGAAAATGGCGAAGAGGTCCTCGCCGATCTCCTTCGCGTGGATGAAAATCTGAATCCGTCCCGTGGCATCCGACAGATCGAGGAACTGGCTCTTGCCCATGTCGCGATGGGCGGTAATGCGGCCCGCGGCGCGCAGCGGAGCCGATTCGGCAAATTTCGCGCGGACTTCCGAGATCGAGCCGTCGGTCTCGAATCCGTGTCCGAATGGATCGACGCCCGCGGCGCGAATGGCGTCGAGTTTCTGGCGGCGAATGGCGAGGAGTTCGGAAAGTTCGGTCGGTTCCATGCGGCTGAAAACCGCCAGCATGCGCCGCCCGCGCCCGCTTCCTCAATGGAAAACTCCGCTCAGCCGTGAGCGCCCATTTGCCAATGCTTGATGGCGTCGATCGGGTGGATGAGCATGATGACGTTCAACGTGAGGTTGTCGCGAATCCAAATGGCGCATCCGGCTTCCATCGCGACGAGGATCGCCACCGTCAGCCAGACCGGCAGCCGCCAGGCAAGAAGGAAGCCGAGCGCCATCATGCCAATGTCGCTCACGGAATTCAGAATGCTGTCGCCCGCATAGCCGAGCGCCATGGTCGCCTCCCGGTAGCGATTGATGATGATCGGCGAGTTTTCCAGAAGTTCCCAGCCCGCCTCGATCGCCGTGGCGATGAGGAAACGCGCGCCGATCGAAAATCGCCGCCCGACGAGCCAAAGAAAGCCGAAGAAAATGATGCCGTGCGCGATGTGCGAGAACGAATACGCGTCGGCCACGCGTTGCGAGCATTCCGAGCTCCAGATGTCCTTCTCGAAAAATCCGAACCGCCCGTCCGGCCCCAGCGGCGAACGGCCGACAGACCACTCGACGGCTGCGACCAACGCCAGAAGCAGCAGAAAGCCGGCGAGAATTTTTATGGCCTTCATTCGTCGGAGTCTGCGAAAAAGAGAGCAACAGGTCGAGCCGCCCCGTGGCAGCCACGAGCGCGCATTCGACGACGGCAAAGCGGGAAAAAACTCAGGAAATCTTCAACGACGCCACGAGCGCCTGCGTGATCGTGCCAGTGACGGCGATTCCTTGCGCGGCCTGATATTTGGCAATGGCCTTCTGCGTGCCCGGCCCGATGTCCCCGTCGACCGGACCGCCATAGTAGCCGAGCTGTTTGAGCTGCACCTGCACGGCGACTTCCACGGGATACGTGGCAAACTGCGGATAGACGATAAACGCCGGGGCCACGACCACCGCCCAGCCCGCATACACGCCGACCGGCGCGACATACGTCTTGTTCACCACGACATTCGCCGAGTGGTAGGCTCCGCCACGATAGACATATCCCGAGCGATAGCCCGACCATGTCGCGGAGGAAGCGCTCACCGACCCGCCATGCACTCCCGTCGCGTTGACATCCGTGCTGCGATAACGGCCCGCGCGATTTACCGTCGCGTCGTAGGATGCGCCGCGGGGTCCTTCGGCGCTCACGCTGCCGGTGCCGAAGCGCCCGACCCGCGCGCCCGACGCCTCATAGCTGCCGCCCCGCGGGCCTTCCGCGGAGACACTGGCCCGACCGGCGACGGGACGGGAAAAAGAGACGGTCGCGCCGGCGAGCAGAAGAGCAAGTCCGGCGGGCAGGGCGAGAAGGCGGCTTTTCATGGACGAAGCAATATCCCGAGTCCCGGCATCGGTCGAGTCCAGGCATCGCCGCCCGCCAAGGCCACCACGGCATCCCCAAGCCGCGGCAAATTGGCTCTCCCAAAGAACCGGACGCGAAAGTCCTGTCCGATCAACGACCCGCGCTTCGCGCGTGGCGGTCCCCCGTCATTTGCCGCCCGAGACCGCGGCAAATTCCTCGGGGAACTTTGTGAGAAAACTCTGGGTCGGCCATGAACAGGCTTCGCCAAAGGCGCAGACGGTGCGGCCGGCGATGTTGTCGGCCACGTTCATGAGCGTCGCGGAGTCGTTCGCCGCGCCATTGCCAGCCAGCATGCGGGTCGTCATCTTCGACATCCACAGGCTGCCTTCGCGGCAGGGCGTGCATTGGCCGCAGCTCTCGTGCGCGTAGAATTGATTGAGGTTGTTGAGCGCCCAGACCATGTCGCGGCTGTCGTCCATCACGATCACGCCACCGCTGCCGACCATCGTGCCGACGGAGGCGAGGCCCGAGGCGTCCATCACGACATCGAGCATGGGGATCTCCTTCTCGATCATCGCGCCGTCCGGCCCCTTGACCTTCACTTTGTAAATTTCGTCGGCGCGCATCACTTTCGCGGAGCTGCCTCCGGGGATGACGGCTTTCAATTTCCGCCCGGGCTTCAGTCCGCCGCAGACGTCGTCAATCAATTCGCCGAGCGTCACCGCGCCGGCTGGGAGCTCGTAATAGCCGGGTCTCATCACGTCGCCGCTCACGCACATCGTGCGCGTGCCGCCGTCGCCGGGCGTGCCCATT
>JAATET010000085.1 GCA_015655545.1 Chthoniobacterales bacterium | reverse complement strand
GAGATGAGCGATGCCGGCGTCATCAAGCAGGACAATCTCGCCGAGTCGAAGGTCGCGCTGGTCTACGGCCAGATGAACGAGCCCCCCGGCGCCCGTCTCCGCGTCGCGCTCAGCGCCCTCGCGATGGCCGAATATTTCCGTGACGAGAAAAACCAGGACGTGCTCCTCTTCATCGACAACGTCTTCCGCTTCTCGCAGGCCGGTTCCGAAGTGTCCGCGCTCCTCGGCCGCACGCCGTCCGCGGTGGGCTACCAGCCCACGCTCGCGGCCGAAATGGGCCAGTTGCAGGAACGCATCACCTCGACGACCAAGGGCTCGATCACGTCTGTGCAGGCCGTTTACGTGCCCGCGGACGACTTGACCGATCCGGCTCCCGCGAACACCTTCGCGCACCTCGACTCGACCCTCGTGCTCGAGCGTTCCATCGCGGAATTGGGCATCTACCCGGCCGTCGATCCGCTCGCCTCGACCTCGAAGGCGCTCGCTCCCGACATCGTCGGCGAAGAGCACTACAAGGTCGCCCGCGGCGTGCAGGTCGTGCTCCAGCGCTACAAGGATTTGCAGGACATCATCGCGATCCTCGGCATGGACGAGCTTTCGCCCGAGGACAAATTGACCGTCTTCCGCGCCCGCAAAATCCAGCGTTTCCTCTCGCAGCCCTTCCACGTGGCCGAAGTCTTCACCGGCACGCCCGGCCAATACGTCTCGATCTCCGAGACCATCCGCGGCTTCAAGGAAATCCTCGAAGGCAAGCACGACGACGTCAACGAAGCGAACTTCTACATGAAGGGCGGCATCGACCAGATCAAGGAGTAGTCTTAGGTCTTAAGTTTGTAAGTCTTAAGGGAAGCTCGGCTTCCGCTTACAAACTTAAAACTTACAAACTTACAAACTCTGCCCAAATGGCCACTCTCAAACTCGAAATCGTCACTCCCGAAGCCAAGATCTACTCCGAGGACGTGAATTCCGTTCTCGTCCCCGGGGCGGAAGGCGAGCTTGGCGTGCTGCCCGAGCACATGCCGCTGCTCACGCAACTCGCGGCCGGCGAACTGCTCATCGTGAAGGACGGTCAGGAAAGCGTGCTCGCCGTGGGCGAGGGCTTTGTCGAGATCACGCCGACCAGCGTTTCCGTGCTCACGGACATGGCCGTTGCCGAGAGCGACATCGACGAAACCGCCGCCGAAGCCGCCGTTAAGCGCGCGCAGGAGGCGCTCAAGGACGACCAGATCAGCGACGAAGATATGGCTTCCACGCAGGCCGTCCTGATGAAGTCGCTCGCCCAGCTCAAGGTCAAGCGCCGGAAGAAAGTGTAAATCGGGCAGGATTTGATTCCTGTTCCCTCAGCCAAACGGGTAAGCCTGTTTGGTTTCATGACCTCGATTCGCGACTTCCTCCAGCAGCGATGCGACGCCGGAGCATGGGGCATCGGCCAGATCGCCGTTTCTGGAATGAAATTGCGGCATGCGCAGGACAAAGACTCGGCCGGTCTGGAAGGATTTCGACGGCCGGAAGACGCTCGCGAGCTGGCGAAATACGACGACGCGGGAAATTACCGCCCCCTCAAATCCGCTCCAAATCTTCGCCGCGGCTGGCAGCTCGAACTCGGATCGCTCGACGAGCTTCGCCGTGCGCTCGATTTTTTTTATCCCGCCGCAGTGGGCACTTGGATCGCTCATGAACGTGGGGAGCTTCACGCCACCGCGCTCCGCGGCACTTTGGGCCGCCAGTCCGGAATGTATCGCGTGACGCAACTCATCACCGATGAACAGGCGCGGGAAGTGATCCGAAAAACGTGCGTCGATGGCTGTCTGCGCCAGCGACTTTGGGAGATCGAAAATGTCTTCACAGACCCCGTGGAATTTTCTCTCCCGCTGCCGGTCCTCTGTGCCGAAGCCTGCAACCTGCTCGTCGCCGCTTGCCGGCCGATGGCGAAACAAAACCTTCCCAAGGCGGAAGCGTCTTCATGAATCTCCACCGCGCCCGGATTGTCCTGCCGCTCGGATCGCCGCCTATCGAGGACGGCGCAGTGGCCATCGACGGAACGAACTTTGCACAGGTGGGCGGCTTCGATGACCTTCGCTCGCAATTTCCGGTCGCCGAGGTGACCGACCACGGCGAGGCGATTCTGCTGCCCGGCCTGATCAACGCGCATTGCCACCTCGATTTTACCTCGATGCGCGGGGCGATTTTGCAAAGCGGCAGCTTTTCCGCCTGGGTGCGCCGCATCAACGATCTCAAGCGCACGATGACCGATGCCGACTACATCGCGTCCATCACCGCCGGACTTGGCGAGCTGCGCAAATGGGGCACGACGACCGTGCTGAATATCGAGTCGCTCCCGGAACTGATGGTGCAGCTGCCCCCGCCGCGGATTCGGACGTGGTGGTTTTATGAGCTGCTCGATATCCGCAGCCGCATTCACACCGAGGATGTCGTGGCGGGTGCGCTCGCTTTTTTTGAGGAGCGGCCTTCGTGGCACGGAGGGTTTGGCCTCTCGCCGCATGCGCCTTACACGACGTCGCCCGATCTCTACAAACTCGTTCGATTTTGCGCGGAGAAATACGGCATGCCATTTACGACGCACCTCGCGGAATCGGACGAAGAAATGCAGATGTTCGCGGAAGGCAGCGGGCCGCTTTTCGATTTCCTGAAATCAATCGGACGCGACATGAGCGACTGCGGCGCAAAGACGCCCATTCGTCATTTGCTCGAGGCCGACGCGCTGCCGCGCGGCGCGATTCTCGTGCACATGAACCAGCTTGGCCCGGGAGACGAGGAGCTGCTCGCGCCCCGCGCCGGCTCGTTCTCGATCGTGCATTGCCCGAATTGCCACGAGTATTTTCAGCGCGGGCCATTTCCCTATGAGACGTTTCGCAGGCTGGGCTTTCGAATCAGCCTCGGCACGGACAGCTGCGCCAGCAATCGCGGGCTCAATCTCTTCGATGAGATGCAGACCTTTCGCCGCCATTTCCCGAACGTCGCGCCGAAGGAGCTGCTCGACATGGTGACGCGACATCCGGCGTCCGCGCTGGGGTTGGGCGGGCGTTTTGGCGAGCTCCGCGCGGGCGCGAGAGCGGATTTCATCACCCTGCCCTTTGCGGAAGGAGTTGAGAATGCTTTCGAGGCGGTCGTGGAGAATCGCACTCCGCCGTACGCGGTTTATCTCAACGGTCAGAGCGCGTAATCGCCCGAGTAGGCTTCCAGCTCGAGGCCGCGGAGCTGCTCGGCGCATTGATCCAGCGTGCGCGTCGTGGTCTCGAGAAAATCGATCGCGCCAAGGAAGGGAATGGCCTGCGGGAAGTTCAGCGCGCCGGAAAGGTAGGACTGCCGCACTTTGGAGAGGGGTTTTTCGATCGGCTGAAAAATCGCGAATTGCGAGACGGATTTTGTCGGGTTGCGTTTCCCTTTGATGAAAGCGTCCTCCAGCGCTTGCAGAGCTTCGCGGCTGCCTTGCTCGATGCTTTTCATGTTCGCGTCGAGCTGGGTGCGAATCCCGGCCGGGATATCCAGTTCGGAAATTTTCCGGGCCGAGAGAATACTGTAACCGAGATGTTGCGCGGAGTGGAGCAGGCCGATCAATTTTTGCGTTTCACCCGGCGGATACTCCGGCGTCGTGGTGACTCGGATCCATGAGGCGGCTTCCGGGGGAATCAGCGCGAGACGGTCTTGGAGATGATCGAATTCCGCCGCGCTGACCGGGCTCAGCAGCTTTCGGCAGCACGCGAAATACTCGGTGAAAAGTTTGCGGATCTCGTGCTGAGGCAGCACGGGCCAAAGCAGTCGCTGGATGAGCGACGAGAGCACGAGCGCGAGGACGACGCCGAAATAGTTCTCGATGATCGCCTGATAGCTGACCGGATTTTGCGGATTCATTGCGACCGTCCCGACGAAGAACAGCATGCCGCATTGTGCGTAGAGCGAGATGCCGCCCTGGTTCGCGATCGTGTAGCCGAGCAGAAAGAGGCCGATGAACAGAAAGCAATTCATCACGAAGTAATCCGAGAGAAATGGCGTGAGAACGAGCAGCAGGAGCGTGTAGGGGATGCCGGCCAGCGCCGCGCGGATGACGTAGGTGAAAGCGCGCCGGTCGCCCTCGCCGCCGGGATACGTGCGCGACATCGAGGTGAAGAGCCACGCTGCAAATGGAAGCGCGGCGCCGCCGGGTGGATTGAGCCAGTTCACATAGAGCAGCGCGAGCGTCGCGGTGAGGCCGCCTTTGATGCCGTTGCGAATCCAGAACGCATCGAGTTCGAATGGCTCGGGCTTGCCGGTGTTCCGCGGGGTGAGCACTTCCGGCAGATTGTGAATCTGGTAGAGGCAGTCGCGAATGATGCGCAGCCGCGCGGCGATATCCAGCAGCGCGGTATAGTGCGCCGAGAAATCCATGGCCTCCTGGATGGGAATGTTCTTCGTGGCGCCCTGCTCGCGCAATTCGGCGAGGCGCTGGTCGCAGCGTTCGATGGCTCCCGCGAGTTCGGGATTCGTGCGCTCGACGCTTTCCTCGGTGTCGAGATCCTTGAACTCCCGTATGAGCTGCCCGTGAATGTCCCGGAGTTCGGTGGCGACCAGGTCGCGGTAGCGTGACTGTCGCGGAAGCCGCTGACCAAGGCTCACCGCCGCTTCGAAGCACGCGTTGACCTCGCCGATCATCTTCATGCGGATCGGCAGCCGGGCCTTGAAATATTGGCTCTCGCGCTGGCCGTAGCGGATGAGCAGACGCAGCGTATTCATGCGCGTGGCGAAGCTGGTGACGAATTTCTGCATCTCGGGGTCCGGGCCGCTGGTGGCGTCCGTTTCGAGGAGTCGGCGGATGCGTTCCGTGGCGACGTTGCCGATGTCGCGGAGGGCGGAGCGGATGTTGCGACGGTATTCCGTGCGCGCGTAGCGCGGCCAGACCACGGCGGTGACGATCATCGAGGCAACGATGCCGACGCAGATTTCCTCGGTGCGCGCCACGCCGGTGTGCCAGGCGTTGGAAGGATCGGTCATCGTGTTGTTCACGACGACGAGCGTGGTGAGCGCGGCCAGGAAAAACGCGTAGGGATAGCGGTTGCCGCCGAACATCATCGTGCCGCAGGCCGCGATCACGAAGCAGCCTCCCATCACGAAGAGCGGCTCGCTGCCGTGGCTGCCGACGAGCCAGATGCCGAGGAGCGCACCGGCGACGGTGCCGATGGCGCGGAGGACGGATTTTTCGGCGATCGCTCCGACGTATTGGGCGAGCGTGAGCACGACGACGGTGAAGATGCACCAGCTCGGGCTGCCGAGCCCCTGCCAGAGCGCGACGTAGAAGGCGAGCATGCCGCCGAGCGCCATTTTCAGCCCCTGCTGGATCGGCACGTTCTCGAACCACCGCGGCGGGCGATCATCGAGGGAAGCAAGGGATGGCACGCGTCCATCCAAGGCCGCCGCAAAGCTTGCGCCAACCAAAAAAATGCGTTGAAACAAGCACCGGATGAACGCCCTCACGAATGCCGAAATCGATGTGCTCGGCATGTTCCTGCCCTGGTGGCTGGTCGTCGCCGTGTTCGCCTACCTCGCGGCGTGGCTTTGCGTGAGCGTGCTCGAGCGTCTGCGACTCACGCGGCATATCTGGCATCTCCCGCTCTTTTTCCTCGCGCTCGTCGTGCTCTTCTTCTCCGCTATCGGCTTATCCCTCGCTCCATGAAAGACGGCTACAAATACGCCATCACCATCGTCGCCGTCGTCGTCGCGATCGCGGCGGCCTGCGTGCTCTACCACCGATACAGCGTGACGCCATGGACCCGCGACGGCCAGGTGCGTGCGAATATTGTCGGCATCGCGCCGCGCGTGGCCGGGCCGATCATCCAGATTCCGATCAAGGACAACCAGCCGGTGAAAAAGGGCGATCTGCTTTTTGAGATCGATCCCTCGACGTTCCAGGATGCGGTCAACAACGCCGCCGCGAAGGTTCAGCAGGCGGAGGCGCAATCTCTCGAGGCGCAGCAAAATCTGGATCGCCAGACCGCGCTCTACAAAACCAACGTGATCGACCAGCAGGCCTATCAGGATGCGCAGGACCAATATTCCTCCGCGGCCGCGAATGTCGTGGCGGCGAAGGCGCAGCTGGCCACCGCGCAGCTCAATCTCGGTTACACGAAAGTCTTTGCGCCGGTGGACGGTTACCTCACGAATGTGAATACGAGCGCCGGCACTTACGTGAGCGCCGGCAGCGAGCTGCTTGCGCTGGTCGATACCAGCTCGTTCTGGATCGCGGGCTATTTCAAGGAAACACAGATTTCGAACATTCAACCCGGCGACAAGGTGAAGGTGGCGCTGATGGGGCATGCGTCGCAGCCGTTCGAAGGCGTCGTCCAGAGCACGGGCTGGGCGGTCTTCATTCAGGACGGTTCGTCGGTGGAACTCATCCCGGCAGTCGCCCAGACCATCGACTGGGTGCAGCTGCCCCAGCGCTTTCCGGTGCGCATTGAAATCACCGGCAAGCCGCCCGTGCCTTTGCGCATCGGACAGACGGCCAGCGTGGCCGTCGAAACGCGCTAGGTGCGCGCGCGGGGCTGCACGATGAAAATTTACACACGCACGGGCGACGACGGAACGACGGGGCTTTTTTCGGGCGCTCGCGTGCCGAAGACGCACGCGCGCGTGGAGGTTTATGGAGCGGTGGATGAGTTGAATTCCGTGCTGGGCATCGCGCGTGCGAGTGGTCCGCAGCCGGAAGTGGCGGCGTCGCTCGATACGGTGCAGAGGCAGCTTTTCAAGCTCGGCGCGGATCTTGCGACGGCGGGAGAGGATTCGAAAGTCGCCCGCATTGGCGCCGGGGAGGTGGCGTGGCTGGAGGCCGTCATCGATCGGATGACGGTGCAGCTTCCGCCGTTGAGCCATTTCATTCTTCCGGGCGGGACGGTCGCGGCGGCACAGATTCACGTGGCGCGCGCCATTTCGCGCCGGTGCGAGCGCGACGCGCTCCGGCTGCAGGTGGGCAGTCGTGAGCTGTTGGTTTATTTGAACCGGCTGTCGGATTTTCTTTTCACGCTGGCGCGGTTCGAAAATTGGGTCGGCGGGATGAGCGAGGCCGAATGGCGCGCCTGAGCTGAAAGCGCGCTTCGGGTCGGGGAGCCGATAAGCGCCGACTCAAGAGGGGAGGGGATTTAGGGAATCGCCAGGATTCGGGAATCGGTTGCGAGAGTGTCGGCCGGGAGCTTTGCCGCAGCGAAAATCAAGGGAAGGCGCTGGCGCATGCTTGGTGGCAGCTGCCGAAAAAGAAAACGCCCCGCTTTTCGGCGGGGCGTTTCGGTTGAGTCTTGGATTGAGTCTTGGAGTCGGTTAGTAGCGGCGCTGGGGACGGTCTCCGCGATCGCGGTCGTTGCTGAAGCGGCGCCCGCCGCCTCCGCCGCGTGGAGCGTCGGGGCCGAAGTTTTCGCGCGGGCGGGCTTCGTTGACGGTGAGGTTGCGGCCGTCGAGATCCTTGCCGTGAAACTGGCGGATGGCCTCCTGGGCTTCTTCGGGTGTGGACATGGTGACGAAGCCGAATCCGCGGGAGCGGCCGGTCATTTTATCGGAAATGAGCGCGACGTCGGTGACGTTGCCCGCGGCCGAGAAGGCGTTGCGGAGATCCTGATCGTTCGTGTCGAAGGAGAGATTTCCGACGTAGAGTTTGGTGGACATGATGGGTGATGGGTTTGTTTTTTTGAGGTGGCTCCTTTGCCGTGGTATCCGATTACCGAATCTCGAATCGCCACAGGAAGCTCGTGCTTTGCGCACGCTACAAACACCAACTAGCAAATCTACCCGACGCCCAAAGGGCTCTATTTATTTCGGATTTTACATGCTCCTCTTTTCCGAGCTTTGCAAGAGCGATTTGCAGGAAATGGCCAACGGCGGAAGAATCCACGCAACGAAGGATACCAAAATAAACTCTCACGAAATTTCCGAAATCAAGCTGACGTGCGAGGGGACTGCCTCTGCAGATAAACGAGCAGCCCTATCCACGCCGCAAAGAGGCTCAGGCAAATCCATGCCAGCGGGAAAAAGTCGTGCCGGATTTCGTCGGCGTGCTTCAGGAAAAAGATCGGGCCGAATTTGTCGACAGACGGGTAACAGCAATAGCCGAAGCCGCCGATGACGTTTACAACGATGCAGTAGAGCAGGGTCAAAACCACGACGCCTCGCAGGGGGATGATCAACCAACGCGGGCCCTCGAGACGAAAGAGCGCGCCCAATCCAAGGGCGGAGAGGGGGAGAATGGGCATCAGATAACGCGGGCCCAGCTGGGTCTGGCCGTCGGTGCCGATATTAAAAAGGAAAAAAAGATAAACGGCGGTCGAGAGGGGAAGAAAAATACGATCCTGCCATGGGCGGCCGCGCAGGAGGAAAAGCCCGAGCAGCCCCAGATAGACCTGGGGCTCGTAAAAGCGTGCGGAAATCCATCCCGTGCCGAAATAATTGTTCAACTTGCCGGACAGTCCATTCCAGGAAAACGACAAATAGGTGTCCTGGTAATTTCCGGCGCGGTTCATCGTCATGAAGGGATCGCCGAAGTAATGCCAGTTGTAAGCGAGGGTGGGACATAGGGCTGCCAGGAATGCGACCGCGGCCAGCATCGAGCGACGGATTGGAAGAGTGGCGCCGATATAGAGAAGCAGCACGGCCACCAAGAAGCCCGGCAGGAGGGAGAAAAACAAAACCATCCCGAAGAACATTCCCGCGAGAGCCGCCCAGCGCCCCTTGCCTTGACGCCGCGCCAGATCGAGGCTCCATATCCCGGCGATGACGAGAGCGGTGGCTTCCACGTCGTGATGCGGCACGCCGGTGTAGGGAAGGATATTCGTGCCAAAGGCATAAGCGAGAGCGATGCACTCGGCAGCCCAGGCCGGAGTTTCCCAATTTTTCAGCAGCAAACAAAGCAGCACCGCTGCCGTCGCGGTGAAGAGTCCGCTGGTCATCCAGGCGATGACAGCCATGCAAAGGTCGTAATGAGCGCCCATCGAAAATCCGAACAAATGGAGCGCCGCATAAGGTGCGGCACCGACGACCGCGAGTCCGGGCTGGCGTGCCGTGTAGCGGAACTGGCTTCCTCGAAAATTGAAGCTGTCGTAGCCGCCCGCGGTCCGCAGGTGTTCATTTGCGGAGTGGCCGAGCTCGAATGTGCCGTGCTCGACGATCGCGTCGATGCTTGCCGCGTTCAGGTCGTAGTCCCTCATCTCGCGCCTGTTGGTCAGGGCTCCGCAGGTGAGCCAG
>JAATET010000102.1 GCA_015655545.1 Chthoniobacterales bacterium | reverse complement strand
CTCGTATTGCGGACCGAGGAGGCTGGCGTAGACGCCTTCGTGGAGCGGAATGCCGGCTTCGATGGCGGCCTGGCGGAAAATTTCGCGCAGCGGCGGGCTGTAGGCCGAGGTGAGGTCGATAAAATTCGGGCCGCCCAGCAGCGGGGTGGTGGCGGTGAGATTGAGGTGATCGTTGAGCATCATCCATTGGCCGGGGTGAAAAGCGGGGTTCAGCGTGCCGGCGGCGTTGGTGAGAATGAGTCGGTTTACGCCGAGCCGGTGGAAGAGGCGCACGCCGGCGGTGACTTCCTGGGCGGTCCAGCCTTCGTAAAGGTGGACGCGGCCGCGAGCGAGGAGCACGTGGTGGCCGTCGACGCGCGCCAGGGCGAAGGCGCCGGCGTGGCCGGGGACTTTCGAGGCGGGCAGGCCGCGGATCTCGGTGTAGGGAATCGTCGCCTCGATCTCGAGGGCATCGGCGAAGGAGTTCAGGCCGGAGCCGAGGACGATGGCGACCTTGGCGCCGAAAGATTCGAGGGCTTCGGGAAGGCCGGTGAACTCGATGTTCGATGACATGGCGCCAGTCCTTCCAAAAATCGCCGAGGAGCGCAAGGCCGCCTCGTCAGAGTGCGCGGGCGATATCCGTCGCGAGAGCTTCCACATCTTCCGGCTGCGTGGCCCATGAGCACATGAACCGGCAGCCGCCTGAGCCGATGAAGGTGTAGAATTTCCATCCGCGCACGCGAAGGGCGGCGATGACGAGCTCCGGCAGGCGAATGAAGAGGCCGTTGGCCTCGCGCGGGAAGAGAAACTCGACGCCGGGCAGGGCGCGCAGGCGGCCTTCGAGGAGGGCGGCCATGGCGTTGGCGTGGGCGGCGTGGCGAAGCCATGCGCCGTTTTCCAACAAGCCGATCCAAGGGGCGCTGAGGAAGCGCATTTTCGAGGCGAGCTGACCGGCTTGCTTGCAGCGGTATTCGAATTCGTCGGCGAGAGCGCGGTCGAAAAAAATGACGGCTTCGCCGAGCGGCAGCCCGTTTTTTGAGCCGCCGAAGCAGAGGACATCCACGCCGGCCTGCCAGGTGACTTCCCGCGGATTAACGCCGAGAGAGGCGACGGCGTTGGCGAGGCGCGAGCCGTCCATTTGGAGGCGGAGGTCGAGCTTGCGAGTGGCGTGCGCGATTCCGAGCAGCTCGCCGGGCGAATAAACGGTGCCGGCCTCGGTGGTCTGGGTGAGGCTGACGACGCGCGGTTTTGGGAAATGAATATCGGTGCGGCGCCGGGCGATCGTCTCGATGCCCTCCGGTGTGATTTTTCCATTCGCACCGGGGAGGAGGAGGAGCTTGGTGCCGTTGGAGAAAAACTCGGGCGCGCCGCATTCGTCGGTCTCCACGTGTGAGAGTTCGTGGCAGAGAATGCTGTGGTAGCTCTGGCAGCAGGCGGCGAGGGCGAGGGAATTTGCGGCGGTGCCGTTGAAGACGAAGAAAACTTCGCAATCGGTCTCGAACGTCTCGCGGAGGAGGTCGGCGGCGCGCTCGGTCCACGCGTCGTCGCCATAGGAAGGAACGCAGTCACGGTTCGCTTCCTCGAGCGACTGCCAGGCTTCCGGGCAGATTCCGGAGACGTTGTCGCTGGCAAATTGCCACGCTGGTGTGACGTCCGGCATGGCTTCGTTATAGCAGCTTGGGAGAAAAACACCCGCGCTTATGACGTCATAGCCGCCGCTCGTATTCCCGGCATGGCGAGCCAGAAGGGCTCGCACAGAGGCGCAGGGGTGCGGATGCTCGATGCGGAAATTTTTCTTCGTGTCTCCGTGGAAGATTTTTTCTTTCAGCGGCCACGGGATTTCTCGATCGCGACGAGGCAGGCGTGGAGATTTTCGAGATGCGGGACCGGCATGTTGGCAGCTTGCGCGCGGCGAAGCGGCTCGCCCCAGATGGCGTCGATCTCGAGCTCGCGACCCGCGAGATAATCGACCAGCGTCGAGGGCTGGTAGGCGCCCATTTTTTCGGTGCGCTCGATCTGGAAGTCGATGAAGTCCGCGCGGATCGGGTATCCGAGGGCGGCGGCGGTGGAAATCGTCTCCCGCATGAGGGCTTTGACTTCGCCGGGATATTTCGCGAGCAGCACGTCGACGGCCACGCCTCCCTTGGCGACGGCGAGGCCATTGAAGGGAATGTTCCAGACGAGCTTTTTCCAGCGCTCGCCGGCGAGGTCGTCGACGATGCGCGTCTCGATGGCGGCGTTGCGGAAGGCCGCCGCAACCCGTTCGGTGCGCGGTTGCGGCGGACCGTCGAATTCTCCGATGGAAATCATGCCATGGCCGAAGTGATCGACCTGCGCGGGCGTGCGGCGGGTGAGGCAGACGAAGCAGAGCGCGCCCAGCACGCGCTCCGCGCCGAATCGCGCGGCAAGCGCCTCGTCGCTGCCGAGGCCGTTTTGCAGGGTGAGCAGCAGGGTTTGCGATCCGAGCAGCGGCGGGATGAGTTTTGCGAGCAATTCGTTTTGGGTCGTCTTAAGTCCGATGAGCACGAGATCGCAGGGGCCGATGCTTTCGGTGTCGCGGTGGGCATTGACGGGCTGGAGATGCAAATCGCCGTCGGGGCTGAAGACGCGGATGCCATCGCGCGCGGCTTCGTCGTAACCGGTGCGCAGGAGAAAATGCACTTCTTCGCCGGCTGCCGCGAGCTTCGCCCCATAATAGAGGCCGATGGAACCAGAGCCAAGGATGGCGACTTTCATCCAGCGGATGCTAGCGGGTGAAAGAGTGAATGATCGAGTCGATTGATCGATCGGGTCAGCCCTTGCTGCCCGGAGGCTCGGTGATGAGGCGGGCGCCGCGGCCATAGGTGACGTAGGCCCAGGCCCAGGCGAAAAACACGAAGACGCGGTTGCGGAAGCCGATCAGGAAAAAGAGGTG
>JAATET010000088.1 GCA_015655545.1 Chthoniobacterales bacterium | reverse complement strand
TCGCGCGCCTTGCCGACATAGATGACCTTCTTGAAGCGGTCGCGCATGACATACACGCCCGGCTTGTGCGGCACGTCGCGCAGTTTGGCGTTCAGGTCGATCTCGGGCATGGAAAGGCTAATTTACCACAGAGGACACAGAGAGCACGGAGAGACGGAAGAAAGTTAATATCTCCGTGTCCTCCGTGTCCTCCGTGGTTCAGACTGAATCCGTGGCGTCGCCGTATCCGAAAGGTGCGTTCAATTCGCACTGGTTCAATCTTTTCAACGCCATCGCCTTCCAGGTGATGATGGGCGCGCCGATCGTGCTCTTCGCGAAGTCGATCGGCGCGAGTTCCACGGTGCTCGGGATCATCGCGGCCTTCACGCCGCTCATGACGGTGATGCAGCTGCCCGCGGCGCGGTTTTTGGACCGGTATTCCTACCGCCAATTCGTGCTCGGCGGATGGGGGTTGCGGACGGTCTTCATTTTCCTCGTCGCGATCGTTCCGCTGCTCGGCTTTCTCGATAACGCTTCGAAGATGGCCGTGCTTTTGGCGGCGCTTTTCATCTTCAATCTGCTGCGCGGCATCTCGTCCGCGGGATGGATGCCATGGATCGCCGCGCTGATTCCGGAGCCGGTGCGCGGGCGATTCCTCGCGCGGGACCAGCTTTTCACCTACGTCGGCAGCCTGCTCTCGCTCCTGGCTTGCGCGGGGGTGATGCACGGGCTGGCGTGGGAGTTTTCGGCCGTGTTTCTCATCAGCGCTCTGGGTGGCTCGGCGAGTCTTTGGTTCATCAAGCGGATTCCTGACGCGCCGTGCAACGAGGCGACCTCTCGCTCCGCGCATCGGGTGCCGTGGACGGCGATGCTCGGCTATCCGCCATTTCTGCGCCTGCTGGGGTTCAATCTGCTCTTCATGGCGGTGATCGGGAGCTTGAGTGTTTTCACGGTCGAATATCTGCGCGAGTTCCAGAAATTCGGCGACGGACTGGTGTTGCTGCTCTCGGGGGTCTCGTTCGTCGGGCCGATTTTATCGCTGATGCTCACGGCGGGGATCATCGATGCCGTGGGCAGCAAGCCGATCCTGCGCGCCGCACTGGGCGGGTTTGCGATCGTTCTGGCCGGATGGACGGCGATCGCCGCGGGCTTGTTTCCATGTTCGATCCCGGTCGTGGCGGGATTAAACTTTCTGACCGGCCTCGCGGCGGCGAATTTCAACGTGGCGAACACGCGCATCATGATGGCGACGATGCCCGAGATGGGGCGCAACCATTTTTTCGCGCTCTTCACCGTCATCACGAGTCTCGGGCTGGGCGCGGCGCCGGTGATGTGGGGCGTGACGCTGGATGCCATCGGCAGCTACGAGCTGGCGACCGGGTGGTTCACCTGGCGGCGGCACAGCATTTATTTCGCGGTGCTGCTGGCGATCGACATTCTGGCGTTTCTCGCGGTCTCCGGGTTGCAGGAAGGCGGTTCCGCTCGCGAGGGAAATGTGGTGGAAGGGCGGATGCGGCGGTTCTCCCGCATTTGGATGCGGTGACTAGTCGCGCCGCGGTGCGATTTGCAAATCCTGCCGCAGCTTGGCGATGCTGTGGTCGGCGAGCACGCCGCGCCATTGCACGCCGGGATAGACGATGCACGAGCGGCCGATGAGCGAGCCGGGGCTGAGGACGGCGTTGCAGCCGATCTCCGAGCGGTCGCCGACCACGGCGCCGAATTTGCGCAGGCCGGTCTTCACGGTGCCTTCCGCGGTGGCGACGGAGACCGGCTGGCGGTCGAGCCGGACGTTCGAGAGAATCACGCCCGCGCCGAGGTGGGCTTTGTAGCCGAGGATGGAGTCGCCGACGTAGTTGTAGTGCGGCACTTCGGCGTCGTTGAAGACGAGGCAGTTCTTGAATTCGCTGGAGTTCCCGGCCACGACGCCGTCGCCGAGGATGACGTTTTCGCGGATGTAAGCGCCGTTGCGAATCTCGCAGCCCTCGCCGATCCACGCCGGGCCTTTGATCATCGCGCCGTGCTCGATGATGGTGCCCTTGCCGATGTAAACCGTGTTGCTGATGAAGGGCTTTCCGATGATCTTGCCGAGGATGGCGGGCTTGAGGCGGAACTGCAGGTAGGCCGCGATCTTCGGCAGCGCCTGCCAGACATGCTCGACGTCCTCGAAGAGCAGGCCGTGCTCCGTCTGCGAGAGATCGAGGAATTGGTCGGGCGCGAACATGAACTTAAACCACAGATAGCACGGATGGCACGGATAGGGGGATCAGGAAATGAGTCTCGGATGGAGAACTCGTTTCCACTGCAATCGCGTGGTTCGGAAGTTCAGGAGGAGGGCGAGATTCATGCCGGTGATCGAAAGGTAGCCCAGCATTTGGGCGATGTGCTCGTCGTTGAAGGCGCTGACGACTTTTGTATCCACGATAAGGGTGTTCTCGACGATGAGATCGGGGACGAGAGTGCCGATGAGGTGACCTTTAAATTGGACGGGAAACCTCTGTTGCTGATCGGCAGCTAGCCTTGGTCACGGAGTTCGATGAGCAGAGCGTTTTCATAAAGCTTCTCGTCGAGGCCGGGGCGGAGTTCGTTCAACACGACCATTGCCGCGCCAATGACCTTGCGACTCAATTCCCCATGAAGCAGCCCCTCTGAATTCTCCATATCCGTGCCATTCGTGCTATCCGTGGTTCAGCTCTTCGACAGCTTCTGGCCGTCCTTTGTGTCTTTCACCGTCCAGCCGAGCCTGGCGATCTCGTCGCGGAGACGGTCGCTTTCGGCGAAGTTCTTTGCGGCACGGGCTTCGGCGCGGGCGGCGAGCAGGGCTTCGACCTCGGCGGGGATCGCGGCGGCGCCGGACTGGAATTGCAGGATGGAATTCACCTCGTCGCGCCACGCCACGAGCGAGCGGGCCTGTCCGGGCGTGAGGATGCCGGCGTCGAGGCGCTTGTTCGTTTCGCGGATGAGCTCGAAGAGCGCGCCGAGCGCGGCGGAGGCGTTGAGGTCGTCATCGAGGGCGGCGCCGAAGGCTTCGGCTTTGAGATCGTCGGGCAGCGGTTCGGCGGCCGTAAAATCGAGCGGCTGCGCCGCGGCGGCTTCCTCGATGCGGCGGCTCCATTCGTCGAAGCGCGCGAGGGCGCCGCGGGCGGCGGAGAGGCCGTCGAAGGTGAAGTTGAGCGGCTCGCGGTATTTGACGGAGAGCAGCACGTAGCGGACTTCGCGGCCGGTGTAGCCTTTGTCGAGCAGGTCGCGGAGCGTGTGGAAATTGCCGGCGCTCTTGGACATCTTCTGGTTGTCCACGAGCAGGTGCTTGCAGTGCATCCAGAGCCGCACGAAGGACTGGCCGGTGCAGCATTCGCTCTGCGCGATCTCGGCTTCGTGGTGGGGAAAAATGTTGTCCTCGCCGCCACAGTGGATATCGATCTGCGGGCCGAGGATGCCGGTGGCCATGGCGCTGCACTCGATGTGCCAGCCGGGGCGGCCGCGGCCCCACGGGCTCTCCCAGACGACGTCGCCGTCCTCGGGCACCCAGGCTTTCCAGAGCGCGAAATCGCCGATGTTTTCCTTCTCGTATTCGTCGCTGTTCACGCGGCCGGAGGGGCGGAGCTCGTCGAGATTGAGGTGCGCGAGCCGGCCGTATGCGGGGAAGCTGTGGATGCGGAAATAGACGCTGCCGTCGTCGGCCTGGTAGGCGTGGCCGCGCTCGATGAGCGTGGAGATCATCTCGATCATCCTGGCGATGTGCTCGGCGCCGGTGGCCTCGGGGAAGTGCGAGGCGGGCTTGATGCGGAGCGCGGCGAGGTCCTGAAAAAAGGCGTCCTTGAAGGTCTTCGTGAACTCGGCGAGCGGCAGGCCGGCGGCGTGGCAGCCGCGGATGGTCTTGTCGTCCACGTCGGTGAGGTTCATCACGCGATTGACCGTGTAGCCGCGGAACTCGAGGTGGCGCTGGAGCAGATCCTCGAAGACGTAGGCGCGGAAGTTTCCGATGTGCGCGTAGTTGTAGACCGTCGGGCCGCAGGTGTAGAGGCTCACGGTCCTGCCGGCGGGATCGCGCGGCGTGAAGGGCTCGATCTGGCGGCTGAGGGAGTTGAAATAGGAGATGCCCATCGGGAAAGGATGAATCTGGAACTCAGGAACTCAGGAAAATACAAGCATCTGGAAGCTCTTCTGAATTCCTGAGTCCCAGATTTCCATTTGATTTCATGGACGCTCGACGCTGGCGACGGCGAGGGCGCCGATGCCTTCGCCGCGGCCGATGAAGCCCATGCCTTCGTTGGTCGTCGCCTTGATGCCGATGCGGTCGGGGGTGAGCGCGAGCGCGGTGGAGAGGGCTTCCTTCATGCGGTCGAGGTGCGGGGCGATCTTCGGCTCCTCGGCGACGAGGGTGGCGTCGATGTTGATGATGGCGACGCCTTTGGCGGCAAGGTTCTCCCGGATATGGCGCAGGATGTCGAGGCTGCTGATGCCGCGGATGGATTCGTCGGTGTTCGGGAAAAAGTGGCCGATGTCGCGCTCGCCGGCCGCGCCGAGGATGGCATCCGCGATGGCGTGGCTGAGGACGTCGGCGTCGGAGTGGCCGTCGAGCCCGCGGTCGTGCGCGATCTCGATGCCGCCGAGGACGAGCGGACGGCCTTCCACGAAACGGTGGACGTCGTAGCCGATGCCGGTGGTGTTCATATTGGTCTTATAGGTCCTATGGGTCTTATAGGACCTATGAAATTCCCAAATCGACGTTCCCGCTGGTGGCGACGATGGCGTATTTGTCGGGCAGCGTGGCGTGAGGCTGGAGATCCACTTTGCCGCCGGCGGATTCGACGAGGAGCAGGCCGGCGGCGATGTCCCAGAGGCTGATCTGGCCTTCGATGTAGGCGTCGAGGCGGCCGCAGGCGACGTAGGCGATGTCGAGGGAGGCGGAGCCCATCATGCGGCATTTTTTGGCCGAGGTGACCATGCGGGTGAAGAGCGGGAGGCTGGCCTGGACGGAGTCGAGCGTCTTGGAGACGCCGACGGAGATCATGCACTCGCCGAGCGCGGTGCGCTCGCTCACGCGCATGGGCAGGCCGTTGAGCGTGGCGGGATGGCCGGCTTCGCAGGCCCAGAGCTCGTCGCGGAGCGGATCGTAGATGACGCCGACGAGGATTTTTCCCTCGCGACGGAGGGCGATGGAGACGGCGAAATGGGCGATGCCGTAGAAGAAATTCACGGTGCCGTCGATGGGATCGATGATCCATTGATACTCGCTGGACTGGTCGCCGCGAATGCCTTCCTCGCCGTAGATGGCGTGGTCGGGATAGCGGGCGAGAAGGAGCGACTCGATGAGGGTTTGCGAGCGCTTGTCGAGCTCGAGCTTGATGTCGTGGGCGAGGTTTTCGTCCACGGTGAGCGCGACGCCGAAGTTGGCGCGGAGGAGCCCGCCGGCGGCTTGGGCGGCTTCGATCGCGGCGTGAAGATAGTCGGACATGGAGCGTGAGAGGCTAAAAGTTGCCGGCTGCTTCGGCAAGGGGACTCTCTACGTGGCCGGGGCGGAAGGAGCGGGTGTCGATGATGGGCTGGGCGACGGAGTCGGCGTCGCCGACAGTTCAATCGCGGGCGTGGGAGAAGGGCTCGGAGTCGGGGTTGGCCAGGGTTGGATGAGGTTTTCCCAGGCGAAGACGCTGGTGGGCTGGAGGCCGAGGCCATTCAGGAGTTCCGTGCAGCGGGTCTTCCATTTGTCAAGGTCGGGCGGGCCGGGGGCGGCGTCCTTCGAGCCGGGGAAGACGATGTAGGTGACCTTGAGGCTGCTGACGGGGCGGTTGTTCGCGGTGGTGCGGGGGTTTATCTGCTTGCAGAGGCGGAGGGAGGCTTCGCCGAATTTGAGCGAGGGGCCGGCGTCGCCGACGAGGGCGGGGTAGACGATGCCGTCGTGCACGACGGCGGCGTAGTCGCCGAAGGCGGGCGTGTAGGGACCACCTTTGGCGTCGCGGAGCAGGAAGCCGGGGAGGACGATGTAGGGGTCGTTTCCGGCGATGAGGAAGCTGTAGTGCTCGATCTCGTAGAGGGTGGCCTGCTCGTGGGCGAGCTGGTCGCGGAGCTCGGTGCGGCGGGCGGCGGGGAGGCCGGGCGCGGCGGTGGCGGCCTTCAGCTTGGCGACGAGGGCCTGGGTGCTGGCGAGGAATTGATTCGGCCGGGTGGTGAGGCGCTTCCAGCGGTAGCTGGTCTGCGGCTGGAAGAACAGGGAGCTGCCGTCGATGGCGAAGTTCCGGTCGCCGTCGGAGCCGTCGGCATTCACGTCCATGTCGCCCTGGAGGAAGAGGGCGCGCTGGCTGGTGGCGGGATTTTGGAGCTGCAGGATGGTCTCGCAGTCGTAGAAATTGTGCCGATCGAGGAGGGTGTCGAGGCGGCCGAGGCGGGACTTGAGGTTGTCGAGCTTGAGGGCGTAGAGCTGCTCGAAGGCGGGGGCGACGGTGGCGCCGGCGAGAAGCTGGTCGAGGCCGGGGAGGGCGGCGGGGAGCGTGGGGTCGTTCCGGGTGATCTGCTCGAGGGTGCGGCTGGGCGCGGGGACGTCGATACGGAGGGTCAGCTCGAGCCGGTAGCTGCCGGGCTGGGTGCGGTCTAGCGAGGCGGTCTCGGGGCTGCGGATGGCGTCGATCTTGCTGACGACCTGGATGTCGTTGAAGAGATCGGCGACGCTGAGGCGTTTCCGATCGATGGTGGGAATGGGCGTGGGCGTCGGGGAGGGACGCGGGGTGGCGGTCGGCTGCGGAGTGGGCGGCGGTAAAGGCGCGGGCGGTTTCTCACATCCCGGGAGGAAGAGGACGAGGGAGAGGAAAAGGAAGCGCGACCGTCCAATGACCGATGACCGATGACCAATGACCATTTACGTATGCCCGACGAAGGCGGCGTAGACGTCCGGCGGGATGTCGATCATGTGGTAGTCCGAGGAGGCGACGAAGAGCAGGCTCTGCTGGCCTTTGCCGAGGAGCTGCTCGTGGGAGTCGTAGATCTCGTGGGCGAGGTGGACGAACTTGCGGTTGAAGCTGGCGATTTTGATCTTCACTTTCACGGTCTCGAACTCGCGGGTCTCGCGGACGAACTTGTGCTCGAAGGAGCGGGTGAGGATGTAGTAGGAGGTGTCCTTGAGGTTGAACTTCGGCATCACCTTGTTGAAGAAGAGCTCGCGCGTCTTGCCGACCCACATGGCATACATGCCGAAGTAGACGTTGCCGACGGAGTTCGTATCCGCGTAGGTGGCGATGAAGGAGTGGATGAACCATTTGTCCTCAAAGTGGCCGGTGAGGTCGTGGATGCCGATGGCGGCGGCGGCGGCGGCGACGGCCGCGGAGGGGCTGGTGAGCGGAGAGGCGGAGGCGATGGGCGCGATTTCGGTCGCGGGGGAGGACGCGGGCAGGACGGCGGCGGTATTCGCGGGGGCGTCGAGCTCCTCGGCGCCGGAGAGGAAATCCTCGGAGGACGTGGGCTTGATCAAGAGCCAGAAGACGTAGCCGAGCGGCAGGAGCGAGCCGATGATCTGCAGGCCGGGGAGGCCCTGGAGATAGCCGAAGGAGAAGATGACGACGGCCACGGCGCCGAGGCAAAACATCTTCACCTGCGGGATGGCGTTCGCGGGACTGATCACGTAGCAGCGGGCGACGCCGAGGGTCTCGTAGCCGACGAGGAACGTGGCGAAGAAGATCATGAAATACTCGAGGTCCAGTCCGATGACGGCGCTGGCGAGCGCGACGATGCCGCAGAAGACGAGCGCGGGAATGGGCGAGGTGACGAGGCGAGTCGGAATGAGGGCGAAGAGGGCGTGGTTGCTCGTGCTGACGGCGGATTGGAGGAACCAGCGGATGGAGATGTAGCCGCTGTCGAGCGTGGTGAGAATGCAGACGCAGATGAAGACGCAGTAGGCGGTGAAGACGACGGGGTGCGCGTCGATATTCGCGTAGAAAAAGCGCGTCAGCATGTCGTGGCCGTAGGTGTAGCCCTCGATGCCGGTGTGGAAGAGCGCCTTGCCGCCCATGCCGAGCGCCCAGAGAGCGAGACCGCCGTGGACGAGGAGCAGGAGGAAGAACTCGATGCTGCCGAAGACGTAGCTCCAGGCGATGGAGACGCGCTCGCGATTCATCTGGATGGCGCGCTGCCATTGCTGGAGATCGAGCCAGGGGCCGACGAGGAAGCCGATGAAGATGGGAACGACGTAGCCCCAGAAATTCCAATCAGCGGTTGGATGCGGAGCCCATGTTTGCGGCGAGATCGGGGTGAATTTCCCGAGCGAGGCCACGATGATGCCGACGGCGACGAGCAGAATCAGGAACAGCACGCCGTGGCTGAACTTGATGCGCTTGATGTTGAATTCCTCGCCGAAAAGGATCGCGGCCGCGAGGACGATGAGCAGCGCGAGCGGCAGGTAGAGGAAGGAGAGCTGGAGGCCGAGCGGCTGCACGACGTAGTGCAGGATGGCGAAGATGGTGAGCGTGATCGCGAGGATCTGGTAGAGGAAGAAGATGAGCCGGAAGGGGCGCGACCAGCCGACGAAGAAGCTGGCGAGCGCCTCGGAGCCCTTGCCCTTCTGGCGGTTCGCGATCTGCTGCGTGATGAGGCCGAAGGCCATGAGGCCGAGGAAATTCGGGATCGCGAAGGTGAGCAGGCCGAAGAGGCCGAACTGCGTGGTGAACTGGACCGAGAAGAACAGGCCGAGACCCCACATCCAGGAGAGCGCGACGGTATTGCCCCAGAGTGCGGTTTGGAGCCAGCGGGG
>JAATET010000033.1 GCA_015655545.1 Chthoniobacterales bacterium | reverse complement strand
GTGAAGATCATCCAGCGCAGCGGCATGGAGGTGCTCGGAGGTTTCATCGTGGGCTTCGACAGCGACACGCGGGAAATCTTCCGCCAGCAGTTTCAGTTCGTGCAGCGCTCCGGCGTGGTCGTCGCCATGGTCGGCCTGCTTTCCGCCCTCCCCGGGACGCAGCTTTATCACCGTCTCGCGAAGGAAGGCCGCATGGAGGCCGGCAGCAAGGGCAACAACACGAAGGCCGAGCTGAACTTCACGCCGCGGCTCGACCGCGAGTTCCTGCTCTCGGGTTATCGGCAATTGATGCAGTCGCTCTACGAACCGCGGAATTATTACGCCCGCGTCCGCACATTTCTGGACAGCTACCGGCCCACCCCGCCTTTTCCGCGGCTCGATCTGAGCGAAGTGCGGGCATTCGTAAAAAGCATGTGGCTGCTCGGCGTCTTCCTGCCGGGCCGCCGCGGCTACTGGCGGCTTTTCTGGGGAACGCTGCTCACCCGCCCCCGCCACTTTTCCCGCGCGATGGAGCTCGCCGTGATGGGCCACCACTTCCGCAAGGTCGCCCGCGGGCTATAGGAGCCGGTCACCGTCCGATACTCGCAATTCCAAGGACAATCCAAGGGCCGCTCCGCCAACGCGGGATCGGGAGCGATCGTCGCTTTGGAGAACCATCCGCGAGCTCGACGCTCTCGGCGTGCGGCTGAAGATCATCACCTTTTCCAGCCGTATAACCGGTTGCAGATGGTCTGCTCGATCAATGACGTCCTCGCCGACTGCACGAGCCTGCCTTTTCGATGCTTGTGGCCAATTCGCCCATTGGCTCTACTTCGGAACCCAATGCACCGGCGGCGCCGCAACCTCCTCGCGAATCGCCCCTGGCAAAGGTCGCGTGGGCTCCCGGAATATCGCCGCATCCGCCCGCCGGCGGCGTGAAAACTTCCGAACCCATCATCCATGAAACCGCTCCCCATCCTCGTGCTCACGCTTGCCGCCTTGATCGCCGGCTGCGCCATCGATCCGCTCGGACCCATCGGCAAAGGCCCGCGGCCGCGCCCTCCCCGCTCCACACCGCAGCTGGCGGACAAGTTTGCCTGGGGAATTTCGACCGCCGCCTATCAATACGAAGACCCCGCCGTGAAGCCGGGCGATCCCGATTATTTTCTCACCGATTGGGACATCTCCGTCAGCCAGGGCAAGGCGCCGCCGAAGGGCAATGCGCTGTATAGCTGGACGCATTTCGACAAGGACGTCGCCGCGATCAAAAAGATCGGCATCACCCATTACCGCTTCAGCATTGAATGGGCGCGCGTCGAACCGAAACCCGGCGTTTACAACGAGGCGGCTCTCCGCCACTACGTCGAAATGGCGCGCCGCCTCAAGGCCGCCGGTATCGAGCCGGTCATCTGCCTCTGGCACTTCACCTTTCCCGCCTGGCTTTACGACACCAGGAACCCCGCGAAATCCAACTGGCTTCACCCTCTCGTCCGCGAGCGCTGGAATGCCTACGTGACCAAGGTCGTGCGCGCCACGGCGCCGTATACGAATTTCTACGCACCGGAAAACGAGCCGAACGGCCAGATCACCACGGCCTACATCGTCGCCGCCTGGCCGCCCGCCATGACGCTCGCCTTTGGCCATTATTGGAAGGCGATCGACGCCAGCACTGGAATGTTCCGCGACGCCGCCGCGCGCATCAAGGCCATCAAGCCCACCGCGAAGGTGATGAGCGTCGAAGCTCTGCCCTGGTGGAACCGTGGCCCCTTGGATCCCGGCGGCCTCATCTACAATACCATGATCCACGGCAACGTGGATCATCTCGATCGGATCTACGACGTCTGCGATATCCTCGGCGTGAATTATTACTATTCGCAGGCCACCGGACCGCTCTCGCTTCTCTCGGAGTCCTCCCGCCACGGACATAACTTCACCATGATGGGCTGGCGCATCAATCCCAAGGGCCTCTACAACGAAGCCCGCCGCGTCGCCCTCCGTTACGGCAAGCCGATCATGATCACCGAAAACGGCATCGCGACGCCGAACGATCCGAAACGCATCTGGTATCTGCAAAACCACCTCGCCGCTCTCGCCCGCCTCATCCGCGACGGCTACGATATCCGTGGATATTTCCACTGGTCGCTCGCCGACAACTATGAATGGCACTACGGCTACAAGGCCACCTTCGGCCTTTCCACCATGGATCCGAAAACCTACGACCGCGTGCTCAAGCCGAGCGCGAAAAAATTCTCCGAAGACATTCGCACCCACCGCACGGTCGAGTCCGTGACGACTATTGCGCCGCAAGCGAAAATCCTCACGCCATGATTTTCCGCCATCGCGCACGGCAAAGCGCCCCGACCGCCAAAAATCCGGACGCGCTTTAGCAGGGCGTTTTCAACTCGCCGGCGAAAGACCATCGCCACGTTCGTGACCGAGCGCCAGCTCCCCAAGCCGATCTCCTAAACCGGTGCCGGCATCGGCTTCGGCATGAGCGCTTCCAGCAGCTCGGAAAGCTGGATCGTGCCGATCGTCGAGCAGGTGTCGCTGAGCGCGTAGGGCAGAATCAAACGCTCGCGATGGCTCATCGCTCCGCAGGAATACACGACATTCGGCACGTAGCCCTCGCGCTTTTCACCCGTGGGCTCGAGCAGCGGCTCCGCGAGCCAGCCGAGCACCTGGCTCGGATCGTCGCGGTCGAGCAGCATCGCGCCCATGCAGTAGCGGCGCATCGGACCGACGCCGTGCGTGAGGACGAGCCAGCCGGCCTCGGTTTCGATCGGGGAACCGCAGTTTCCGATTTTCACGAGCTCCCACGGCTGGCGCGGGATCGCCAGCAGGCGCGGCTCGTTCCAGAAATGCAGATTGTCGGATAGCATCAGGAAAAGATTCTCGTCGTCCTGACGCGAGATCATCGCGAACTGGCCGTTGATGCGGCGCGGAAACAGCGCCATGCCTTTGTTCTGTGCGGCCTGGCCGTTGAGCGTGAGGATGCGAAAGCTGCGGAAATCCGGCGTCTCGATCAACTGCGGAAGGATCGCCCGGCCGTTGTAGGCCGTGTAGGTCGCGTAATAGCAAACGCCGCCATCGTCTTCGACAAAACGCACGAAGCGCGCATCCTCGATGCCGTTGCTCTCGTTTGGGGAGACGGGAAAAATGATGCGCTGCGAAAGCGGAATCGAATTCGGAAAATGCAGCTCGTAGTTCGACAGCGCGAGCCACTGCACGCATTCCTTCGTCCGCTCGACTTCGCGATGCGTTTCTTCCCGATCGCCGGAGACCCGCTGCATCGAGCGCTCCAGCTCCTCGTGGGTAAAATCGTTTCCGAGCGGTTCCAAAATACGATGCGACCACTCGTTCTCGAATCCCATTTCCTTCAATTTGTAGAAGAAGATGATTTTGCGGTAAGTGGGATTTTCCTTCACCTCGGGCGCGGTCACGAGCCGGGAAATTTCGTCGATGTCGATCGAGCCGTCGGCATGAACGACGCCGGAGCGGAACTCGATCGATGAGATGTGCCCCTCGCCGGTCGCCCGCAGGCTCAGGACGAACCGCAGCGCGCCGTCTTCCAGCCCGGCCTGGTCCGGATGGGCGACGATCGAGGGATTGAAAAGCGCCGCCGACTCGAGCGCGTATTCGCCGGAAAAAAGCGCGCCGATGTAGAGCTCGCGGTTGAAGGAAAGTGCGGCGGGACCGGTGTGGCCGCGCACCATGGAAAAGTGCCGGCGCCAGCACGTCTCCAGATCGATGTGTCGGGCGCTGAAATCCATGCGGAGAATCGCCAGCTGCGCCTCGACCTCGGCTTCGCTCAACAAAAGGGCGCGCGCGATGATGTGCTCGACGCGCGTGGCATCGGACGAAATGAAGGCGCGCACCAGCACGCGCTTGCTGTCGGGGCGGAAGAGAATGCCCGTCGGTTCGACGTCGATTTGGCTCATGAGTCGGTGGCGTTTTCGCTCTGCTCCGCGCGCTGGAGTTCCACCCACGAGAGGTAGAAGGCGAGGCTCGATTCCGCGCCCTGGTTTTGGTTGAGATGATCCTGCAGCAGCGCATCGCGGCAGCCGCCGGTGGTGGGATCGTAGAGCGGCTGGCCGAGATCGTTGCGACCGAGAAACCAATCGAAGCAGCGCCGGGCGGCCGCGCGCCAGGATTCGTCGCGCGTCACGAAAAACGCCTCGAGGCACGCCGAGATCATGGCATGCGCCTCGAGCGGCTGCTGGTCGAAGCGCGCTTTCTCGCCGTCGCGCGGCCAGAAGCCGTTGCAGCCGATCGGCGCGAAATGTCCGTCCGGCGTCGTCTGCGCGTCGAGCAGCCAGCGGAGGGATTTCAGGCCGATCTCGAGCGTCTCGCCGCTCGACGTCCAGTAGCCGCTCAGAATCATGGCGTGCGAGAGCTTCGCGTTGTCGTAGGTCGCGATGCGCTCGAACCATTGCCAGTCCGGCGCGGAATTCGCGTGATACAAATCCGCGAGCATCGTGGTGAGCGTGTCGCGCATCTGGCTCACCACCCGGTCGCCGGAAAGTGTGCGGAGATATTCGTGGATCGCGATGAGCGTGAAGGCCCAGGCGCGCGGGGAGCTGAAGCGCGCGACCGGCCCCAGACCGCGCTGGAAAAGCAAGGCGCAGAGTTTGCGGTGCCCGGCATTTTTCGACCGGCCGAGCGCGGTCGCCACGGCCCACAAAGCCCGGGCGTGGCTGTCCTCCGAGCCGTGGAGTTCGAGCCACTGGCGCGAGTAGCTCATGAAATTTCGAAAACGGCAGGTGTTCCCGTCGAAGGCATACCAGAGAAACGCGAGCGCGCCGCTGGCGACGCGTTCGACCTCCTTCGAGGACTGGCCGAGCTCCTCGAGCAGGACGGTGAGGATGAAGGCGCGGGCGTTGTCGTCGGTGCAGTAGCCTTCGTGGAAATTCGGCACGCTGTAGATCGCGTGCTGAAAAATCCCGCTGTGGTCGCTCATCGTGAAAAGATGATCGAGCTTCAGCTCCGGCATCGGCAGCGGGCCGGCGGGCGCCATCGGAATGGCGGCCGAAATCTCGCTCATGCTGTCACGCGCCCGGCCGAAGCTCTCCATGTAGCGACGCGCGACGACCGGCCAGATCATGCCGCGCCCTTGCTTCCAGGCGCGCTTGCGCATGGCGGTCATGCGCGTGGGCTGCGAGAGAATGTCGTTCACGCTCGAGGCGATCGCGCCGGCGTCGGCAAACGGAACCAGGATGCCGCGCTCCTCGGCGAGCAGTTCCTGCGCATGCCAGTAGGGCGTCGAGATGATCGCCTTCCCCGCGCCGAAGGTGTAAGCGAGCGTGCCGGAGGTGATCTGCGCCTCGTTGAGATAGGGCGTGAGATAAATATCGGCCGCGCCAATAAATTCCTTCAGCTCTTCGACGGTCACGAAGCGGTTGTGGAAGATCACCTGCTTCGTGACGCCGAGATTTTTCGCCAGCGTTTCCAGCTTGCGGCGATATTTTTCGCCTTCGGCCGCGATGAGATTCGGATGGGTCGCGCCGAGCACGAGGTAGACGACATCCGGATGGCGCTCAAGAATCGCGGGCATGGCCTCGATCACGTATTCGATGCCCTTGTTCGGCGAGAGCAGGCCGAAGGTGAGCAGCACGGTTTTCCCCTCCACGCCGAACTCGTCCTTGTAAAAGTTCGAGTCCATGAACGGCATGTCGATCACGCCATGCGGGATGAGATCGATTTTTTCCGGCGCGACGCCATAGACCGTCTCGAGCAAATGCCGGCCGCGATCGGCCATGACGATGAAGCGACTCGAGAGCACGTCGAGCTCGGCCATGACCGCGCGCTGCTCGGCATTCGGATCCTGCAGCACGGTGTGAAGGGTCGTGACGACGGGCATGCGCACGTCGCGCAAAAGCGCCAGCAAATGGCTGCCGGCCGGACCGCCGTAGATGCCGAACTCGTGTTGCACCGAGACGACCTCGACGTTGTTGATATTGAGAAATTCCGCGGCGCGGCGGTAGGACGCGATTTCTTTTTCCGCAATCTCGAAGCGAACTCGCGCCGGATAATCGTAGCCTTTCTCCCGATCGCTCACGGAACCGACGATGCATTTGGTCGCCGGAAATTCCTCCGCGATCGCTTCGCAGATGGCCGCGGTGAAAGTGGCGATGCCGCAGCGGCGCGGGACATAGTCGCCGACGAAAGCGAGGTGGGAGGTGCGGGGCTGGTTTTCCATGGGCGGGCGATTCACTCATTCGCACGCCTCTCGGTGGCAGCGACCCAAAATTACCGAATGGCAACGGACCCCGCACGAAACAGGGGAACTGTCGTCTATTCGGGCCGGAAGTCAACGCTCGCAGCCCGATGCGGCTCGACGTGCAAATCGACCACCTGAATGCGATGGCGCGCGAGCATTGTTGGGACGGCTCGGCGACCTATCCGCGCATCAGCACGAAAAGCGAGTCGGGTGCGACATTGCGGCATTGGAAAAAGACTCGATGCTCTTTCTTCGACGTCACATTCAGCGCGCGGCCATCGCCCATGCCTTCGGTCCACGAAACCGGATCGCCGACCTGGAAATGCGGCCCCATTTGCTCGAAGACCGAGAAGCCATGCACAGTCTCGACCGCCACTAAATGTCGTCCATTCACTTCCCGCACCGTGCCATCCATGGCGCCCAACGTCTCACCGCCCCGAGGCATTGCGAGGTAAATCCGGCAGCCAGCGCACGTCGGCGGATTTATCCGCCGGCCAAAATTACAAACTCGCCGCGGACACCTGTTCCAAATTCCGCACTCCGGCGTCCGGCCTTTACGCGCCTTCGGGAATGAGGCATGGCTGAATGTTCGTGAGCCTTTCGCGTAACATTCCGCTCTTCATCGCGTTTCGCGTGCTGTTCAACGCGCGGTTCTATTACCCCGTCATCGGCGTTCTCTTCCTCGATCTCGGGCTCACCCTGGAGCAATACTCGCTGCTGAACGTCGCCTGGGCCGTCGCGATCGTCACGCTCGAGATCCCGTCCGGCGCGCTCGCCGATGTCATCGGGCGCAAACGCATGGTCGTGCTCGCCTCGATCTTCATGGTCGCCGAAATGCTGCTCTTCGCCTTCGCTCCCGCCGGGCGGCCCGGCCTGCTCTTCGCCATGCTGCTGCTGAACCGCGTGCTCAGCGGCGCCGCCGAAGCCTGCGCCAGCGGGGCGGACGAGGCGCTTGCCTACGATTCCCTGCCTGCCGAAGGACGCGACGCCGCCTGGCCGCACGTGCTCGTGCGCCTCATGCGCTGGCAATCCGGCGCGTTTTTCGTGGTCATGATCGTCGGCGGCCTGCTCTACGATCCGGCCTTTGCACGGAGCCTGGCGAAATTTTTTGGCGGCGATTGGGTCCCCGAAACCCACGAAATGGTGCGATGGCCGGTCTATGCCACGCTCGTCACCGCCTTTCTCTGCCTCGGCATGGCCGCCGCGATGCGCGAACCCCTCATTACGGAAAAGCGGAATGGCACGTCCGCGCTCGGGCTGGCCCTCCGCGGCATTCGCGACGGCGCGCATGTCGTCTTCACCGACCGCCGCATCCAGCTCGTGCTGCTCGCCGCGCTCGCCTGCGACAGCATCGTGCGCCTGTATTTCACCTTCGAAGCGAACTACCTGCGGCTTATCGCGATCCCCGAATATCTCTTCGGCGTGATCGGCGCGGCCCTCGGCCTTTTCGGCTACGTCGCGGCTCCGCTCGCCCGCCGCCTGGTGGAAAAACGATCGCCATCCGCAAACCTCGGCGCGGTCGCAACCCTCGTCATCGTCGGATTGGCCGGCTCCATTTTTGCGACCCCGATCCTTGGTCTCTGGGTCATTATTCCGCTCGGAATCGGCATGAACCTTCTCGGCTTCTTTGTCTCCCATTACCTCAACGCGTGGGCCCGCCCGGAAATGCGCGCCACGGTGCTGAGCTTCCGCGGCGTGGCGCTCAATCTCGCCTACGGCACCGCCGGCGTGCTTTTCGCCGGCCTCACGAAACATCTTCGTGCCGCCAGCCCCGGCGCGGGGGAAATGACCATCTTCTCCGAGTCGCTCCGGTGGCTGCCGGTGGCGTTCGGCGCGCTCGCCGTCGCGGTCGGAATCTACGCGCTGGCCTCGCGGCGCAAATGCCGCGCCTGCGCCGCCGGGCGCGATTGAGCCTCACGCCACCTTGCGTCTCGCCTTGTCGCAAGCGTGATCGACGGTGGTCGAAAGCACGTCGAGTAAGGCCCGCAGCGATTCGGAGGCCTTTCCACGCTGCCACACGATCAGGAAATCCCAGGTCGCTTTTTCGTCGGACAGCTCGACTCTCGCCACCCCGGATGCGGGAAAAGTTTTCAAGTAGGCGGGCAGAATCGCAATCACGCCATCGCTATTGACCATGGAAAATGCCGCCGAAACAGAATTCGCACCCTGCGTGAACTTCGGGCGGAAACCCGCCCGGCGGCACAGCTGCACGATCCAGCGGTCGCGGCCCGGCATGTCCTCTTCGGGAGCGCTCAAAAATCGTTCATTGCGCAAATCCTGGAGCTGGATTTTTTTTCGCCGCGCCAGCGGATGATCGTCCGGCATCACCGCGATCACCGGGAGGGTCGCCAGCCGGCGCGTGTAGAACTCGCTCGATGCGAAGCTACCTTCCTGACCGGTGATCGCGAGGTCGAGCTCGCCTTTGCGCAGTCCGGCAATCTGCTCGCCGGGCGACAGGTCGAGCAGCTTCACTTTGACTTCCGGATGCGCGTGCCGCAGCGCGGCCAGCGCGGGATCGAGAAATGTCTGCGCGGCGGAGCCGAGATAGCCGATGCGCAGCAGATCGCGCTGGCCGCGGGCGAGCCGCCGCGCGTCGGCGATCGCCGCATCGTAGTCCGCCAGCACCTTCGGTATCGCGCTCGCGAGCGCGTGGCCGACATCCGTGGGCCGCACGCCGGAAGTCGTGCGCTCGAGCAGCGGGCCGCCGACTTCATTTTCCAGCGCCTGCATCTGCCGCGAGAGCGCGGATTGCGACATGCGCAGCCGCGTGGCCGCGCGGTTGAGGCTCCCCTCCTCGAGCGCCACCAGAAAAACCCGCAGCTGCGAAAGCATCGCGCCATGCTATGCGCGCAACGCATAGCGGCAATCCCAAACGAGCATTAGGCGGCCCGCGGATGCGGCTCTATGTTTCGGTCCATCAACCCACCCGCAAAACCTTTATGAAAGCACTTTTCTATTTCTTCAAAACCGACGGCAGCATTTCCACCCTCGTTCTCCGCCTCACGCTTGGCGCGGTTTTCTTTCCGCACGGCGCGCAAAAGGTCCTCGGCTGGTTCGGCGGCTACGGTTTCACCGCCACAATGGGCTTTTTCACCGGCACGATGCACATTCCGGCGCTCTTCGCTTTTCTTGCGATCGCGGCGGAGTTCGCCGGCTCGATCGGCTTGATTCTCGGCCTCGGCACGCGCATGGCCGCGCTGGGCATCGCCTCGACGATGGTCGTGGCCATCGCCACGGTGCATGCGCAGAACGGTTTCTTCATGAACTGGTCCGGCAAGCAGGCCGGCGAAGGTTTTGAATATCATCTCCTCGCGATCGGCATCGCGCTCGCTTTGATCCTGCGCGGCGGCGGGAAGCTGTCCGTGGACGGGGCAATCGCCAAAAAACTCTCCTGAACCTCACCACACCATATACCCATCCCATTCCTCGATGAAACTCCTCGTCCTTTATTATTCCATGTATGGCCACATCGAGACCATGGCGAATGCCGTGGCCGAAGGCGCCCGCACCGTCGAAGGCCTCGAAGTCGTGCTCAAGCGCGTGCCCGAAACCATCCCCGAAGACATCGCGAAAAAACACGGCGCGAAGCTCGACCAGCGCGCTCCCGTGGCCGACCCCAAGGAGCTTGGCGACTACGACGGCATCATTTTCGGCACGCCCACGCGCTTTGGCAACATGACCGCGCAGATGCGCAACTTCCTCGATCAGACCGGCGGCCTCTGGCTGAGCGGCGCGCTCGTCGGCCGCGTCGGCAGCGTCTTCACCTCCACCGGCACGGGCGGCGGCAACGAGAGCACCATCCTCACCTTCATCCCGACGCTCCTGCACCACGGCATGGTCTACGTCGGGCTCCCCTACTCGTGTCCGCAGCTCACCGACATCAGCCAGCCCCGCGGCGGCTCGCCCTACGGCGCGGGAACGATCGCGGGGCCGGACGGATCGCGCCAGCCAAGCGAGAACGAGCTCGCCCAGGCGCGTTTCCAGGGCAAACACGTCGCCGAAATCACCAAAAAACTCCGCGGCTAAAAGTCGACGCGCACTCTCCCTGCCCGCAGCCATGAATATCCCCGGACTCCACCACGTCACCGCGATCGCCAGCGACCCGCAGCGCAATCTCGATTTCTACGCCGGCGTGCTCGGACTCCGGCTCGTGAAGCGCACGATCAATTTCGACGATCCCGGCAGCCACCATTTCTATTTCGGGGACGAAGCCGGGACGCCGGGGACGATTCTCACCTTCTTCCCCTGGCCGAATGCGCGGCGCGGCGCACGCGGCAGCGGCGAGGTCACGACCACGGCCTACGCGATCCCCGCGGAAGCCACCGGCTATTGGATCGAGCGATTGCAACGGCTCGGCGTGAAAGCCGATCGGCCCGCCAGGCGCTTTGGCGAGGAAGTGCTGCGGTTTTCCGATCCGGATGGCATGGCGATCGAGTTGATCGCCGCGGCGCATCCCGGCGCGATCCAGACATGGCAGGGCGGTCCTGTTCCCGCGGAACAGGCGCTGTGCGGGTTCCACAGCGTCTCCGCGACGCTGGATGATCCCGCCGGCACCGCGCGCCTTCTCACGGAAACATTCGGCTATCGCCTGGCGGGCGAAGCCGGGAATCGCCTTCGCTTCACCGCGACGGGCGAGCCGGGCCTCGGCCAATCGATCGATCTCGTCCAGGTGGAGGGCGCGGCGCGCGGCCAGCTCGGCGCGGGTTCCGTGCACCACATCGCCTTCCGGGCCAGCAACGAGGCGCAGCAGCTGGCATGGCGGGAAAAACTCTCCCGTCTCGGCCACGGCGTGAGCCCGGTGATGGACCGCACCTATTTCCACTCGATCTATTTTCGCGAGCCCGGCGGCGTGCTTTTCGAGATCGCCACGGACGGTCCCGGATTCGCGATCGACGAATCCGTCGCCGAACTGGGCACGCAGCTTCGCCTCCCCTCGTGGATGGAAAAATCCCGCGAGCGCATCGAGGAGATCCTGCCAAGGATCACCTTGCCCACGGAAGCGATCCTATGAACAGGACCGCCGGCTTCATCCATGCGTGGGCGCCGGGAAAGTCGACGCGCACGCTGCTGCTTCTGCACGGGACCGGCGGCACGGAAAACGATCTCCTTCCGCTCGGTCGCGCGCTCGATCCCGAAGCGAACTTGCTGAGTCCGCGCGGCAGGATTCTCGAGAACGGCATGCCGCGATTCTTTCGTCGTCTCGCCGAGGGCATCTTCGACGAAGAGGATCTCATTCGCCGCGCACACGAGCTCGCCGACTTCATTGCGCAAGCCGCGAAAAAATACAGCTTCGATCAAAAACAGCTTTTCGCCATCGGCTACTCGAACGGCGCGAACATCGCCAGCGCCCTGCTCCTGCTGCGACCGGGCACTCTCGCCGGCGCGGCGCTGCTGCGAGCCATGGTGCCGCTCGTTCCGGAGACGCTGCCCGACCTCCAGGGCGCTCCCGTGCTGATCGCGGAGGGAAACCACGATCCCATCGTCTCGCTCGAAGAAGCGCACGCTCTCGCAGCTTTGCTGCGCAAGGCCGGAGCGAAAGTCACCGGCCATTTCGAGGATGCCGGCCATGGATTGACCGCGGAGACTGCCGCCGCCGCCGGGCGCTGGCTGGCCGCGCACGCGGCGTCACGCAACGGCGCCGATTGACTTCGCGCTTTGCCGGGCGATACTTCGATGCTTCGTGCGGGGCCCGGTTGCACTTCGGCAACCAGGGTCGCTGCCACCGTGAGGCGCGCGATGGAATCCACGTTACGCGCCCTCAAAAAATCATGACCTATCAATTCGTCCTTCAATTCCGCGGGGACTCGCTCGAGAAATTCTCGCATCTCGAAAACATCGAAAACCGTCTCACGGAAACGATCGGCTCCACCGGCTCCTTCGATGGCAACGACGTCGGCCTGCATGGCGCGAATTTGTTTTTCTACGTCGCCGATCCCGCCGTCGCATTCAAGCTGATGCGGCCGCTCTTGAACGACGCGGAGTCCGTTGCCGGTTTCACCGCCGCCTATCGCACCGTCGCCGAGGAAAAATTTCACACCCTCTGGCCCGCCGACGCGAGCACCAGCTTCGCCCTTCGCTAAATCTGCGTCCGCGAATCGCTGCGATCTAGCCGCGCGCAGTGTCGTAAAGATCGGATGCCGTCTTCCAATTCACCAGCGGCCACCAGGCCTTTATGTAATCGGCGCGGACGTTTTTGTATTTGAGATAGTAGGCGTGCTCCCAGACATCGAGACCGAGCAGCGGTTTTCCCTTCGTCTCGGCGACGTCCATTATCGGGCTGTCCTGATTTGGCGTCGTCGTGATTTCGAGTTTGCCGGCGCCATCGAGGATGAGCCACGCCCAGCCGGAACCAAAAATATCGGCCGCTTCCTTGGAAAATGCGGTCTTGAAGGCATCGAAGTTTCCGAAGGTCTCGTCGATGGCGGAGGCGAGCTTGCCCTCCGGCTTGCCGGTGCCATTCGGCGTCATCCAGCGCCAGAAAAGGCTGTGATTATAATAGCCGCCGCCGTTGTTCCGGATCGCTTTCCGCACGGCTTTCGGCAGGCTTGCCGTGTCAGCCAGCAACTCCTCGATGCTCTTCGATTTCAGCTCCGGCGCCGACTCCAGCGCGTCGTTCAATTTCTTCGCATAGGCCGCGTAATGCTTGTCGTGATGGAGGTGCATCGTCTCCTCGTCGATCGACGGCGCGAGCGCGTCGTAGGCGTAAGGCAGCGGCGCGATTTGAAAAACGCCGCCCGATTTCGGCATCGCGCCGGACGAATCGGCTGCCGGCTCCGCGGCCCGGAGCGGACGCATGTTTCCCAAGGCACCCACCGCCAGGGCGGCCGTTCCGAGCGTGAGAAAGCGGCGGCGGGAATAGCCGGACATTGAAGCGGCGGAAGAGGAGTTTGATGAATTCATGGGAGGGATTCGTTCGAGGTGAAAAAGACGGATGCTCTCCCCGTCAAAAAAGCGGTTTTCAAGAGAGTCGCCAAGCTCGCAAAGCTTTCCGTCGAAAGTTGTCGCCACGCCCATTCGTGGCACGGGGCGTGCTGTTACAGTATTACGCACAACCAAAATCGTATTACCCATCCACCGCCATGAAACTTCTCCGAAGCCTCGCCCTTCTCGCGGTCGCCACCGCGGGACTCTCCATTCACTCCCTGCAAGCCGAGCCGCTGAAGATCGGCTACAGCGACTGGCCGGGCTGGGTCGCCTGGGAGGTCGCCATTCAGAAAGGCTGGTTCAAGGAAGCCGGCGTGGATGTCGATTTCGAATGGTTCGAATACGTGCCTTCCATGGAGGCTTTCGGCGCTGGGAAGCTCGACGCCGTCTGCATGACCAATGGCGACGCGCTCGTCACCGGCGCCACCGGCGCGCCGAGCAAGACGGTCATCATCAACGATTACTCCAACGGCAACGACATGATCGTCGCCAAGCCCGGCATCGAGACCGTGAAGGATCTCAAGGGGAAGAAAATCGGCGTCGAGATCGGCTTCGTCGATCATCTCCTCATCCTCAAGGCTCTCGAAGCCAATGGCCTGAAGGAATCCGATGTCGAGCTCGTCAACATCCCCACCGGCGAGACGCCCAAGGCGTTTGCCTCCGGCGATGTGGATGCGATTGGCGCCTGGCAGCCCAGCTCCGGCCAGGCGCTCAAGGCCGTTCCCGGCTCGAAGGCCATCTACACCAGCAAGGACGTTCCCGGCCTGATCTACGACGTGCTGGCCGTCAGCCCGTCCAGTCTCTCGGCGCGCGCCGACGACTGGAAAAAGGTCGCCCAGGTCTGGTATAAGGTCGTCGATTATTTCTACGATCCGAAGACCCGCGAGGACGCGATCAAGCTCATGGCCGCGCGCGTAAGCCTCTCGCCCGAGGAATACAAGAGCTTCGTAAACGGCACCAAAATCCTGACGCTCGCCGAAGCGAAAAAAGCCTTCAAACCCGGCAAGGGCCTTGATTCGGTCTACGGCTCGGACGTGATCGTGGACGAGTTCAACGTGGCGAACAAGGTCTACGAGAAGCCGGTGCCGACCACCGATTACATCGATTCCGCGATCACGGACTCGCTGAAATGATCTTTCCGAGATGGCAGGACGAGATCAAATGCCGCCCTGCCTGCCTTCTCACGAACCAGCCGCCTGAGCCATGGGCGAATCCGCACCGAAGCCCGCACGCCGCCAGTGGCTGAAGCCATTCGGTGAATTGCCCGCCTCGGGCCAGGCGATCTTCCTCTGGCTCTCGTTTCTGCTGCCGCTCGTCGCGTGGGCGATCGTCAGCTATGTCCCCTTCGTCTGGCATCCGCTCGTTAGAATCACCGAGCCCGGCGGCGTCTCCTATTTCCGTCCGGATACGCTCATCGACAAAAAAATCTTCCGCGCCGAAAACGCGAAGCTGAAGGCGGCCGGCCAGCCGCTCGCGGCCGGCGTCCCCGCCAATCCGGTCTTCCTGCCCGCCCCGCACGAAGTCGCCCGGGCATTTTACAAAAGCTTCACCACCCCGCCCCGCCGCAAAGGCGAGAAGTGGCTGCACGAGAGCCTCTGGCAGAGCATCCAGGTCATCTTCTTGGGATTCACCCTCAGTTCGCTCATCGGCGTCCCGCTCGGCATTCTCTGCGGCGTCTACGCGCCCATCTCGCGGCTTACCGAGCCGTTCGTCGATTTCACCCGCTACATGCCGGCGCCCGCCTTCGGAGCGCTCGCCGTCGCCGTGCTCGGCATCTACGCCCCGCCCAAGATCGCCATCATCTTTCTCGGCACCTTCTTCCAGCAGGTTCTCGTGATCGCAAATACCACGCGCAAGCTCGACACCTCCCTCATCGAGGCGGCGCAGACGCTGGGCGCAAACCGCCTCTGCCTCCTCCTGCGCGTGATCGTCCCCGGCATCTCCGTGGACCTCTACAACGACATGCGCATCCTGCTCGGCTGGGCCTGGACCTATCTCATCGTCGCGGAATACATCGGCGCCAGCTCCGGCATCACGTATTTCATCAACCAGCAGGCGAAATACCGCATCTACGACAACGTCTTCGCGGCGATCATCATGATCGGCATCCTCGGCTTCACCACCGACCGCATCCTCGCCCTGCTCGGCGCCCATCTCTTCCCCTGGAAAAAACGCCGCTCCCGCACGTCCGCCGCCCGCCGCTCCTGGTGGCCCCGGCGATCCGCGGCGCCCGCCGCCACTCCAACCGCCGCCTGATTTCCCATGGTCCACTCCGCTCTCGCCCTTCCCGACTACCGCGACCAGGCCCCCGAGGTCGCCGCCCGCTTCGAACGCATCCGCCAGCGCCCGGTCATCCTGCGGGTGAAGGACCTTGAGAAAACCTACGGCCTCGATGCCGAGCGTCACGTCGTTTTCGATCACGTCTCGCTCGACATCCACCGGCGGGAGTTCATCACCGTCATCGGTCCGTCCGGCTGCGGGAAATCCACCTTCATTCGCATCGTCGCCGGCCTCGACGAAGCCACCAGCGGCGACATTCTTCTCGATGGGAAGGCGGTCGCCGGTCCCGGCCCGGACCGCGGCATGGTTTTCCAGGGCTACACGCTCTTCCCGTGGCTCACCGTGAAACGCAACGTCATGTTCGGCCTCCGGGCGCGGGGAAAAAGCAGCTCCACCGCCGAGAGCGAGGCGCGCTCGTGGCTCGACATGGTCGGCCTTGCCAAGTTCGAAAACGCCTACCCGCACGAACTCTCCGGGGGCATGAAGCAGCGTGTCGCCATCGCGCGTGCCCTCGCCAACGAGCCGCGTATTCTCCTCATGGACGAACCCTTCGGCGCCCTGGATGCCCAGACCCGCTGCAAAATGCAGGGCTACCTCCAGCAGATCTGGAGGAAGGTCGATGTCACGATCCTCTTCATCACGCACGATCTCGACGAGGCCATCTATCTCTCCGACCGCATCCTTGTCCTCGGCACGAACCCCGGCGGCGTCCGCGAGATCATCGAAAATCCCGTTCCTCGTCCCCGCAGCGTCGCGCAATTCATTTCGCCCGAATTCGTCGCGTTGAAGGCCCGCCTCGACGAACTCATCCACGGTCCCGCCACGGAGACCGCGGAAGAAGACAAGCTGCCCATGGCCCGCATGACCATGGCCGGCGACGACGTGGAATGAAGACCAACCACAGAGATCACGGAGAGGAAAAAAATCCTCACTCCTTCTCTGTGTCCTCCGTGTCCTCTGTGGTTAAAAATTCATGAAATCCGTTTCAGAATTCAAATCCGGCCTCGCCGCCAAAGGCGTGAAATACTGCGTCGGCGCGTATGTGGACCTTCACGGCGTGCCCAAGGGCAAGGTCGTGCCGCTCTCGCACTTCGAGCACTTCGCCCATGGCTCCGAGCTCTACACCGGCTACGCGCTCGACGGCCTTGGCCAGGGGCCGAACGACGACGAAATCAGTTCCCGGCCCGACCTCGACCGCGCGATGATCCTCCCCTGGAATCCCGAGGTGGCCTGGTTTCCCGCCGACAACGAATTCAAGGGCGAGCCCTACGAAATCAATGCCCGTGTCGCGTTGAAAAAACAAATCGCCGCCGCCGCCGCATTGGGCTTCGGCTTCAACCTGGGCATCGAATGCGAAGTCTACGTGGTGCGCCTCACCCCCGAGGGCCGGCTCGAGATTCCCAACCCCGACGACGACCTCGTGAAAAGCTGCTACGACGTGAAGCGGTTCATGGACCGCTATCCGTGGCTCGACAAAATGGCCACCGCGATCGACGCGCTCGGCTGGGAGCTCTACTCGTTCGACCACGAGGACGGGAACTCTCAATTCGAGTTCGATTTCAAATACGCCGACGCCCTCACCATGTGCGACCGCTACATTTTCTTCCGCCACATGGCGAAGCACTACGCCGCCGAGGAGGGCCTGCTCGCCACCTTCATGCCGAAGCCTTTTGCCGACCGGACCGGCACCGGCGCGCATTTCAACATGTCGCTCAGCGACGCGAAGACCGGCGCGAATCTCTTCGAGCGCCGCGATCCTTCCGAGGACCCGCGCGGCCTCGGCCTCACCGAGCTCGGCTACCATTTCATCGCCGGCATCCTCCGCCACGGCCCCGCGCTCTGCGCCGCCTTCGCGCCGACCGTGAACAGCTACAAGCGCCTCGTTCGCCGCGGCCTCATGGCCTACTATTCCTGGGCTCCTGTCTTCAATAGCTACGGCCGCAACAACCGCACGAACTCCGTCCGCGTGCCGATGGGCGGCGGCCGCGTCGAGTCGCGCAACGCCGACGCCTCGTGCAACCCCTACCTCGCCGCCGCGCTCGCCCTCGCCGCGGGACTGGAAGGCATTCGCGAAAAGCTCGATCCCGGCGCAAGCAACGAGGAAAACCTCTACGAGTTCACCGGCGCGCAACTCGCCGGGCGCGGCATCTCCGAACTCCCCCGCACCCTTGACGAGGCGGTGCGGGCGTTTGCCGACGATCCCTTCGTCGAACAGACGCTCGGCTCGGACCTTCGCAACGAATTCATCGCCTACAAAAGCGAGGAGTGGCGCCAATACCACCAGACGGTCAGCCAGTGGGAGACGGACCGCTATGCGCGGCTGTTTTAGAAATGCTGCCGGCATCAGCGCTCGAATGCATCCGGGAAGCCGCCGGCGGCGCGCCGGTTTTTCTGGACGAACTCGCGTGGCCCGACGTCGCCGAGCTGCGTGAAAAGAACGGCGGTCTCCTCCTGCTTCCGCTCGGCGCGACCGAGCAGCACGGCCCGCACCTTCCCATCCAGACCGACACCCTCCTAGCGACCGCGGCCTGCGCGTATGCCTCTGCAAAAACCGGCGTCCCCATCGCGCCGCCGCTGGCCTACACGGTCTCCGCCGGCCACACTCCGAAATGGCCCGGCACCTTCTCGGTGCTTCATGAGACTTTCCTCTCGACCCTCCGCCAGCTCGCTGCGTGGGCCGCAGCCACCGGCTGGAAACGTCTGCTTCTCGTCAACTCGCACTTCGGAAACGACGCTACATTGCGCGCCGCCGTGGACCAGATCCGCCTCGCGCACATGGGCGAATTGCTCGTCGGCGCGCGCCACACCTTCGCGCTCACGCCGGAGATCTGGCAGGCCTTCATCGCCGACGCTGCCGACCTGCACGCGAACCGCGCGGAAACCGCCTTGCTGCTCCACCTCGCACCGGCACTCGTCCATCTCGACCGCTTGAAAGAGTCCGACGATCCCGACCGCACCACGGATTCCGTGTTCTCCTACCCCGTCGCCCAAACGAGTCTCAACGGCGTCACTGGCCAACCGTCCGCTGCCACCGCCGATGAAGGCGCGGTGTTATTCCTGCAGATCGGCGATGCGCTCGCAGAAATCGTCGAACGCGCCAAAACCGACGAGCCTCCCCTCGGTCCCGAGCATTGGTCCGAAGTGCCCCGGCTCGCCTCGAGTTTTTTCGCCTCGTCGTAACGAATGAACGCACTTTGCTCTGAATGAATAACCTCGCCACAAGCAACATGACATCAAGTTTGAGAATCGTCTCCTTAATCGGCTGTAAAATTCTAGCGAGACCGGGCAGAATTTTTGTTCATGCCCGCGCCGGAAACCTCAATGACCGAAGCGCAGAAGGCGTTTTTCAAAAACTGCCTTGGCCGATTCACACGCCTCCTACCGGAAATAGACGGGGAGAAATTCTGGCGGCGAGAGGCGCACGAGCGCTTCGGGCGTATCAAAGACGTGTTCTCCCTCTACGCCGAAATCTTCAAGGTTCCGGTTGTCAAGGCGGTGGACGCCGAATACGCCAGGGGCAAAAAACCACCGCAGCAGATCGCCTGTCGGAAACTCCTTTTAGTGTTGCGGCACCTCTTCGCTCACTTCCCTCATTTCGAGTGCTGGAACGATATTTACTTTTGCCGAGAGATGGTGACTTGGGACACTGCCGGAGCCAATGGCGCAATCGAAAAGTTTTTCCGCGATCCGCCATTTGAATCGGTCACCAAGTTTAGAATTTGGCACGGGGAATTGAAAAAATTCACCTACTTTTCCGTCTCGATCCCAACGGACTATACGTCAAACCGCACCATCTTTTTGAAGGAGATCATGTCCGAAAAAGAGGGGGTCCAATTCTCGATCCACATGATGGCGGACGTGATCTTTGCCGCCACGCGGAAGGCCGGTTTCTCACTCGCCGGGGGAGATTTGTAACGCTACTATTCTCGCCATGTTCCGCCTCCTAGCCATTTCCCTAATCACAACCTTGGCTGGGTGCAGCAAGCCGACATCTCCGGCATCCACCCCAACGCCCTCGCCATCTCCTGCGCCGATTGAGACAACCACCGTTACCGGGCAGGCGTTCGTTCAAATGGCGAACGGCGAAACGCTCAAGCTTTCCTTGCTGGAAATTAAGCAACTCACCCGCGAGCAGTATGAGAGCCTCAAACCCATCTACAAAAAGGCTCTACCCAATCTTGTAGAATTTCGGAAAGCGTTCTTCGAGGCCGAGAAGAGCCTTTACGATAACCAGATGCTGTTTGTAAGGCAGGCTGTTACCCAAGAGCAGTTGGAGAGGTTCAAGCGGGACGCCGATAAATATCTCGAGCCGATGAACGCTGCCGCGAAGCGCGTTCGCCTTGACGGGCAAGACCACCTTCAGGTTCTTCGTCAGAGCTGGTTTAAGGTTGCGCCCGCCGGGAATAAGACCGATGCGGATGGCAACTTCGAGTTCGAGGTGCCAGCCCAAGCGCCGACGATTATTTGCGCAGCCTTCGTCCGTAAGATAGACGACGACCATGACGAGAATTACGTCTGGCTGGGCGAGGTACCGGCAACCGGTAAGGCAACCGCAAAGCTCAGCCTGAACAATGACAATATGGTGCCAGCTGATAAAATCACAGACAACTTTCCCGCTATAACCACGTTCGAAGTGAAAACGAAGTAAGTCATGTGGGGGTGAAGATCAAGCCGCCTTTGCCGCAGGCCATGAGTGCGGCAAGAACAAGAACGGGCAGGAGAAGATTCTTGTGGCGCTTTCCACAAATCCGCAAACCACGTTCCTTGGATACTAAGCCACTTCCAGTCGATGTTCCGCCAGCTGGTTCAAGCTCATCCCCTCTCGAGCGGCTTCGATAATCAACCGTCGGTGAAGCTCTGGCCTTATCCTTATCAGGAATTTTCCACTCACGGGCTTTTCCGGCTGCTCACCGCGTTCCTGGCAAAATGCCAGATAGTCATCCACGCTATCCCGGAATGCCTTCTTTAGTTCGCTAACGCTCGACCCCTGAAAAGTTACCACGTCGCGCAGGCCGACGACTTCGCCGTGAAAAATTTCCGCCTCGTCGTCGAAGGTCACAGTTCCCGTATATTTTTTATAGGTCATCATATTTTATTCCCGCCTCGGTTAAGAATCGTTTCACACTTTTTAGTGCGCCCTTGTCGGTATCCGGTTTCGGATGCGGTCGGTGAAAGACAGCCTTTACACCATTGAGGGCCACCCTCACTCTCGATCCGGAACCTTCGGACACTTCTCCTCCAAGCGCGCGAAACAACCGCTCGATATCACCCCATGCCACGTCTCCGCGGACGGGAACCTCAAATATTTTACGCAGGGTGTCGCGTTGCTTGTGATTCACTCATTACGATACTATATCCTAGTATCACTCACGTCAACAAATTCAGAAATCGGCAGCGCGCCCCCTCGCCTCCGAGGCACTGGTCCTCCGTCCCGCGGCTCGCTCCGGTTTTTTTGCCACGTCGTAGCAAGGGAACGCATCCTGCTTTACCCGACGATATGGAACGTCCCGTCGAAATCCTCGCCGCAGCGTTCGTCGCCCTGCGCCGTCTCGGCATCACGCATCGAGAGACCTATTCCGAAATTCTCCGCCGCGCGCTCGACGCCCAGCCTGGCTTGTTTGGCGCGTGGAGCGTGTGGGAGCCGGACAGTTTCGACGGCCGGGACGATGAGTTTCGTTTCGCCCCGGGCCATGATTCCACCGGGCGCTTCGTTCCCTACTGGCACCGCGCCTACGGCAGTCCGAAACTCGATCCGGTCACGGGCTACGAGCGGCCCGGCCCCGGCGATTGGTATTGGGTGCCGAAGCGGCACGGCGGCCGCTGCCGCGTCGAGGATTACCTTTACCCGGTCGCGGGCCGCATCCTGCGCATCCGCAGCGAGGTCATGCCGCTTTGCGAGGAGGGCCGCTGCGTCGGCGTCGTCGGTCTCGACGAACTCGCGCCGGCCTCCCTCCGCGCGCCACAGCCCGCGAGCAATCCCGTCGTCCATCTCATGGAAGGCGGCGAGAATCACCTCCGCCTGCTCACCCTGCGCGAGCGCGAGATCCACCATTGGCTGTCGGAGGGCAAGTCGAACGAAGACATCGCGGCCATCCTCGGCATCAGCAACCACACGGTGAAGAACCACCTCAGCCACATCTTCCAAAAACTCGGCGTCGAGAACCGCCACGCCGCCGTGCTGATGGGGCGCGGTCACTCATCGCCGTCATAAGACGGCCTTCTCATTTCGTGGATTGCGAAATGTCCGCATGGTGGCTCGCGATGAATGATTTGCCGACCTTCGCCATTCCCGCGGATTTCGCCGTGGACCCGCAGAAACTCACCGCCACCCGCGCGGCGCTCGAAGCAGCCGGCGTGAAGTTTTGCCTCTCGACCTACGTCGACATTCACGGCGTGCCGAAGGCGAAAACCACCCCGCTTTCCGCCTTCGAAAAAATGGCCCATGGCTCGGAGCTCTTTACGCTCGGGGCGATGGAAGGCATGGGGCTGGTCGGTCCGCATGAGGACGAAGCCGCCGCCGTGCCGGACCTCGACACGATGCTCATCTGCCCGTGGGACGCGCGGCTCGCCTATTTTTTCGGCGATCTTTATTACCACGGCTTGCCCTATCCGCACGACTCCCGCCGCATCCTCAAGCGCCAGCTCGAGCGGGCCGCCGGTCTCGGCTTCAAATTCAATGTCGGCTTCGAGCCGGAGTTCTACGTCGTGCGCGTGGATCCCGGCACGGGCGAGCGGCGCATCCTCCCGCCGCAGCGCTATCAGGGCACCTGTCCGGCCTACGACGTCCAGCAGACGATCGGCTCGCTCGACTTTCTGGCGCCGATGGCGCGCCATCTGGAGACTCTCGGCTGGGGCCTGTATTCCTTCGACCAGGAAGGCGGGCACAGCCAATACGAATTCGATCTTCATTACGCCGAGGCGCTCGCGAACTGCGACCGCTTCACCTTCATGCGCCTGCTCGCCAAGCAGGTCGCCGGCTCGATCGGCGCGACGGCGACCTTCGTGCCGAAGCCCTATGCGGACGACTTTCGCTCCGGCTGCCATTTCAATATGTCGCTCGCGAGCCTGGAGACGGGCGAGAATCTCTTCGCGCCGCCGCCCGGCGGCAGCCCCCTCGCCGAAAGGAACGGCATCGACCTTTCCCCGCTCGCCTATCATTTCGCCGCCGGCCTCCTCGAGCACGCTCCCGCCATCACCGCGGTCACCTCTCCCACCTACAACAGCTACCAGGGCCTGATCGCCCAAGGCGACATGCCCGACATCTCGTGGGCGCCGGTCATGATGGCTTACGGCCGGAACAACCGCTCCGCCATGCTGCGTTTCCCGCTCAATCGCTATTGCGTGGAGAATCGCGCGCCCGACGTGAGCTGCAATCCCTACCTCGCCGCCGCCGTCCAGCTCGCCGCCGGCCTCGACGGCATCGAGCAGCAGCTCGACCCCGGCACTCCGCTGAATACGAACTGCTACTCGCTCACCCGCGCGCAGCTGCGGGAAAGCGGCGTCGACCTTCTGCCCCGCACCCAGCTTCACGCCCTCGAGGCCTTCGAGGCGGATCCGCTCATGGACCGCGTGCTCGGCGACTTCAAGGCCATCTATCTCGAACAAAAAATGAAGGAGTGGAACGAGGGCTTCTACGCCATCAACGAGGCGCACCTCCGCCGCCGTCTCACCTTTGTGTAAGCGATGAGCGCCGCCCTCACCTTCCCGGCTCGAAAAGCCCGGCGGCTCCGTTGGTTCGAGTTCCTCGCCCCGCTTTCCGCCCGCACCCGCGTCGTCCTCGCCATCGCGGCGTGGCTGCTTTTCCTCGGCGTCTGGCAGTTCGCGCCCCGCCCTCCCGAGCTCGCGGCGCTGCTGCCTCCGCCCTCGCAGGTCGTCAAGACGCTCGGCGAGCTTTTCGTCGAAAAAAACTACCTCGCCGACGTGCTGCAAAGCTTGAAGCGCATCGCGCTGAGCTTTTCCCTCGCCGCCGCCGTGGCGCTCCCCATCGGCCTGCTCATGGGAGCCTTTCCCGCCGTCGAGGGGTTTCTCAACCCCATCGTCTCCCCCTTCCGCTACCTGCCCGCGCCCTCCTTCATCCCGCTGCTGCTCGCGTGGTTCGGCACCGGCGAGGAGCAGAAGATCGCCCTGCTCTTCATCGGGGTCGTCTGGTTTTTGATCAGCCTCGTGATGGACGACACCAAGCGCGTGCCGATCGAATATCTGGAATGCGCCCGCACCCTCGGCGCCGGCCGCTTCCGCGCGCTCAGCACTGTCCTGCTCCCGTGCGCCCTGCCCTTCTATCTCGATACGATGCGCCAGATGCTCGCCGTGAGCTGGACCTATCTCGTCATCGCCGAAATCGTCGCCTCCACGGACGGCATCGGCGCCGTGATGATGCGCGCCCGCCGCCTCGTGCGCATGGACATCATCATGGCCGCCATCCTCACCATCGGCCTGCTCGGCTTCGCCTCCGATGCGCTCCTGCGCGGCCTGCGCACCCTCGCCTTTCCCTATCTCCGCAAGTCCATCCGCTAGAAACCCACAAACCACCACCGCACCAATGAAAAAACTCCTGCTGCTCGCGCTTGCCGCGCTGCTCGTCCTGCCGTCCGCTCACGCCGCCGAAAAAGTCCGCGTCTCACTGTTCTCGTGGCCGGGCTATGCGTTCTGGTTCATCGCCAAGGAAAAGAACCTCGCGCCCGACATCGACTGGGACATCCAGATCATCGAGGACCCCTACGAGAGCTTTGCCCAGATGGCCGCGGGCAAGCTCGACGTCACGTCGAGCACCGTGGAATACGGCCCCATCGCCGCCGACACCGGCGTGCCCGTGAAGCTCGTCACCTACACGAACCCCTCCACCGGCACCGACAAGATCATCCTCTCGCCGTCCATCAAGGACCCCAAGGAGCTCAAGGGCAAATCCGTCGCCGTGCTCGAAGGCGGCCTCACGCAAATCTACATGGGCATCTGGCTCGAAAAGAACGGCGTGAAATTCGACGAGGTGAAATACTCGAACGTCGTGATGGACGACGCCGTCGCCGCGATGGTCGGCGGCAAGGTCGCCGCCGGCGAATTCTGGGAACCCTTCGGCGGCAAGGTGCTCGACACATTGAAGGGCTCGCGCGTCGCCGCCAATTCGCTCGAACCCTACTGGCTCGAAACCGCCCTCCTCGGCGACGGCATGTATATGTCCGACAGCTTCCTCAAGAACAAACCCGAGCTTGCCGCGAAGACGTTGAAGGCCTACTTCGACGCCGTCGCGTGGTGGAAGGCCCACCCCAAGGAAGGCAACGAGATCATCGCCAAGGCCATCAAGTTCGACGTGAAGGAAGTCGAGAATGTCATCGGCCCCGACGGCAAGTGGTTCAAGGGCGGCATCTACGTCTTCGACCTGCCCGACGCCGCGAAGTTCATGGGCGTAATGGAAGGCCCAGGCCCCATCGGGCTCAAAAACGGCCAGATCAAGGACCACTGGGCGCTCACGACCGAATGGTGGAAAAAATTCGGCCTCGTGAAAGGCGATCCGAAAATCGAGGAAGGCATCGCCTTCGGCCCCATCGAGGCCCTCGCCAAAAAAGCCCAGCCGTAAGTCCGCCATGCCCGCCTCCCTTGAAGAAGCCGCCGCGAAGTCGGGTGCGTCTGCCGCCGGGGCCGAGCCGCCGCGGTTTCGGGCCGCGCGGCCTCCGGCGCCTCTCGACGCGCTGCTCGCCG
>JAATET010000125.1 GCA_015655545.1 Chthoniobacterales bacterium | reverse complement strand
GTTCGCGTCTACCTCACCGCCGGCGACCGCGATGGCGATGTCTCGCGTGTCGCGCTCCTTTTCGAAGCAATGCCCGCCTTGACCGACCTCGCCCACGCCCGCGCGGTGACGGTCGAGTTCGCTCCGGCCCTGCCTTTCGGCAAGACGGGAAACTACTGGCCGCATATTCGCGCCCGTCCGCCGGGCGGAGAGGAAGCGATCCTCTGCACGCCCGGGGGACTTCTTCTCGGCGGCGCCATGGCCAATTTATTCCTGCTTATCGACGACGTTTTGACAACGCCGCGCCGGCCGGTGAGGCACGGCATCGTGCGCGACTGGATCGGGGCCGCGGAAGCCGATCTCACGCGCGGCGACCTGCCGAGAGCGCGCGCCGCCTTTCTCACGAACAGCCGCCTCGGCCTCCTCAATCTCACCGCCATCGACGGCCGCGCACTCCCCGGCGATCCGCTCGTCGGGATATTGTGGGAGCGCTATCGCCGGGAGGTCCTGCGTGCCGGTTAAAGACATTCTCGCACGGCTGCGCGACGCACTCGGAACGGAGCAAACCCTTCTCGGCTCCGTCACGCCGGCCGCGCAATCCGCCGTCGTCGCCGTCCTCGCGAAACCCTCGCGCGCCAACACCTGGGTCTTCTGCGCCGACGTCCGCCGGCAGGAGGAAATCGCCTCCGATCTCGCCACCTGGGGCGTGCGCGCCTCCCTCTTCCCGCCGCTCGAGACCATCGGCCGGGGGGGCGACCCGCAGGCCGTAAACGAGATCCTCGCCGACCCCGAGACCTTATCCGAGCGCCTCGAAGTGCTCTCCCGGCTCGCGGGCGGCGCAAAAGGAGCGACGATCGTCGCGGTCGCCGCCGAGCTCGAAGGCCGCGTCGCCGCGCCGGACACGTTCCGCAAAAACGCGCTCACGCTCGCGGTGAATCAACGCCTCGACCTCGTCGCCACCGAAGCCGCCCTCGAAAAAGGCGGCTACGAACGCGTGCCGAAGATTTTTGGACGCGGCCAGTTCGCGCGGCGCGGCGGCATTCTCGACGTCCATTCGTGGCAAAATCCCCTGCCCGCGCGCATCGAGTTCTTCGGCGACGAGATCGAATCGATCCGCGAGTTCCAGCTCGACAGCCAGACTTCCAGCGGCGCGCTCGAGCGCTGCGAGATTCTGCTCGGCGATCCCGATCGCAAGCTGGTCCCGCTCGAAACCTACTTCGCCAAAAACGATGTGCGCATCGCCATCGGTTGCGCGCCGGAAATCGCAGCTATCCACATCCGCGAGGACATCGCCGACAACGCCCTCTCGTTTTTCCCGCCCGGCATCGATTTTTTCGAAGCGGGAGATTTCGTCGTCAACGAAGCCAAGCGCTCGCGCTTCTTCACGCAGATCCGCGAGTGGATTTCCGGCGATTGGAAAGTCGTGCTCGTCTGCAACAACGAGGGCGAATGGGAGCGCTTCGGCGAGCTGGCCCAAGCCAACGGCTTCGCCATGGACAACGGCCTCGATGCTTCGGCGCTCGAATTTCTCCAGGGCAACCTCTCCGCCGGCTTCACCTGCCCCTCGGCGCGTCTCGCCGTGCTCTCCGACGCCGAGCTCTTCGGCCGCTCGTCGAGCCAGAAGGCCCGCCGCGTGCTGGTGCGGCGCGAACGCGCGCTGGCGGCGCGCGCGGCGGTGGATTTCGCCGAGTTCGAGGAGCGCGACCTCGTCGTCCATCTCGACCACGGCGTCGGCCGGTATCTCGGCATGGAGAAACCCGCGGAAGGCGGCGACCAGCTGGTCATCGAATTTGCCAACGACTCCCGGCTCTACGTCCCGCTCGACCAGGCCTGGCAGGTCTCCCGCTACGTCGGCCTCGGCAAACGCCACCCCGCGCTGAGCGAACTCGGCGACGGCAAATGGCAGCGGGCGATGGGCAAGGCCGAGCGCTCGATTTTCGAATACGCGGCCATGATGCTCCGGCTGCAGGCCGAGCGCGACACGAGCACGGGCCATGCTTTCGGGCCGGACACGCATTGGCAGCAGGAGTTCGAGCGCAGCTTCGTCTTCGAGCCCACGCGCGATCAACGGCGCGCCATCGACGAGACGAAGGCCGACATGGAAGGCGTGCGACCGATGGATCGCCTCGTCTGCGGCGACGTGGGTTTTGGAAAAACCGAAATCGCGATCCGCGCGGCATTCAAAGCCGTGATGGGCGGCAGGCAGATCGCCTTCCTCGCGCCGACCACCGTGCTCGCGCAGCAGCATTATCAAACGCTCCGCGAGCGGATGAGCGATTACCCGGTTTCCATCGAAGCGCTGCACCGCTTCCGCACGAAGGCGGAGCAGAACCGCACGGTGAAAAGCCTGGCCGAAGGCAGCGTCGATATCGTCGTCGGCACGCATCGGCTGCTCTCGGATGATGTCGTGTTCAAGAACCTCGGCCTCGTCATCGTGGACGAAGAGCAGCGGTTCGGCGTGAAGCACAAGGATCGCCTCAAGGAACGCTTCCGCCTCGTCGACGTGCTCACGCTCTCCGCGACGCCGATTCCCCGCACGCTCTATCTCGCGCTCATGGGCGCGCGCGACATGTCGCTCATCGAGACGCCGCCGCCGAATCGCCAGCCGGTCGAGACCGTGATCTGCGCCTACGACGAACGCGTGATCCGCGACGCCGTGCGGCGCGAACTCCAGCGCGGCGGGCAGGTCTACCTGCTGCACAATCGCGTGAAGACGATCGAAAAACTGGCCGGCCGCGTGCGGGAGCTCTGCCCCGGCAGCCGCGTGGCCGTCGGACACGGACAAATGGACGAGCACGAGCTCGAGGAGGTGATGTCGCAGTTCATTGCGGGAAAAATCGACGTGCTCGTCTCGACGACGATCATCGAAAGCGGCCTCGATATTCCGAACGCGAATACGATCGTCATCGATCGCGCCGACCGCTTCGGACTCGCCGACCTCTACCAGCTCCGCGGCCGCGTGGGCCGCTCGCACCACAAGGCCTACGCGTATCTCCTGCTGCCCAGGGAATTGATGATCGCCGGCATCGCGCAAAAACGCGTGCAGGCGATCCGCCAATACTCGGAACTCGGCGCCGGATTCAAAATCGCCATGCGCGACCTGGAGATCCGCGGCGCGGGCAACATCCTCGGCACGGCGCAAAGCGGCCACATCCTCGCGGTCGGCTTCGATCTTTATTGCCGCCTGCTGAAGCGCTCCGTCGCGACGCTCAAGGGCGAGGTTTCGCGCGCCGGGATGGCCGCCAGCGTGCGGCTCGACTTCCTCTGCACGAACGAACCGGAGTTCGCCCGCGCGGGTGAAGACCAGGCTCCCGCCTTCCTGCCTTCGGGCTACATTGCCGATCCCCCGGCCCGCATCGAAGCCTACCGCAAGCTGGCCGATGCGCCCGACGAGGCCGCGCTGGAAAAATTGCGCGGGGAATGGCGCGATCGCTTCGGGCCGTTGCCAGCCGCGGTCGAAAATCTTTTGGCCCTGCAATCGATCCGGCTGCTGGCCGCGTCGAAGCGCATCGGAAGCGTCGAGGTTCGAGACGGAAAGCTCATGCTGAAAAAAAAGGGCGACTATGTGCTCTTCGGCGGGAAGTTCCCCCGCTTGACTTCGCCTACCCCGGAAAATAGGTTGCGCGAGGTCTCGGTGTTTCTTCTGAAACGCCCGCTTCTTGGATGAAACGACTTTCCTGTCTTACCTTCACACTCGCCGTCTCGATGGCGTGGTCCGCCTTCGCGCAACAAAGCGAGGTGCTCGACGGCATCGCGGCGGTCGTGAATGGCGACGTGATCACTTATTCGGATGTCCGCGAGGTCATCGGCGCCCGCGAGCGCGGCCTGCGCTCGGCCTATCAGGGAGCGGAACTCGAGACAAAGATCAAGGAGATGCGCCTGTCCGCATTGAAGGATCTCATCGACCGCCAGCTCATCATCCAGGAGTTCAAGAAAAAGGAAAAAGACGGCGTCACCATCCCCAGCTATCTCATCGATGCGGACGTGCAGGATATCATCCGCCGCGAGTTTGGCGGCGATCGCGCGGCCTTCGTGCGCACCTTGAAGGCTCAAGGCTACACGATCACCAAGTTCAAGGAAATCGAGCGCGATAAAATTATCGTGAGCGCGATGCGCAGCCAGTATGTGAAGGACGACTTCGTCATCTCGCCGACGCAGATCCAAGCCTACTACGACAAGCACAAGGTCGATTACTCCACGCCGGAGGAGATCAAGCTGCGGATGATCGTCCTGCGCGAGGACGATAACAGTGACACCGGTCCCGCCGGCGGCAAAAAGGAAATGGCCACGGAAATTCGTTCCAAGCTCACGTCGGGTGCGGATTTTGGCCGTATGGCGCAAATGTATTCCGAAGACCCCACCACGCAGCAAGCCGATGGCGACTGGGGCTGGATCGACCGCAAGCAGCTCAGCCCGGAGCTAACGAACCGCGCCTTTGCGCTGCGGGCCGGGGAAATCAGCGACGTCGTGCAGGTCGGCAACTCCTATTACATCATGATGGTCGAGGCGCGGAAAAATGCCGCCGTCAAATCCATCACCGAAGTGCGCGACGAGATCGAAACGAACCTGATCAATCAGGAAAAAAACAAGGGTCTCCAGCGCTGGCTCGATACGCTGCGCCAGAACGCCTACATTAAGATCTATTCGTAGTTGCTCGTCACTGGTCATTAGTTATTGGTCATTGGAAATCTGGCTGCGCTCCGTGCCGTCAACCAATGACTAACGACCAATAACCAATGACCAGAATTGCCATCACGCTCGGAGACCCTGCCGGCATCGGACCGGAAGTCGTGCAAGCCGCGCTGGCGCGCACGGAAATCAAGATGCTGGCGGATTTTGAAGTTTTCGGCGCGAGCGAGAGCTGCACGCCCGGCCAGCCGAGCGAGGCCGGCGCCCGCGCCGCTGCCGCAGCCCTCGAGGAAGCCGCCACGCGCGCTTCGGCGGGCGAGTTCGACGCTGTCGTCACCGGGCCGGTCTCGAAGCGGCAGATGCACGCCGTCGGCTTCGACTTTCCGGGACAGACGGAATTTTTTGCCGCCCGCACCGGAACCGCGAATTTTGCGATGTGCCTCACGGGCGGCGCGCTTACCGTCGCTCTGGTCACGGCCCACGTCCCGCTCCAGGAGGTGCCTCGACGATTGACGACCGCCGAGATTGTGAGAGTCGGCTGCCTGTTGAGCGATTTCGTCCGACGGCGCGGCCTCGCGAATCCGCGGATCGCGGTGGCGGGTTTGAATCCGCATGCCGGAGAAGGGGGCGATCTCGGGAGCGAGGAACTCGAAATCATCGCGCCCGCGATGGCGAAGTTACAGGCAGCCGATCCCCAAAGCGCTTTTGTCGGGCCGCTGCCGCCGGACACCGTCTTTTTTCGCGCGGTCGCCGGGGAGTTCGATGCCGTTCTCTGCATGTATCACGACCAGGGGCTCATCCCGCTTAAGCTTCACGCCTTCGATGCCGGCGTAAACGTCACCCTCGGACTTCCGTTTCCCCGCACGAGTCCCGACCACGGCACGGCTTACGAAATCGCCGGCCAAGGCATCGCCCGTCCCGACAGCATGATCGCGGCGATCCGCCTCGCGGCCGAACTCGCATAGTAATTCTACAGGAGGAAACGGAGAGAACAGAGGTTGGGAACTTCTCTGTTTCCTCCGTTTCCTCCTGTAAAAATCTCCTCCTCTCAAAAAGCATGAGGGCGGTGAGGCTTTCGCCCCACCGCCCTGCATGATTCCCTTTTAACCCTGAGTTGTTCGACTAGACAGCCTTTTCGCCGGTCTCGTCGGTGCGGATGCGGATCGCCTCTTCCACAGGGGAGACGAACACTTTTCCATCGCCGATTTTTCCGGTCTTGGCTGCCTTCACGATGGCGGTCGTCGCGCTCTCGAGGAGAGAGTCGGAGAGGACAACCTCGATCTTGATTTTGGGCAGGAAGTCCACCGTGTATTCGCTACCGCGGTAGATTTCCGTGTGCCCCTTCTGGCGGCCGAAGCCCTTGACTTCGCTTACGGTCATTCCCTCGATGCCGAGGTCCGCGAGCGCGTCTTTGACTTCCTCCAACTTGAAGGGCTTGATGATTGCTTCGATTTTTTTCATGGCAATTTTTCCTTGGTCTTAAGCGTTTCCGATTAGGACAGGATGTAACCCTCCTCGCCGTGATCGGTGATGTCGAGACCCTCGGTTTCCTCCTCGGGCGAGGGACGCAGGCCGATCACGACCTTGACGATAAGGCCGAGGATGACGGAGGCCACGACCACCCAGGCGATGGTGACGCCGCAGGCCTCGAGCTGACTGATGATCAGCGCGGTCCTGTCGTCAGGAACTGCGGGGTTAACGGCCTTGTCGGCAAGGACGCCGGTAAGGATGGCACCGACCGTGCCGCCTATGCCGTGGACGCCGAAGGTATCGAGCGCGTCATCGTAGCCGATGATTTTCTTCAGATAGGTCACCGCGAAGAAGGGGATGACTCCCGCAGCCACGCCGATGATTACGGCGCCGTCCGTGTTTACGAAGCCAGCGGCGGGCGTGATGACCACCAAACCGGCCACGATGCCCGAACAGAAGCCGAGCACGCTGGGCTTGCCTTTGAACACCCATTCGAGCAGCGCCCAGACGAAACCGCCGATCGCGGCCGCGAGCGTCGTGGCGATGAAGGCGGCGGCGGCAATGCCATCCGCGGCACCCGCGGAGCCTGCGTTGAAGCCATACCAGCCCACCCACAGAATGCTGGTGCCGACCATGCAGAGCACCATGCTGTGCGGGGCCATCGGCTCCTTGCCGTAGCCCTGCCGCTTGCCGAGGATGATGGCCAGCACGAGTGCCGTCCAACCCGAGGACATGTGCACCACCGTGCCGCCGGCGAAGTCGAGCGCGCCAATCTTAGCGCCGATTAGGCCGCCACCCCACACCATGTGCGCGAGCGGGAAATAAACCGCAAACATCCACAGCGCCGTGAAGACCAGCACCGCGGAGAACTTCAACCGCTCGGCCGTGCCGCCGAAAATGAGCGCCGGCGTGATGATGGCGAAGGTGAGCTGGAAGACACAGAATACGTTCTGCGGCACCGTGGGCAGGGTTCCGGGAGTGCTGTCCACGCCTTTCAGGAAGGCGTTCGTCAATCCGCCGATGAAGTTATTCCCCTCCGTAAAGGAAAGGCTGAAGCCCGCCGCCCACCAAAGAATCGTCACCAACCCGGTAATACCGAGGCACTGCGCCAGTTGGGAGAGGATGTTCTTCTTGCGGACCAGGCCGCCGTAGAACAGGGCCAGACCCGGCAGGGTCATGAACAGGACGATCGCGCTGGAAGTCATCATCCAGGCATTGTCGCCATGGTCGATCGTGGGAGGTGCGGGGGCGGGCTCCGGCGTGGCTGCGGCTGCGGCTACGGGAGCCGGCGCGGCGGCGTCTTGAGCCACACAGGTTCCGACGAACGCTGACCCGCCGACGAGAACGGCAGCGAGCAGGGACGTCCATTTTCGAGTTGTTATAAACATGGCAATGGTTGCTTGATGATTTGTGGGTTGGTTTTGATAGACACGGCAGCACAAGTTGATGCGCCACAGCGTGGGCCAGTCAAAAAAGCAGCTCCCGTGCCAATGGCGGAAGTCACGGAATTCAGCGGACTTATCCTCGTATTTTCCCAGAAATGGCGGCATCCTAACCACCACAGCCACAACGTTCCCCGGCAATTGGCGAAAAACAAACAGTCGTCGCTGCCTCAAAATGTGGGAAGATAGCGCTCGATGAGCCAAACGCTGCGCGTCCTGCACTATCTTCGCCCCTATCCCCTGCTGGCCGGAGCGACCCTGGGCTGTGCCATCCTGGGCACCCTGACGGTGGTGGTTTTTCCCGATGTGACCCGCCGGATTATCGACGATGCCATTTACGGCCACCACCCGGAATTGCTCGTGCCGCTCGTCGCGGCGGCATTTGGAGCCTTTCTGTTGCAAAATCTGCTGAACGGCGTCCGCATCGTGCTCAACAACGAGTTCGAGCAGAAAGTGATCTTCGATCTTCGCAGCGACCTCTACGCGCACATCCAGCGCCTGCCGCTCACGTGGTTCGATAACCGCGCCACCGGCGACATCATGACGCGACTCGTCGAGGACGTCACCGCCGTCGAGCGCGTCCTCATCGACGGCATCGAGCAGGGCACGATTGCCGTTCTGCAGATCGCGGTCGTCGGAGTCCTGATGGTGATCTACAGCCCGATCCTCACTCTCGCGGCGGCCTCGCCGGTTCCCCTCCTCGCGGCGGGAGCTCTGGCCTATACGCTCACCGCGCATACCCGCTATCGCAAGCAACGCAAGGCAGCTTCGGCGATGAACGCCATTCTCCACGACAATCTCTCCGGCATTCGCCAGATCAAAACCTTTACGAGCGAGACGGCGGAGCATGCGCGATTCAACCGCTCGAGCCGGAACCTGGCGACGGCCACCCTCACGGTGATGCGAACATGGGCGATCTACAGTCCCGCCATGAGCCTGCTGAACTCGTGCGGACTCGTCGCGATCATCGCTTTCGGCGGACATGAAGTGCTGATCGGAAAAATGGATCCCGGCACCCTGGTCGCGTTTCTCGTGCTCGCTCCGCTTCTCTACGAGCCCATCGGGCGCCTCCACTCGCTCAATCAGCTTTTCCAGGCCGGCCGCGCCGCGAGCGAGCGGGTTTTCGAGATCATGGACTCCGAGCCGGAACCCGCCCAAAGGGATCTCGCGACACCGGCGGCCACGATGGAAATTCGCGGCGACGTCCGCTTCGAAAATGTGGATTTTTCCTACGCGAGCGCACAGCCGGTGCTGCACGGAATCGATCTGCATGCCGCTCCCGGCGAGATGATCGCCCTCGTCGGCCCGACGGGCGCCGGCAAATCCTCCCTCGTCAGCCTCCTCGTGCGATTCTACGAGCGCACCGGGGGCCGCATCCTGCTCGACGGCCACCCCATCGAGTCGCTGCCGAAATCCGTGTTGCGCGGGTCGATCGCGATGGTGACCCAGGAGAGTTTTCTCTTCAACGGCACCACCGCCGAGAATCTGCGGGTCGGTAAACAGAACGCCACCGAGGAGGAGATGTGGACGGCTCTCGAGGGCGCGAACGCCGCCGATTTCGTGCGCCGCCTGCCGCTTGGCCTCCACAGTCCCGTCGGTGAGCGCGGCATCAAGCTCAGCGTCGGCGAAAAGCAGCGGATCTCGATCGCGCGCGCCCTGTTGAAAAATCCACCCATCCTCATCCTCGACGAGGCCACGGCCAGTGTGGACACCACCACCGAGCGCCTCATTCAGGATGCGCTCGACCGCCTCATGGCGCACCGCACGAGCTTCGTCATCGCCCATCGCCTCTCCACCGTGCGCCATGCCGATCAAATCCTCGTCCTCGAGCGCGGCCGCATCGTCGAGCGCGGCAGCCACGAAGAATTGCTCGCCGCCGACGGCCTTTACGCCCGGCTCTGCCGCGCAAACTACCTGGCCGAAACTCCTCCCCCGCCCCTCTCCGGCAAGCCAGGGCAATTTGCCAATGCGCCATAGAATGTGTCGGAATTTTTGCTCAAAGAACATCCCGCGCCCGGGAAATGCTTGGGGTATTTTGAACCGCGCCCTGTCATGAACCCATTCCGCCCCACAACCCGCTTCCTGCACCTCGCGGGCTTCCCCCTCACCGCGATCTGCCTCTCGCTCGGCCTGCTCGCCGGCTGCTCGAAGCCGAAATCGGACGCCGCCGACGTCATCGTGCTTCAATCCGGCCGCATCCGGGGCAACGTCTATCCCTCCGCGCTCCAGAATCTCGCCCCTCTCCAGCACTACGCCTACATGGCCGGCTACATCAAAAAAGTGCGCGAAGAAGCCGCCGGCACCGGGGCAAAAGTCGTGGTCGTCGATCTCGGCGACAGCCTCGGCGGATCATTCGCCAGCCATGCCACGAGCAGCGGCAACATGGTCACCTTCTTCAATGAAGCCGGCTACGATTTCGTCGTCCTCGGCAACCTCGACAACAACATCCCGGCCGAAGCCATCTCACGGCTCACACCAAAAGTCCTCTGCCCCTTCGCCGCGCCCGACGGCCGCCCCGCCACCGCCGGCACGCAATTCGCCGCCCGCGCCGACCTTGGAGGATTGCCCATCGAAATCCTCGCGAATTTCTACGGCGACACGCCGCGCGAGAGTTTCCCCGAGCGCTTTCCCACATGGTTCGGCGCCACCGAGGGCTCCGTCGAGCCCGTGCGCGATTACTCCGCCATCGTCCAAAAACTCGGCCCGCGTCCGCCCGGCGCGCTTTCGCTGCTCACCTGGATGAAATTCGAATCGCCCAAGGATCCGCCCGCCTCCTTCCTCGCCCAGCTCGACAAGCTCGGCGTCAACGCCATCCTCGCCCATCGCGTCTACTCCGGCGGCGAACGCGACGCCTGGTCCGAAAAAACTTTCCACGACTGGAAACCGCCCGTCTCGGAAAACATCCTTCGCGACAACGGCGGCTTCACGCTCGCCCGCCTCGACCTCAAACGCGACGGAAATTCCTGGCGCGTCCTCAGCCAGCAAGTGCTACCCATGACGGCAAACACCGCCCCCGCCGACCCGGCCCTCATCCAAAAAATCGCCCGCTTCGAGGAGCCCATCCGTCACGCCGACAAAAAACTCGGCGAGCTCCACGACACCGTCCCCGAGGATCAAATCCTCGCCGCCTACCTCACGGCCCTCACGCAGATTCCCGGCACCCAGGTCGCCGCCTACTCGCGCCAATCCATCCGCGGCGAATGGCCCGCCGGCACGCTCACCGCCAGCCGCGTCTTCAACAGCCTCCCCTGGACCACTCCGCTCGTGCAGCTCACTCTCACCGCCCCACAGCTCGAGCGGCTCGGGAAATTCAACGGCATGGTCATCCTCAAGCAGCAAAATCTCCCCGCCGGCCAGCCAGTCGTCGTCACCACCTCGAAATTTTTCGCCTCCCTGCTCGCGCAGGAGCTCAAATTGCCGCCCGGCACCATTCGCGATGCCGCCGCCGGCTCCGAGTTCGACTATTTTGTGAGCTTCCTCGCCAAAGCGCCGCAACCCCTGCCATTCGGCACTCCCGGGGGGTGGATCCATTGAGAAGGGTCGCCGATCGCCCATTCATGCGGCCTCGCGAGCTCCTGCTCGCCATCGCCGTCGGCATCCTGCTCATCGTCGCCGTCATCGCGTGGCTCATGGGCCGCAACCAGGATGCCTCCGGCGCCGCCAGCGCCCGAAACCTCCAGCAATGGGGCATCGCGCTGAACCTCTACCTCATCGACAACGAAAATCAGCTGCCCGACACCGGTGCCGCTCCCGTCGCCGCGACCCAGGAAAAAGCCTGGTATAATGCCCTGCCGCCCTACCTCAGCCAGACCGCCCTCGCCGACCTGCCGCCCGAGCAGCGCCCCCGCCCCGGCGTGCCCTCGCTCTGGATCGATCCCTCACTCAAACCCGTGCGCATCTGGGATTCCGACACCTTCTTTTTCAGCTACGCCATGAATCGCGCCCTGCAACCGCAGACAGGCGTCCGCAGCTTCAAGATCAACGAACTGAACTTTCCCGGCAACGTCGTCTTCCTCACTGAGGTCAACGGCTACGAACCTTTCGTCACGCCGGACACCGTGGACTTCAGCCACGGCCGCCGCGCGAACAGCCCCACATCGATCGCGAACGTCCTTTTCTGCGACGGTCACGTGGCGCCGCTCACCCGCGCCGTGCTGGTCGACGATCCTTCCGCCCGCGCCGCATCCGCCGCCGCGAATGGCGTCTCCTGGTTCGAGCAATAACTCGCCGCATTAGTCGGCGGATTTGCGACGGGTGCGATCCGGCCCCGGATTTTTTACGCTCGCGGGAAGCGAGTCAAAATACTTTTTAAACTCAGCCGTGGTCACCGCGACGCCGGCGGCATTCCAGTGGGTGTCATCCAGCTGATAAAGAATCGTATCCGGAGCGGCTTTTCGCGCGGCTTGCATCGCGGCCTGGACATCGATCGCAGTCACCCCGAGTTCCCGCACCCGTTTGATCAGGCGCGGCAGGAAAGTCGGCTCGATCGCCGGCTCCATGTAGTCCCAATAAATGGTTTCCTTGTTTGGCAGCGGGAGAAAAATCATTTCGATCCCACGCGCCTCGAGAAACGGTCGATAGCTGGCCACCGCCTGCGCGCAGCGCTCGATCACTTCTTCGGGCACAGGCGCGTTCGTGGCCTTGTCGTCCGTGATCATTCGAAGGCGCGAAATGGAAAACGATTCCGAAGCGGATTGAGGAAACGCGAAACGCACCCAGGCTGCGGCCATTCGATTGAACCAGCTCCGGGTCGTCCGCAGCGCCGCCAGTTTTTCCAGGTGATCGAGACGAATGAAAAAAGCATCCGCGACTGGCGATCTCGGCGGCGAGGGACGATACCGCGGCATTTTTCCGAAAAATGCGGGATCCGCCGACCGGAGCAGCGGTACATATCGTTCGATGACCTCGAGGACAAGAAATCGTGGCAGGCGCGTAAATTGGCGATCCAGCGCCCGCACCGCGGTGTTCATATTCGCCGGCGCAAAAGTGTAGGTCCGCATTCCGGTCGCCCGCTCGAGCATTTCTCCGAGCGTGTCGGCCTGCGTCAGTCCGGACCCCACGGCCATGGAATCCCCGACGATGACGATCTCCGCGGAATCCGTTTCAGGGCGCCGGTTGCGGTATCCGCGCGCGTCCGTGTGCCAGTCCACTTCGCGCTCCACGGCGTATTCGGTGCCATGTCCTTCGTCGCCGGTTTCCACGCGCTGCAGCGTTTTCCCCGGATAAAATGGACCGGGCAGATGCAGGAAATTTTTATTCACCGCCAGGCTCTCCCACGACCGGAAACAAAATGTCCCTATCGGCAGGAGAAGATTGTCGAGCGCCAGCAAGACGAGCAGGGGCGACGACCAAAGCAGCGCCTTCAGCCAGAACCTGGCGGGATTCCGTTTTCCCGATAAGGAAGTGTGCGGCGTCTTTTCCATCAGAACTGGAAATAGATGAAGCTCTGCCGGTCAAAGACGCCCATCACGACAATCCCCGCCATGGCCCCAAAATAGATCGACCAGCGGACGCCCATAGATTGCCGTTCGATCCAGTCGCGCACGGAACCCCGGCGTTGCATTTGATGCACCGCCATGAGGATGAGCAGCGCGACCGCGATATAGGAAATATCGTGGGTATAAAAACCAAGCTGCCGCAGGTTTTCCACGACGAGCTTCGGGCGCAGCAATTCGCCCCATCCCGTATGGAGATGCCCGAGAATGAAAGCCGCATCCGCCATGGTCTTCGCGCGGAAAAATACCCAGCCGATACAGACCAGCACAAAGGTAACGAAAATCCCCACGCTCACCCGGAAGCGCTGGTTCGGCGCAAAGCCGAGCGAGGCCCACGCGCGATCCCTCCACGGCCGCGTGAGCATGCCGAATCCAAGATAAAGCCCATGCAGCGCGCCCCACGCAACAAATGTCCATTGCGCGCCGTGCCACAACCCGCTGATCAAAAACGTGACGAACAGGTTGACGAATTGCCGCAAGGCGCCCGACCGGTTGCCGCCCAGCGGAATATAGACGTAATCCCTGAACCACGTGGAGAGCGAGATGTGCCATCGGCGCCAGAATTCGGAAATGGTGCGCGCATGGTAGGGTTGCCGGAAATTCTGCATGAGCCGGAAACCCATCACTTCCGCCGCCCCCAGCGCCATGTCGGAGTAGCCCGAAAAATCGCAATAGATCTGATACGCAAAGGCGACCGTCGCTAGCGCCAGATAAAACCCGCTTTGTCCCTGCGGATATTTATAGACCGCGTCCACCAGCACCGCCAGCCGGTCAGCGATCACCACTTTTTTGAACAAACCCCACGCCATCAACTTCAGTCCGTTCGTCACCCGCCGGTAATCGAACGTGTGCACCTCGTAAAATTGGTGGAGCAAGTTTTGGGGCCGCTCGATCGGGCCGGCGACCAACTGCGGATAGAACATCACGTAGAGCGCGTAGATCCCGAAATGCCGTTCCGCGCGCTGCGTGCCGCGATAGACTTCGATCGTGTAGCTCATCGCCTGGAACGTGTGAAACGACAGGCCGATCGGAAGAATGATGTTCTGCAGGACCAGGTTCCCCTGCCAGCCGGAGGCCTGCATGATCGTGTTCGCGTTCTCCGCGAGAAAATTGAAATACTTGAAGTAGGCCAGCACCCCGATGTTGGCCGCCAGGCTGAATCCCAGCCGAAACTTTCGATGCCCGCCGTTGGCGTTCTCGATCCACCGTCCCGCGAAATAATCGACGACGATCGTGAAAACGAGAATGAGAATATATTTCGGAATGAACGCCATGTAGAAAAGGCAGCTGGCGGCCAAAAGCAGCGCCCACCTCCACGCATGGGGGAACAGGAAATAAAGGATCGAGACGACCGGGAAAAAGAAGAGAAACTCGAAGGAGTTGAAGACCATGGCCGCGCGTTCAAACTATGCGCCGACGACACTTGCGACCACACGGCGCGCATGTCGCGCGCGTCGATGCTCGAAGACAAAAATCCCCTGCCACGTTCCCAGCGTCATTCGGCCAGCCTGCACGGGAATCGTTTCGCTCGTGCGGGTCAGCGCCATCCGCAGGTGGCTCGTGGTGTCATCCGGCCCCTCGAGCGTATGCACCCAGCCGGGATCGTCCTCGGGAACGAGCTTCTCGAAATAGCGGTGCAAATCCTCGCGCGCGGACGGATCCGCATTCTCGTAGATCACGAGGCTCGCGCTCGTGTGCTGCATGAAGACCGTCACGAGGCCCGTGCGCACGCCGCTTTCCGAGACGATGCGCGCGACTTCATCCGTGATTTCGTAGCTGCCCTTTCCGTGGGTCGGGATGGCGATGGTTTCGCAGTGCGCCTTCATCGACCGCGAATTGCGAGCAACAGCCAGCCCGCGAGCAGCATCAGGCCGCCGATGGGCGTGATCGCGCCGAGCCACTTCCAATCCGAGAGTGAAAGGATGTAGAGCGTGCCCGAGAAAATCGCGACGCCGCCGATCCACAGGCTGGCCAGCAACCGGCTCGCGCGATCGGTCGCCGCCAGCGCCAGCAGCGCGACCGCATGCACGAGCTGATAGATCACCGCCGTCTCCCAGATGTCGGCGGTGTCGAAGCTGTTCAGCGCCTGCTTGAGCGCATGCGCGCCCAAAGCTCCAAGCATCACGCCCAGAAATCCGAGCAGGGCCGCGGCGCGGAAAGTCCAGCTTGCGCGCATCGCCTTATCCATCGATCAAATCCGCCACCATCGCTTTTTCCTGCTGCAGCTCGGCGACGGATTCTCCAATTTTCGTTTTGCTGAACCCGGAGAGTTCGACACCCTGCACGATCTCGACCGAGCGGCCGTTCGAGCGGATCGGGAACGACGAAATCAATCCCTTCTCCACGCCATAACTGCCGTCCGAGCAAAGCGCGACGCTATGCCAGTCGTCCTTCGGCGTCGGCTGGACGATCGACCGCACGGTCTCGATCGCGGCATGCGCCGCCGACTTTGCCGAAGACAGCCCGCGGGCCTGGATGATCGCCGCGCCGCGCTGCTGCACGGTCTTGATGAAATCGCCCTCGAGCCAGGAGTTGTCCGCGATCACGTCCCCGACGGGTTTTCCGCCGATGCGGGCATTCGCAAAATCGGGATAAAGCGTGCTCGAATGATTGCCCCAAATAGCCACGCGATCGACCTCGCTCCAATGCGCGCCGGACTTGATCGCGAGCTGCGCCTTCGCGCGATTTTCGTCGAGCCGCGTCATCGCAAACCACCGGTCGGACGGCACGTCCTTCGCGTTGTTCATCGCGATCAGGCAATTCGTGTTGCACGGATTTCCCACCACCAGCACGCGCGCATCGGCGGCGGCGTTTTTCTGGATGGCCTGGCCCTGGCCGATAAAAATTTTCCCGTTGATGCCGAGCAGTTCCTGCCGCTCCATCCCGGCCTTGCGCGGCACGCTGCCGACGAGCAGCGCCCAGTTCACGCCGCGAAAGCCTTCGTTGAGATCGGACGTGGCCACGACGCTCGAGAGCAGCGGGAATGCACAGTCGTGCAGTTCCATCACCACGCCTTCGAGCGCTTTCAGCGCAGGTTCGATCTCGATGAGGTGCAGCTCCACGGGCTGGTCGGAGCCGAAGACCGCGCCCGACGCGAGGCGGGGGAGGAGGGAGTATCCGATCTGCCCGGCCGCGCCGGTCACCGCGATTTTCAGAGGAGATTTCATAAGTGTGAACTAAACAGGATTTACAAGATTTGCAGAATTAACAGGATTCCGAGGATTTCGTTTCCTGTAAATCCCGATAATCCCGTCAATCCTGTTTAGTTTACATGTAAAAATGAGAAGACCCGTTTTGCCAAACGGCCAAACGGGTCTTCTCGGTGCGGGGGGGAAACCGCTAAAGGAACTTTACAGCGTCTCTTTGAGAGCTTTTCCGGCGACGAATTTCACCGTCTTCGAAGCCTTGATTTTGATTTTTGCGCCGGTCTTCGGGTTGACGCCGATCCGGGCCTTGCGGGAAGCGACCTTGAAGGTTCCGAAACCGATCAACTGAACGGTCTTCGTTTTTTTGACACCCACTTTGATTCCGTCGATGACGGCATTCACCGCGCGCTCGGCTTCCGCTTTGCTGGTTTCCTTGCCGAGAGATTTTTGGACGGCTTCGACGAGTTCGACTTTGTTCATATCAGGATGGAATTGGGTGGCTTGAGGTGAGGCAGAGATTAGGACTTGCCTCGCAAAACTGTCAACAGCCATCGCGTAAATTTTTCACATTTTTGTTAACCCGCAGATGCCCATGAATTCGGCTTGGAGGGGGCTGGCCGGAGGCTACGTTGGCGGCATGAATTTCGACGAACAGATCGCGTGTTTCCTCGGCCGGGCTCCGCAGATTTCGCCCTCCGCTTACATCGCGCCGCATACGTTCATCGCCGGCGATGTCGAGGTCGGCGAGGAGGCCAGCATCTGGCCCTGCTGCTCGCTGCGCGGCGACATCGCGGCGATCCGCATCGGCGCGCACTCGAATATCCAGGACGGCAGCGTGGTGCATGTCGCGGACGATTTGCCGGCGATCATTGGCGAGTGGGTGACGGTCGGTCACAACGCGACGGTCCACGCCTGCACGCTCGAGGACGAAGTGCTGATCGGCATGGGCGCGATCGTGCTCGACGGCGCACGCATCGGAGCTCGATCGATCGTGGGCGCGAATGCCACGGTCACGATGCACACGATTATCCCGCCAGGCTCGCTGGTGCTGGGCTCGCCGGCGAAAGTCGCGCGCCCGCTCTCGCTCGAGGAACAAGCCGGCGTGCGCGGGTGGGCCGAGCGCTACGTGAAGCTCTCGCGCGCCTATTTGCAGCGCGCAGCGCGGCTTTGAGCGCGGCAGTTGTCCGGACGCGGGGTTGCTGCTACTGGTGACTGATGAGCAAGTCCGTCGTCGAAGTGCGTGTGCGGGCTCTCGTCCCCACGGGAAGCGGATGCGCGGTCTTCATCGGGAACGAGGAAAAAGTCTTCGTGATCTACGTGGACCCGAGCGTGGGCGGCGCGATCGGGATGTTCATCAACGGCCAGGAAAAGGAGCGGCCTCTTACGCACGATCTTATAGCCATTCTCCTGGAAGCGGTCGGCGCCAGGGTCGAGCGGGTCGTGATCAATGATCTCAAAAACGGCACCTATTTCGGGCGTCTCATCATCACGGCGGAGAATGAGATTCAGCAGAAAAAAATCATCGAGCTCGATGCGCGACCGAGCGATTGCATCGCGATGGCCGCGCAGCAGCGCGCTCCAATCTACGTCTGCGAAGATGTGTGGAGCGAAGTCGAGGACATGACCGAAGTGCTCGAAAAGATCGAGGAGTCGCGCGAATCCGGATCGGGAACCGGGGAAGAAGCGGAATAATCTTCCACTTCCTCTTCCGCTTCCTCCTCATCCCTCATCAAGGAAGATTAAGCGGAAGAGGAGGAGGAAGATTATTACATGCGCGGGATCGTGATTCCAAGCTGCTTCATGTATTTTCCCCCGCGATCGGCGTAGCTCGTCTCGCAGACTTCCCCGGCTTTGAAAAATACGACCTGCGCAAGGCCTTCGTTCGCGTAGATGCGCGCGGGCAGCGGAGTGGTGTTCGAGATTTCCAGCGTGACGTGCCCTTCCCATTGGGGCTCGAAAGGCGTGACGTTCACGATGATGCCGCAGCGCGCGTAGGTGGATTTGCCGACGCAGATCGTGAGCACGTCGCGCGGGATGCGGAAATATTCCACGCTGCGCGCGAGTGCGAAGGAATTCGGCGGCACGATGCAGATATCGGTCTTGATGTCGACGAACGAGCTCGGATCGAAATTCTTGGGATCGACGATGGAGCTGAATACATTGGTGAAGACCTTGAATTCGTCGGAAACGCGCAGATCGTAACCGTAACTCGACAGGCCGTAGCTGATAAGCCGCCCGCCGGCTTCATTTTCGCGCATCTGGCCGTCCAGAAACGGCTCGATCATTCCTTTTTCCTGCGCCATGCGGCGAATCCAACGGTCGGAGCAAACAGACATCGGGCCGGGATACACAATGCCGGCCCCGCACGCCAACCGGGATTTTTATTTGCGTGCAATGCCCCGCGCGCCATCGTGGGAAAAATGCAGGTCAAACCCGGCTCCGCGCTCGTGATCGTCGGCCACGGCTCGACGCTGAATCCCGACTCGAGCGCGCCCACGCACGATCACGCGGATGCCATCCGCGCACGCGGCATTTTCGGCGAGATCGCCACGTGTTTCTGGAAGGAGGAACCGTCCATGCGCGAGGTGCTGCGCATGGTCGAGAGCGACGATGTTTACATCGTGCCCGATTTCATCAGCGAAGGCTATTTCACGCGCACGGTGATTCCGCGCGAGCTCGAGCTCGATGGCCCGCTCACCACACGCGGCGGCCGCACGATCAAATACTGCGAGCCGGTCGGCAGCCATCCGCGCATGACGGAGGTGCTGCTGCGGCGCGCAAAGGAAACGGCGCTGAACGTGGCGGAAAACGAGACCAGCCTCGTGATCGTCGGGCACGGCACGGCGCTGAACGACAATTCCGCGGTCGCCGTGAAGGACCAGGTGCGCCGCATCGCCGCGATGAATCTCTACGGCGAGGTGATCGCCGCCTACATGGAGGAGCCGCCTCTGGTCTCGGAGTGGGACAACCTCACACGCTGTCCGAACGTCCTCGTGCTGCCGTTTTTCATCTCCGACGGGTTGCACAGTTATCAGGACATTCCGGTGCTGCTCGGCATCGAGGAGGAAGGCCAGCCGGCGGCGAGCCAGCGGGCGGTTTTTCGGCGCAATCCTTATTCCGCGCGCGGCCGGCGGCTTTACTATGCGAGCGCGATCGGCACGGAGCCGATGCTGGCGGATGTGATCCTCGACCAGGTCGCGGCGTTCGATCAATCGTTTACCGAAAGTCGCAACGGACGCGAAGAACTCGGCCCTCCGTGATCTTCGATCAAAAAAATCAGAACTTGATCGGCTCGGGCACCTGGAGCAGAAGATCCGCGGCATCCGACGGCACGTCGAGCGGCTTGACCGATTCGGCGCGGCGCACTTCCTGAGAATTGACCGCTGGCGCGGCCTCGGCGGGCTGGGCTTTCGGAACTTCGCCGGCTTGCAGCGCCGCGTCGGCGACCTGCTGATTCACGGGCTCCGCTTTCGCGACGGGAATCTCGTCCTCGCGCATGCGCAACGCCGCCGGCTTCACGGAATGATAAACGTCGTTGAGCCCGACCAGCGCAGGCGCGCCCACGGCGACGGGACGAATCATCGCGAGATCCACGGCGGCGACGGCACGCGGCCACTCGGATTGATCCTGGTCGCGCTCGTAAAGGCGCAGGCCGGTGCCGTGGACGTCGCACGGGATCGTGGGTTTGCTCTTCGCGGTGGCGTATTCGATGTAGGAGGTCTTTTGTTTGCGCACCTGCCCGGTTTGCGGATCCGTCACGTCCTGCTCGCAGCGGCCGGTTTCCAGCAGGCCGGAAGCGCGGCAAATCGAGACCGGAATGATCGACGCCGGGCGCTCGAATGGCTTCGGCTGAAAGTCCTGCGTGGAAACATTCATGATCTGCGTCCACACCGGCAGCGCAAGGTCGTTGCCGAAGGCGCCGCGGAAAATTTTCGTCGGCAGATCGAAGCCAATCCAGACCCCGCATGTCACGGCGCTCGTGTAGCCGATGGTGTAGGTGTCGGTAAAATTGTAAGCGGTGCCGGTTTTCGCGGCGGCGGGAAATTTTCCGAGATTGTATTTGAGCGTGGCGTCCGCGCCGGTGCCGAGATGCAGTGCGTCGTCGAGGACGGCGTCCACTTGATAGGCGGTCGAATCGGAAACGACCGGCACGCGCTCGACCTGTGTTTTGAAAACCTCGCCGCCATCGCCATCGATGATGCGATCGATGATGTAGCCTTGCTTGGGCCGCGTGCCGCCGCCAGGAAAGGACGTGTAAGCCAGTGTCAGCTCGTCGAGCGAGACCTCGCTCGCGCCGAGAAAGGCGTTCGAAAGGCCGCGCAGCGGAGAATCGATGCCGGCTTTCTTCGCGACATCGCGCACCGCATCCATCCCCGCCATCCAACCGAGCCGCACGGTGGCGGCGTTCTTGCCTTTCGCGATGGCTTCGTGCGCGGGCAGGCCGCCCTCGTATTCGTTGCCTGTGCGCTCGACCCCCCATTCGCCGAGGATGCCGGTCGTGCCGCCGATGCCGACGTAGCGATTATCGAGCGCGGAGTCCTGGACGAGCTCCCCGGGAAAAATATTCTTCTCGCAAGCCGCGGCGAAAACGATCGGCGTGAAGACGGTGCCCGCGGGCCGCTTCGCCTGCATCGCGCGGTTGTATTCGCTGTGCTTGAACTCACGCCCGCCGACGAGCGTCAGGATGCCGCCGGTGGAGTTATTGTAAGCGACGACCGCTCCCTGCAAATACGCCGGCATCGGCTGCGCGCCCGGGAAGCCGCCCTTTCGCAGGATTTCGTCGAAAGGCCGGAACTTCTCGGCAAACTGCGCGTAGGTCTCGTGATTGTAGCCGGGGCGGCTCTCGATCTCGTTGAGTTTCGAACGCAACGCGGTCTCGGCCATGCGCTGCATGCGAAGATCGAGCGTGGTGTAGATTTTGAAGCCGCCGTTCATCGCGCGCTCGTAGCCGAGAGCCCCGATGGCCTGCTGGCGGACGTAATCGACCGCGTAGGAAACCTTGTAGGGATTCATCCGGCGGCTCGTGACGAGGATGCCTTCCTGCTCACGCTGGAGCTCGGCGCCGTTGATGAAACCCATGTCCTTCATGCGCCCGAGGACGAAATTCCGGGCGTTGCGCGCGCCATCGAGATTATTCCACGGAGAGAGGCCGTTCGGGCTTTTCAAAATGCCCGCCAGCATCGCGCATTGGCCGATATTGAGATCCTTCGCCGGGATGCCGAAGTATCCGCGCGCGGCCGCCTCCACGCCGTAAAGCCCCGAGCCGAAATAGACGCGGTTCAGATACATCGTCATGATCTGCTCCTTCGAGAAATGCTTCTCGATCCGGTTCGCGAGAAAGATTTCGAGGATTTTCCGGCGATACGTGCGCTCGTGCAGGTCGAAGGAATTTCGTGCGAGCTGCTGCGTCACGGTGCTCGCGCCCTGCTTCTTTTTGCCGGTGCGGTAGTTGATGATGGCGGCGCGGGCGATGCCCCAGTAGTCCGCGCCATCGTGTTCGAAGAACCGGTTATCCTCCTCGGCGACGACGGCCTTCGTCATCATCGGCGCGATCTGGCCGGCAGCGACCGGAATGCGATTTTGAAGGAAAAATTTCCCGACGAGCTCGCCATTGCGATCGTAGACGAGGGTCGCCGACTCCATTTTCTCGATATCCGCGAGATTGAATTCGTCGGCGCGATGCTGGAACTGCGCGCGCATGATCGAGTAGGCCACCAATCCGGCAATGGCCACAAACGCGAGCAGGGCCAGCGGCCCCCAGAACCACCACCTCAGATAAAACCGGCGCCGCTTGCGTCGCGGATGCGCCTCCCAACTGTAATAATTTCTACCGATAGACGGTCTATCTCACACGAACCCGGCTTCCGCGCAAATGAGAAAACGAAGCAAAAAAGCCATATTCGCGCGCTTCCCGAGGGCTGGCCGCCTTGTGTTTTACGAACTCCGTGAGAACAATGGATCACTCCATGCCCCTTCGTCTCTCCGCTTTCCTCGCCGCCGCGCTGCTCGCCATGCCCGGCCTTCGCGCGGCCGAAATCCCCTCCGCGCCGATCGCCCGGCTCGCGGATCAAAAACCGGACGACCCCGAGCGCAAAGAAATGGTAAAGGTGCAGATCCTGCTCGATCGGGCGAACTTCCGCCCCGGCAAGATCGACGGGCTCGGCGGAGAGTTCACCCAAAAGGCCGCGGACCGGTATTGTCTCGCCTACCAGATTCCTCCCGGCACGCGGCTCGACGTGAGCGGCATTGCCGAGCCTTATCGCGAATACACCGTCACCGCCGAGGATGCCGCGTGGGTCGGACCGACCGCTTCCAAACCGCAGGACCAGGAAAAGCTGAAGCATCTCCTCTACGCGGACACCTGGGAAATGCTCGCGGAAAAATTCCACACCGATCTCGACTTCATGCGGGAATTGAATCCCGCGCTCAAGGAGCCGCCCGCCGCGGGCGCCGTGGTGCGCGTGCCCGACATCGAGCCGTTTGACATGCAGGCCGTCACAGACCTCGAAAAGCAGCGCCGCGAGCAGGCCAAATCCGCAAAGGCCCGGGCCAACGCCACGCCGGACGCCACGACCACCCCCACCCCGACTCCCCCATACGAACCGAAGCGCCGGCTGGTGCTGCTGCGCGAGCCGCGGCTCATCGAGCTCTATGAAGACGACAAGCTCGCCGGCTGCTTCCCTTGCACGCCGGGTTCCGCGGAATTCCCCGTCCCGGTCGGAAACTTCAAAATCACGTCAAACACCCTGCTGCCGACTTTCCGCTGGGATAAATCGGTGCTCGAGACCGGCAAGCGCAGCGGCACCGCCTACGAGCTGCCGCCCGGACCGAACAACCCCGTCGGCATCGTGTGGCTTGCGATCAACATTCCCAGCCGCGGCATCCACGGCACGCCCTCCCCGGATCAAATCGGCCGCAACGCCAGCCACGGCTGCATCCGCACGGCGAACTGGGACGCCTGGGTGCTCGCCCGGAAAATCAAGGCGGGCACGCCGGTCGAGGTCAGATAACTCGGCGCGAAAAATTCTGGTCCCGGGCCTCCCCGGCGGACAGGTGAATCAACGCCTCCGCGGCGGCGAGGTCCGCCGGCGTATCGACGCCGATGCCGCGGTGCTTCGTGAGGACGACGCGAATGCGCGCGCCCATTTCCAAGGCGCGGAGCTGTTCGAGCTTTTCCGACTGTTCGAGCGGCGTCGGTTTCCAGCAGACGAATTTCAGCAGAAATTTTCGACGGTAGCCGTAGATGCCGAGGTGATGGAGCGGCACGGCCACGCCGCCGCCATCGCGGTCGAACGGAATAAAGCTGCGCGAAAAATAGAGCGCGTTGCCCAGGCGGTCGGTGACGACTTTCACGTTATTCGGATCGGACGCGGCGGCGGCCGTGGGGAAGGGCGTGGCGGCGGTGACCATTTCGGCCCGCGGATTTTTCTCCATCTCCCGGACCAGTTTGTCGATGAGCCGCGGATCGATCATCGGTTCGTCGCCCTGGACATTGATGATGCGCGCGACACCGTCCAATCGCGCGGCGACTTCGGCGAGGCGGTCGGAGCCGGTGGGATGCTTCGGCGAGGTGAATGCGACCTCGGCGCCGAAGTCGAAGGCCGCTTCCGCGATGCGCATGTCGTCGGTGGCGACGATCACGCGAGAAATTTTTTTCGCACCCAGGCATTTTTCCCAGACGTGCTGCACGAGCGGCTTGCCGGCGAGAAGGGCGAGAGCCTTGCCCGGAAAACGCGTGGATCCCCAGCGCGTGGGAATGATGGCGACCGCTCCGCTCATGCCTTCGAGCCTATCGTCTCACGGGCAATGATCCAGTCCAGCGCCTGAACGATGTCGCGGGCCTCGAGGTCGGCGCCGCAACCGAGATGGTCGGCGCCGTGGCCGGTGTGGACAAGGATGGCCGGGATGCCGGCGGCGTGGCCGCAGGCGACATCGATCGTTTTGTCGCCGACGAAGTAGGCGTGCCGAAGGTCCAGACCGAGATCACGCACGGCCTCTTCGATCATGCCGATGCCGGGCTTGCGGCGTGGAGTGATGTTCGGCGGCACGTCGGCGCAGAAATAGGCGCCGTCGATTTCGTAGTCGAGCTGGCGGAGGAGTTCGGCGTGGACGGCTTCGTATTCGTCCATCGAGATGAGGCCGCGGCCGATGCCGCTTTGGTTCGTGATGATGACGATGGCCCAGCCGAGGCGGCGAAGATGGGCGAGTCGCCCGGCGGCGCCGGGAATGGCTCGCACGTCCGCGGGATCGCGGCAGAAGTTGACCTCTTCCATGAGGGTGCCGTCGCGGTCGAGAAAGACGGCCGGCCGCACAAATCGAAGCTCAGACACAGCTCACCAGTAGCTGAAATCGATGTCCGAGCGGAAGAGACCTGCGCGAGGCTCGAAAAAGTAGCGCACGTAGATCGAGGCGAAGCCTTCGTTGTAATCCGCCGTGACGGCGTAGGAGAGCTTTGCGCCGACCATCCATTCGGGACAGATGAGGATGCCGCCCTCGGCTTTCACGAGGAAGATGCCGGTCGAGGAATTCGTGCCGGGAAATTCGCGACCGTCGGGATCGAGCGGGAAGTAAGGCGACGCGTCCTGTTTATTTTGCTGGGCGCCGGCGCCGATCGAACCGTGAGCGAGCCAGTTCATACCCTCGGTCGTGAGCGCCTGCGCCTCGACGATTCCCTGGATGATGTATTGCGGCGAGAAGTAGCCGCCGTTGCCGTAGGTGAATTGGTTCTGGTTGTTGTCGAACTCCTCGTAGGACACCGCGGGGCCGACGGTGATGTATTCGAAGCCTTCCATCTTGAAGAGTTTCGAGACGGAGCCGATGAGGGAAAGGTGGGTATTCTGCTCGGTGTTCGTGCCGGTGATCACGCCGTAGCTGGCCTTGCCGAAGAGGGTGATGTCGCTCGGCAGCCCTTGAAAGACCTGAATCGACCCGCCGGTTTCCTGCACGCGGCCCCAGGCGCGACCGCTTACGTAAGGATCGTTCAAGCCGACGTAGCTGAGGACCGATTCGCGAATCGACTGGGAATAGACCTCACCTTGCACGTAGCCGGAGCTGTAACGGTATTGCGCGCCGGCCTTGCCGATGAGCCGGGCGGAAAGCGGGCCGTTAAACGGCGTGCTGCCGAGCTCGAGATAGGGCGTGAGCCAGTCTTGGTATTCGATGCGGGCCTTGACCTCGTAGAGGCTGTTGAAATTCGTGCTGATGTCCTGTTTGAAGGGCTGGAACTCCTCGGGCGGCGTGCCGATAAGGGCGCCATCGCTCGGCGTGCCGGAGCGGAGGATGAGCCGGGCGACTTCGCCGCTGATGATCACGCGGTTGGCCGGGGAGAACTTGAATTGGCCAACCGGAGCGCGCGCGGTGATGAGCTTCGATTCGCCATCCTGGCCGGATTTCTGCGCGTATTCGAAGCCGAGGGCCGCGGACGGCGCGTCGAAATTCGCCAGCGCGGGATAGGCCTTGGGATTCGAGTCGTAGGCGGCGAGGTAGAGGCTCGACTTATAATACTTCTCGGTATCGTAAGTCATGTAGATGTGGTTGAGCGGACCGGGCACTTCGCCCGCGACCTGCTCGAGCCGCTTCCAATCCTTCATGCGCGAAAGCGCCGCGTAGAGACCCTCGGCGCTGGGCTTGTCGGGCTGCTTGCGATAGAGGGTCTCGAAAATATTCGCGGCGCTCTGGTAATCGCGGGCGTAATAGTAGGACCAGCCCTCGATGATGCGTTCGTTGCGGCTGAGCGAACGGTATTGGGCCGCTTTATTCAGCGACTCGATGGTCTGGGGATACTGCTTCGCCTCGTAGTCCTCCATGGCGCGGCGGACGAGGATGTCGCCCATGAGCGTGCGCATCTTGGGATAGGAATTCGTGCGATAGCCGGCGATGGCTTCCGCCTGCGAGGTGTCGCCGGTCGTGAACTTCGTGAGCGCGAGGCCGTAATACGGCTCACCGAGCGAGGTGTCCCAGGAAATGGCCTGCTCGAACCACATCGAGGCGGAGTCGTAGTCCTTGCGCTGAAATTCCGCCCAACCCACGGCGGTGGCCTGCGGGGCGCTGCGATTCGAGCGCGCGGAGGACATCATTTGCGAGAGACGCTCTCCGCTGATCGCTTCGCTCACGGCCGTGCTGGTGGGGCGGCGGCGCGGCGTGCTGGCGGCGGTGTTCGTGCGCGTGTAGGTGCGCACCGGCGTGGCCGAGGGCAGCGGCTCCATGGGATAGGCGTTTTGCGGCACCGGGGCCACCGAGTAGGGCGACGTCTGCGGGAGGGGAGCCGGCACATAGGACTGGGAAACGGGCGGCGCGGCGGGAATGGTGGTCGGCGATATGGGCGTGGCCGGAGGCCGCAAGGTCATCGCCGGTCTGCCATCGAGCGAATTATCGCTGGCATCGATGGTATCGACGGTTTCCGGCTGGGCCTGAATGGCTGGAGCCGGAATATCCGAGGGGGCAAATGTTTTTTCCGCCGGAGGCGGGGTGCCCTTGGGCGTGGCTCCCGGCACGATCGGAACAAAGAGAGAATCGGGCTCCGGCGTGGTGCCCGGCGTAGGCGGGGGCGGCGGGATCGTGCCGGGGGTTTCCGCGCCGGCGGTGCCGGCGGGAGTGTCGGTCGGATCGCCGCGTTTTTGAGAGAACGCCACGGGTGCAGCCGCGATCATTACGATCACGAAAGAGACGGCAGCCAGATTTATCGGTGAAGGGCGGTCGAACAAGTTGCAGAGAGATCGGATTTTCAACGCGTCTAAGTCAATTCCTTTTTGGAGCAAAACGCTCCCGGATGGCCACTTTGGTGAGTAATTTCAGGCTTGCGGAGAAATAACTTTCCTCTTTGTCGAGGCGTGGAATCTCCGAAACGGTGAGTTTGGTTTTTTTTACACAGGCGAGCGTCAGCTCACGCACGGCGAGCATTCCGGGCAGTGCAGCGTAGGGTCCGAAGGAGTCGAACTCGAGGTTCACGGTAGCGGGATCCCAGTTCGCCGCGGATGCGCTTTGCCAGAAATCCGCAAAGGGCTTGAGCAATTTGGAATCGGGATTGTCCCAGGCGATATGGAGCGGAACGCGAATCGCGTTGTAGCCGAATATCCGGTCGTGGCCGGGTGCGAACGCCACCCAGGTCGGCGCGACGAGAGTCCAGTCGGGCGTGAGTTTCCACCGGCCAAACTGCGCGGCGCCCAGCAAGGCGATGGCCCCGGAGTGGAGCGATTTCCATTTGTCGGAGGGGAAGGTGGCCGCCAGTTCCGTGAAGGCCGGGAAGACATAATAGGAGGGATTCACGACGACGCCTTCGGGTTTTTGAAAGCCGACGATGCCGGGTAGAAGCTGCAGGCCGAGGTAGGTCTCGGCGGTGGTTTTTTCGAGAATGGCGATGACGATCTGGCCGGCGGCTTGTTTGTATTTGTAGTCGCTCCATTCGCGGGAGCCGCGCAGCAGCGCCCACGCGAGGAGCAGGTCGCCGTCGGTGGCGTTGTTCGGATCGCCAATGGCTCCGCCGTCTTCCGGAGTCCATTTCCAGCTGAAGAGGAAGTCTTCCTTGCGCTGGAGATGCGTGCGCGTCCACGTCCACATGCGATCGAAGGCGGCGCGGTCGTGGAAGGCGACGGCGAGGAGCATGCCGTAGCCCTGGCCCTCGCTGTGAGTGATGCCGCCGTTGCCGTCGTCGACCACGCGGCCATCGGTGGCGAGGAAGCGCTTTTTAAACAGGCGCCAATCTCCGCCGGGCAGCGCGTAAGGGTCGCGCGGCCAGAGCAGCCATGCGAGCAGGGCGAGCAGCAGGAACGCGCCGACACCGCTGGCGACGGGAAGCCAGCGGCCTCTTAAGCGCGGGGCGTGGGGCGGACGGCGGCGCCGTTTCATCGTGCGAGCGGGCGCCGGAGTCGTTTCGTCGGCGCCTTATGCGGACTTTTTCCCGCGCTTCTTCAGGAGGACGCGGAGCAGGACGGCAAGAGCTGCGATGGTGATGAAGAGGACGGTCACGAACAGGAGTGGATCGCGATTAAACCGGTTTTGCGTGCGCTTGAGCGGGTTATCGACCTTGTAGATGAATTCCGGACCGAGGCGCGCGGTGGCGAGAGTGCTGGGGTCGGTGCCCCAGACGGCGAGATTGCCGTCGAGGTTATCCCAATACCGGCGATCCTGGAGGTTGAAGATGCCTCGATTGAGGGTGGCGGCATCCTTGGCCGTGAAGACGGTGACCTGGCGGGCGCGGGCGTACGGCGACTCGTAGGAGATGGCCATCGTGTCGTCGAGCATCTGGGCGGTCATGCCCATTTCGACGGTGGTGGGCTGCTCGCGCTCGGAACGCTCGGCGGGAACGCCGCGCAGTTTTTCGAGAATTTCCTCGATGGGGCCGATGGCGGTGGCCTCGGGAGTGGGGCTCACGTTCACGATGTAGCGCATGCGGCCGAGCTGCGAGGGCGTGACGGGGGCGGAGGTCATGACCTCGTCGGGAATGGTATCGATCGGGCCGACGACGAGGAGGTCTTTCTTGCCCTTGGGCGGGGTGTAGCTGATCTCGGCGCGGTAGAGGACGGAGCCGCCGATCTGGGCCATCTTCGCGAGCAGCATCCAGGCGGCGGCGACGGTGGTGTTGTCCTTGCCGGCCATCAGCACGGCGAGATCCTCGCCATCGGGCGTGGCGCTGTAGGGGAAGGCGGTCTCGGAAAAGAGCGTGAAGCTGGGCAGGCGCGCTTTTTTCTGCAGATGCGGCACGACGAAGTCGGAATCGCGGTAGAGCGTGAACCAGAGGTTTTCGTTCTGGATCATCATGCAATGGTTCGTCTCGAGCGGCACCATTTTCGGCGCGATCTCGACGACGTTGCGGCCGGGCTGGAAGGCTTTGACCGGCAGGTAGAGCTTGTGGCCGTAGTGCATGGCGCCGCGCGCATCGTCGAGGCGGACGGCGGTCTGGAACTCGTGGTTCACGAAAACGTTGAGCACGGAATCGTCGCGGAAGGCGGCGCCGTAGGCAAAGTGCAGGCGCAGCTCGATGTTGCTGCCGTCGTCCTGCGAAAGGTCGCCGGGCATGTAGGTCTCGAGCTGGGCGGAGCCGGTATTCCAGCCCTGGATGCTGTTGTTCTTCTCCATGCCGAGCTGGCGGAAGCTGTAGATGCCGGGATCTTTCACGGGCGCGTGGCGCAGCCAGAAGTCTTTTTGATCTTTCTGCGGGATGCTCAGGCGATCGATCTGCGCGAATTGCGAGTCGGGCAGCGGGAAATTGATAAGCGAGAAGGCGTAGGCGGCCTGGCCGACTTGCTCCTCGTTCGTTCCGCTGATGATGAGCAGGAAGTGCGTGGGATCGCCGGGCAGCGGCTTGATGGCGATGAAGCTGTTGTTGATCGCGCCGATTTCCGTGGCGGTGAGATATTGCGTGAGCTCGCTCATCTGGCCGATGACGACGTTGTCCATGCCGGCTACGAGAGAGCCGCCGGTGTTCACGGAGAGCGGGCGGTAGCTGAGGTTGAGGGCCGCGCCTTGCGTCACGATGGAGCCCCACGCGAGCTGGGTGGGCGAGAGGTTGCCGCTCGTGCTGCCGGGGAAGCAGATGTTGAACTGGTAGGGGTTCCACAATTTCTGGTCGATGAGATCGCGGAGCAGGGAGAGTTTCGGATAGACGTTATTCCACGAAACGACGGCTTCGAAGTAGCTCTCGTCGGGAAGAATCTGCGTCCAGAGCTCGGGGGAGGCAGGGTCTTCGCATTCGAGGGTGTAATGCTGCGCGACGACGAACTGGAGCTGGTTCGAGAAATGGGGATCGAGGTATTTGACCGGGATCTCCATGTCGACGGTGTGGTCGGGCTCGTTGCGCGTGAGATAGTATTGGGAGATGACTTTGTCGTTGATGACGACACGCAGGGTCGAACGCTCGCTGAGCAGCGCGATGGAGTTTGTGAAGCGCAGGTGGAGCTTGATGCTGCGCACGTTGTAACGCGGCGAGACGGGCATGAAGACCGTGTAGGTGCTCTGCGCGGTCATCAAATAAATCGGATCCTTCGCGGGAATGAGCTGGCGCAGCGGGAGGCGGATCGTGCTGGCGCCCAAGGGCGCGGAAGCGGGGCCGCGATCGATGAGGGCCGGCGCAGCGGGCGGGCGGGCGGCGGGCAGCGTCAAAGGTGCGAGCTGCGTCGCCGGCACGGTTCCGATTTGGGCGTTTCCATTCGGGATCCACATCGCAACGCCCAGCGCGAGAGCGGCTCCCCATTGCCCCGGCAGGGCCCAATTCACCATATTTGCTCGATGCATCATAAATTTGTTTCTCACGGTTTTACTGGCGCGTTGACTCCAAAGGAGCGGTTTTCACGGTCGCGACGAATGGTGCCGAGCAGGCCGAGGCCGAGGTGCTCGATGGAGAAGCGGATGCCCGCGCCGAGCAGGTAAACGAAGCTGCCCCAGACGCCCATGGTTTTTTCGCGCTGCATCTGGAAGTCCATCCAGCGCTGGCTGCTGCCGTTCACGTAGGCGATCTTGCGCTTCATTTCCTCGAGGCTCTGGTGCTTGAAACGGCAGCCGACCATGAGGGTGCGGTCGCGGTAGCGCAGGTTGCGGATCTCGATGTTGAAGACGCCGGGCTCGATGCCGAAGTCCGTGTCGGGCTCGAGCTGGACGATGTGGTCGGGGCGCAGATGCGCCTCGTAGGCCGCGTCGATGGCCAGGGCGGCGCCGCCATTGGACATGTCGGAAATGTCCACGGGAATCGCGCGGTCGCCGATGAAGAGACGGCCGGGAATCTTCGTCGCCATGCGGGCGGTCGAGCGCATCTGCCGGCGCTCGAGCAAGGCGCCGAGACAGGCCAGGAGGATGAAGACGTTGAACAAGGCCCAGAACATCGTGATGCCGGTGGCAAACTCATGCACGTGCGCGGGCGTGAGATAGCGGTAGAGGCCGGCGAAGATCGCGAGCAGGTTGAGCACGAGCAGCACGTAGAAGGGCTTCGCCAGCGGGCTGATGAAGTCGCGGTTCAGGATTTCGCCCTTGGCCGTGACGTTGAACGAGGGCGCGCGCGGGTTGAGGAACACCTTCACGATCGCGGGGAAAGTGTAGACCGATTGCATGAGCTCATAGAGCTCCGAGACGAAGGACCAGCGCACCGAGCCGAAAAGAAACGCCTGCACCATGAAGGCCGAGACAAGGTGCGGCATCGCGAAGGCGATGAAGTCGATGAAGTTCGAGTCGTAAATCTTGAGCGAGAAGAAGAGGAAGGCGAGCGGCGCGAGCGAGAAGGTGAGTCGCGCGAACGGGAAGAACCAGAAGAACGAACTGCTGAAGTAGCAAAGCCGCTGCGGGAAGGAGAGGCCGCGCACGAGCATGGGATTCTTGAGCAGGAAAATCTGGACCATCCCCTGCGCCCAGCGGATGCGCTGCGTGATGAATCCGCCCAATGTTTCCGGAGACAGGCCGGAGACCATCGGCCGGTCGATGTAGGCGCTGTGATAACCGAGCGAGTCCAGCGTGAGCGCGGTCTCGGCATCCTCGGTGATCGTCTCTCCGACCACGCCGCCGACCTTCTGCAAACACGAGCGGCGCATCCCGGCC
>JAATET010000008.1 GCA_015655545.1 Chthoniobacterales bacterium | reverse complement strand
CTCGATTGTCCGATCTGCGACCAGGCCGGAGAGTGCCGCCTGCAGGAGTTCAGCGTCGATTACGGCAAGGGCGAATCGCGTTTCCTCGAGGAAAAGGTCAAGAAGCCCAAGCGCGTCGATCTCGGCAAAAACATCGTGCTCGACGACGAGCGCTGCATCATGTGCTCGCGCTGCATCCGCTTCATGCAGGAGGTCGCGCACGACGACGTCCTCGGCTTCGTGAACCGCGGCAGCCACACGACGCTCACGACCTACCCGGGCAAGCGGCTCGACAATAACTACTCGCTGAACACGGTGGACATCTGCCCCGTCGGCGCGCTCACGAGCAAGGATTTCCGCTTCAAGATGCGCGTGTGGTTCCTCAAGGAGACCAAGTCGATCGACGTGAATTGCGGCACCGGCACGAATATCATGATCGGCTCGCGCGAGGGCGTCGTCCAGCGCATCACGCCTCGCGAAAACGATTTCGTGAATTCCTGCTGGATGCCCGACAGCCACCGGCTGAACTACCATTTCATCAACAGCGAAAGCCGCCTGAAAGCGCCGCTCGTGAAAAGTGCGCCGGCGCAATGGACCGCCGCCATCGCCGCCGCCGCGACGCAGCTCAAGTCGATCGAGGCCCCGAGGCTCGCGATGATCGCTTCCGCGCGCATGACGAATGAGGAACTCTTCCTCGCGAAGCGGCTCGCCAAGGCGCTCGGCATCGAGCAGTTCGACGTGCCGCCTCGTCCGCAGGAAGGCGACGGCCACCTTATCTCGAACGACGGAAATCCGAATACGACCGGCGCGAAGCTGCTCGGGCTGCAGTCCGGTGGGCGGCTCAGCGCCATTGCCGCCGGCGTGGCGGGCGGCGCGATTCGCGGTCTGCTCGTTCTCGGCGAGGACGCGACGAAATGCGGCATCGCCGAAGGTGACTTGTCGAAACTCGAAACACTCGTCGTTCTCGACATCCTTCCGAACAAGACGACGCCACACGCCACCGTGCTCCTGCCCGGCAGCAGCTTCGCCGAAAAACGCGGATCGATGATCAATCTCACCGGCCGCATCCAGCGACTCGGTCGCGCGATCAGCGCGCCAGGCCAAGCGCGCGACGATTGGGAAATCCTCCGCGACTTGGTCGTGGCCGTCGGCGGACAGAACGGCGTCTATTCCATCGAGGAAGTTTTCAAGACGATGGCCGCGGATACCGCTCCGTTGCGCGGCCTCTCGCTCGCCGGCATCGGCGATCTCGGTGTCGAGCTGCAGCTCGGCGAAGAAAGCGCCCGCCGATAGAAAAGGTTGGTAGGGCGAGGCCGGATAGGGGATTTCCTTCCCGCCTGGCCGATCTGTGGACACGCGGCCATGCGGCTCGCTGCGAGCGGTTCGTGCCTTTGTCGTCCTTGCAGGAGCAAAACAAATCAGAGGGCAGCAGCCAATTTCCTGATGAGGTTGAAAGTAGGCGGGGCCGCTATTCCGGCTTGCCGAAATATTTCTCGCGCGGCTTCTCGGTGACACCGCTCTCGTGGAGCGTGATCAGCGCTTGATTGATTCGCTCGCGGAGCGTGCTCCATTGCGAAGCCGATATCTGCTTGCCATCCTGCTGAAACGAGAAGGGTTCGAGGTTGCGAGTAACGACGCGGGCTTTCTGGGCCGACGCATTGGCCATGAAGGAAGTCATGAAGATGGCGAATGGAAGGAAAAGGCGCATAAAGAATCGCGGGATATGGGGAAGGTGCGCGCGGGAGACAAGCTTTGTGTGCGCTTTCGGAGTCCGCCTCATTTTGCGGAGTTTGCGCAATTTTGCGGTTTGTCTCTGGACACACCGTGAGCAAAACCGTTATCGAAATTGCGCCCAGCGATGAGCATTACCAGCTTCCTTATGCAACCCGAGGTCTTCTTCCTGTGGACCTCCGTTGTCAAAACCCTTTTTATCCTGTTCGGAGCGATCCTCCCGCTCGTTTCGTTGGCGGTTTTCGCCGAGCGAAAGGTCAGCGCGTTCATTCAGGACCGCATCGGCCCGAACCGCGTCGGCGCGCCGATGACGATTCTCGGCTTCAAGAAGGACTGGGCTCTCGGCGGCCTTGGCCAGATGGTCGCCGATCCGATCAAGCTCCTGCTCAAGGAGAACTTCATCCCGAACTCGGTCAACAAGTTCTACTACTACATCGCGCCGAAGCTCACCATGATCCCGCCGCTGCTCGTGCTGGCGGTGATTCCTTTCGGCAGCACGTTCCTGGGCGTCCCGATGGTCATCGCGGACGTCAATATCGGCATTCTCTACGTCTTCGCGGTCTCCTCGCTCGGCGTCTACGGCATCGTGCTCGCGGGCTG
>JAATET010000122.1 GCA_015655545.1 Chthoniobacterales bacterium | reverse complement strand
CCCCGCTCCCGGGATTCTCCTGAACCCAGTTCGGCGACGCCGCGAAGATCGGCTCCGCCCCGAAGTAAACGCCTTCCATCTCGTGATACGGCATCCCCCGGAACAGCGTGTTGATGTGGTCCTCGCAATACGCCGTCGCACCCGTGATCCAGTTCCGGAACACGTAATAAAACGTGAACGCCGGGATCGCGATGAACAACCCGCTCGCCGTCGCCACAAGCACCTCTCCGATCGATCCCGCCAGCGCCGACGGATCCCCGATCCCGCTCGTCCCCAGCGTCGAAAACGCCCTCATCATTCCCAGCACCGTCCCCGTCAGCCCCAGCATCGGCGTCACCACCCCGATCAGGTTCAAATAATAATTCCGCGTCGACGCGCTCGCTATCCCCTTGGCCAGCGTGTCTTCCATCGCCCGCTCCGTCATTTCCTTCCCCTGCCCCACGCACAACAGCCCCGTGTAGACCGTGTCCGTAAAAAATCCCGGCTGCTCCCGGCAATACGCCACCGCCCCCTGGTAGTCCCCTTCCATGAAATATTTCCTCAACGCCTCCACCTGCGCGTCGGGCACCAGCTTCTTTCGCCTCAACGTCAAAAACCCCAGCACGATCAAACTGCACATCCCCACCGACACCAACCCGATCGGGATCATGATCACTCCTCCCTCCGTCAACGCCGTCCACAACGTCTTGTTCTTGGGCACCGCCTTTTCCTCCCCTCCTCCCTCCGCGTGCACCAGTTCGCAACTCATTACGAAGAGACCAAAGAAAATCGGGACGAAAAAACGGTTCATAAATTCAGGCAATGGATGGATTAAAAAATGGCTGCCTCGGGAGAAAGCGAATCAGAAGACCGTGGGAGCAAGCGGCGTGCCGGAGGCTCCGGCATTTGTCGTCGAAGACAGTTTCCGAAGATCCGCAAAACGCCTGGCGGAACCTTCCGGGCAAAAGCGGCGCCGCTGCGCGGGATGGTGAAAAGGTAAAATTCGCGCGCGCCAAGCCGCCTGGTGTGCCTATTTTGCAGGACCATGGATTTCGAAAATGCCGCCCTCTTCGGCCACGACAGCCAGGAGGGCATCGTCGCGGTGGATTTCGACGGCGCGGGCACGGCACTGCTTTTCGTGCGGCAGGCCGATGGCTCCACCGCCGTGGAGTCCCATGCGTTTCAGCCCTATTTCTGGACGACCGGCGGCGGGACGGACGAGGTTCCGCTCGAAGGCCGCCATCCCTTGAACGCGCTCCGGAAATTCGCCGACTGGCCCGCCTTCCAGGCCGCCCGCACGGCGAAAACCGGCGCGCCGCTTTTCGCCTTGAACGATCCCGTGCAGCAATTTCTCACGGCCACGGGCAAGACGTTGTTCAAGGGGATGCTTTTCGAGTCGCTGCGCCGCATGCAGATCCACCTCGCCGTCGCGCTGCCCGAGGATTCGCCGCACGCGGACGCCGCGCGCGATGCCATCTCGCTCATCGCGCTTTCCGACGCCACCGGCTGGGAGGAAATCCTGCGCGTCGAGCCAGGCAATATCGAAAGCGAACGCGCGGCGCTCGAGCGGCTGCAGGCGATCGTCGAGGAGCGCGATCCCGACGTGATCGAGGGGCACCAGCTTTTTAAATTCATCCTCCCTTTCCTCACCGAGCGCGCACGGCGTTTCAAATCCCGCCTCCGCTGGAGCCGCGATGGCTCGCCGCTCACCGCCCGCGCCTCGCGGCTGCAAATCGCCGAGAAGACGATCCAATACACACGGTTCGTCGCGCGCGGACGGCACTTCGTGGATACGTTTCTTCTCGCGCAATATTACGACGTCGGCACGCGCGAGCTGGAGAATTTTTCGCTGCGCGGCGTGGCCGGGCATTTCGGCGTGACGGAGCCGGGCGAAGCGCCGGCGACGCGGGCGCTGGCCGCCATTCTAAGCGCGAGCTATTTTCCGCAAGCGCAGATTTTTCCCTACAATTACCAGGACGTGATCGTGCGCGGAAACGCCACGAAGATCGACGCGCTCTTCCTGCGCGAGTATCTCCGGCGCGGCCACTCGCTGCCCGAGACGCCGGAAACCAGAGCCTTCGCGGGCGGCTACACGGATATTTTCTTCACCGGCGTGGCGCGCGACGTGTGGCATTGCGACGTGGCCTCGCTCTATCCCTCGGTGATGCTGCGCTTCGGCATGCTGCCGGAGAACGATACGCTCGAGGTCTTTCGCGGATTGCTCACCGCCCTGCGCACTTTTCGCTTCGAGGCGAAGCGGCGCATGCGCGCGGCTGAATCCGAGCCGGAGCGGCGGCATTTTTCCGCGCTGCAAAACACGTTCAAAATCCTCATCAACAGTTTCTACGGCTACCTTGGTTTCGCGCAGGGGCACTTCGCCGACTTCGACGCCGCGGCCGCGGTGACCGCGAAAGGCCGCGAGCTGCTGCGCGCGATGGTCGAGTGGCTGTGCGGCCAGGGCGCCACGGTCATCGAGATAGACACCGACGGCATCTATTTCCAGCCGCCCGCGGGCGCCACGGCCGGCTCGCTCGACATCGGGATCCGGGAGATTCTTCCGGACGGAATCGAGGTGGAATTCGACGCGCAATACGCCGCGATGTTCAGCTACAAGGCCAAGAACTACGCGCTCCTCGGCCTCGACAGCCAGCTCACGCTCAAGGGCGCGGCTTTGAAATCCCGCGGCATGGAGCCGTTTCTGCGCGAGTTTCTCGAGGGCATCGTGCGCTGCATCCTCGAGGAAAATCCGGCCGGTGTTTACCGGCTGCGGGAGGAATTCGAGCTCGCCATCCGCGCCCGCGCGTGGCCGATCGAGCGCCTGTCTCGCACCGAGTCGCTGCAGGACAGCCCCGCCTCGTATCAAAAGAAAATCGCCGCCTCGTCGCGCAACCGCTCCGCCGCGTTCGAGCTCGCGCTGGCCAGCGGCCGCGACTACCAGGCCGGCGATGCCATTTCCTACTACATCACCGGCACGAAGAAAAAAGTCGTCGCGTATGAAGCGGCGCGCATGACCGCGGGATGGGAGCCCGCGCAGCGGGACGAGAATGTGGAATATTACGTCGCGAAGCTGAACGAGCTGAGCGCGAAGTTCGAGGCGTTTGCGCCTCGTCCCGGTGCGACGGACACTCCCGATTCGACGCAGACCTCGCTCGCACTCTGAACATTTTGGATTGTCACGAGCAGCGCGTTTGGAGCAATTTGCCGCGTGCTCGAACTCCAGGACGTTTCCCTCCTTGTCGGCCGTGGTGAGAGCGTCCAGGCGATCCTCTCGGACGTCAGCTTAAAATTCCCGCGCCGCCATTTCACGGCGGTGATCGGCCCTTCCGGCTGCGGCAAAAGCACGATGCTCAAGACCATCGCCGGCATCGTGCACGGCCGCGAAGAGGGCATGATCCGCTGGGACGCGCGCGACCTCACGGAGCACGATTTCGCGCCGTCGGAGATCGGTTACGTGCCGCAATTCAGCATCGCGCACGAGGAGCTCACGGCCTACGAGTGCGTCGAGGCGGCGATTAAGCTGCGCGTGCGCGGCACCGGCGGCGACGCCCTCGTGACGCTGGTGGAAAATACGCTCGGGGAAGTCGGCCTGCTCGAGGTCGGCGACCGGCTGGTGAGCGTGCTCTCCGGCGGCCAGAAACGGCGCCTCGCCCTCGCGATGGAAATCGCCAGCGCGCCGGCCATTTTGCTTTGCGACGAAGTCACGAGCGGACTCGACGCGCAGGCGGAGGATGAAATCGTCGCCCTCCTCCACGATCTCGCGCGGCACGACCGGCTCATCCTTTCCGTCACGCACAGCCTGCGGCACCTCCATCTTTACGATTCGGTCGCCGTGCTCTGCCGCGGCGTGCTGGCCTATCACGGCTCGCAGGCGGAGCTGGCCCATTATTTTCGCGTCGAAAACCTCGAGGATCTCTATGCGCGACTCGAGGAGCGGACCGCCTCGGAATGGGCGGCGTCGTGGCGCAAGCACTCGGACGCTTACACGCGCGACATTTACGAAGCCGCCTCGATCGAGCGCGGCGAGGCGGAACGTGCCGCAGCGGCGGAGCCCTGCGCGGACGCGCCCAAGCGCGCGCCCCTGGTCGAGCTGCCCGGCGCCGCGAGCCAGTTCGCGACATTGCTGGCGCGGCGGTTTCGCATTTTTTTTCGCAGCAAGGGCCAGCTCCTGCTGCAGCTGGGCTTGATCCTGGGCTTTCCCGTGCTCGTGGCGATCTTCGCGTGGAATGGCCTGCCGCAGGTGCAAAATATGAGCGTGGGGCTCGACCAGAATGTGATCGACCAAATGAAGGAGGCCCCGGAGTTCCTCAAGCAGGCGAGCAAGATCGGCAGCCTCGTCTCGGGGATCGTGATGTTCCAGGTGATCCTGCTCACGCTCATGGGCGCGAATAACTCCGGCCGCGAGATCGCGGGCGAGCGGTTGATTTTCGAGAAGGAAAAATTGAGCGGCCTGCGGTGCTCGAGCTACGTCGCCAGCAAGGCGGTCTTTCTCTCGGTGCTCGTCTGCGCGCAATCGCTCTGGATGGGACTCTTCGTCCATTTCGTCTGCGGTTTCCCGGGCGAGCTGGGGGCGCAGCTGTTTTACCTCATCCTGGTCAATGCGGCGATGACCTCGATCTGCCTCGGCGTCTCGAGCTGGATGTTCACCTCGGAGCAGGCCTCGCTCGTCTCGATCTACCTCGTCGGCTTTCAGCTCCCGCTTTCCGGCGCCGTGCTCGCGCTGCCGGATTGGGTCGGCAACGCGGTGCGCCCGTTCATTTCGGCCTACTGGAGCTGGTCGGGCATCCTGCAAACGCTGCGTCTCGAGCGCTACTACGACATCGTCAAAATGGTCGCGCAGACGGAGCTCTCCGACGCGCTGCTTTGCACGTGGATGCTTGCGGCGCACATCATTATCGGCCTCTTCCTCGCCTGGACCGGCAGCCGGATGAGCCGGATGAGTTGATGATTGCGTTTGAATAGATCCCCGCGGCAGCTTACATCGCATCCCGTGGCCCGTCGTTCGCGCTCCTCTTTTAATCCTCTCTGGCTGATCGCCGGCGGCGTGGCCATCCTCGTCGTCGTCGCGGGTGGCGGCTATTTCCTGAACCAAACGAGCGATCCCTATCGCACGGCGGAGCCGTTGGAAATCTCGTCGTATCTGGAGAATTCCAACAGCCTGCGAGGCAATATCTATCGCCTGAAAGGCGAAGTTCTGAACGTGCTGGCCGTCTCGATCACCGAGGGCAAGTTGATTTCCGTCGGCGTCGATGCGACAGATGATGTCGTTCCGATCATCATTCCCGCCTCGCTCAACCGCATCAATATCCAGAAGGGCCAGAAATTCATTTTCCTCATCGAAGTCAGCGATAAAGGCATCCTCCGCGCCAAAGAGCTTACCAAGGCATGAAAACGATTCTCCTCGCGTCCACGATCGCCCTCCTCGCGTCGGACGCCTTTGCCCAGGTTCCCGACTCTCCCTCGACGAAATCCCAGCCCGCGCAGAGTTCGGAGCCGGCGAACAACAACGCCAATAGCCAGTCCTCCTTCCTGGGCAAGGATACGCCATTTTTCGATCCGAACAGCGAAACCATCACCTGGGACGGCAAGACCTGGAATGTAACGGATAATCGCGTCTTCCGCGCCCGCTTCGAGAAATACCTCAACGCTCCGGCGGAAAGCGACGAACAGGCCGCGAAATACGACGCGACCATCAAACAAATTCTCGACCTGCTCAATCCCCGCGTCGTCAATCCGAAGACCCTGGATCAAGCCTTCAGCCTGCTCCCAAAGGCCTCGGCCTACACGCGTGATGCCGGCCTCTGCGACACCATTGCGAACCAGGTCTATTCCGCATGGCAGTCCCAGAAAGCTCGCGAACGCATGGTCGCCGCCACCAATGCTCTTGACGCCGAGCGCTCGGCGCTCGCGCGCAACAAGGTCGTGACCCTTGAAAGCGCCCGATTCAGCACCCGCAGCAATCCGGGAAAAAACGCAAAGGATCCCGCTACCAGCGTGGTCCTGCGTGCCGACAACGAACGCCTCAACGCCGAAATCCAGCCCTACGACCTGCGGATGGCCGAAATCACCGCCATCATGCAGGCGAACAAGGCCAAGGGCGAACTCAAGGAGCTCCAGGCCAAGATCGAATTCCAGTCGCTCATCGTGCAGCTGTTCCTCCAGCGCCGCTTCCAGCACGTGCTCATCGCCACCCGTTTCTATCGCAACGTCTTCAGAGACGGCGACGACGAGGTGCGCGTGAAGGGCACTTCGAAAGACATCTTTGAAAAAACCACCGGCATGCCGCCCACCGTCTCCACCGTGGACTCCATGGCCGACGAGGTGATTCGCGATGTGGCGGAGGGGGTCGACGCCTACAACTATCTCATCGAGCACGACGAGCAGGACAGCGCCACGAAACGCCTCTCCGAGAGCTTCCTCGTCGGCGAATACCTGCCGCCGATCCGCACCCTTTCGCGTGACAAAAAGCGGGCCTCCCTCGCCTACGCGCAAAAGGCCAACCAGCTGGTCTCCGCCATCGAGGTAAAGGACTATTCCCTCGCCGAGAAACTCGTGGATGAAATGGAGGCGTCCGCGAAGGACTTCGACAGCTCGAAGCCGATGGCCGTGATCCAGACCGCCAAAACCGTCGCCGCGATGCATATCGCGAAGGCACAAAACGCGGCCGTCGCCGGAGACTCCGTCACGCTCGAAAAGGAGCTCACCGACGCCACCGAAATCTGGCCCCGCAATCCCCAGCTCGCGGAGGTTTCCGGCATGATCTTCAGCCACGGCAACGTGCAAAACAAAGCGCTCGTCGATCTCGACCAGCTCATCAGCCAGAAGAACTACCGCCAGATTTTCGACGATCGCGAGCGGTTCAGCGCCGCCGTCGCTTTCGATCCGAAGCGCCAGGAGCAGCTGCGCAAGGTGCTCGCCGACATGACCCAGATCGAAAAGGCCATCGTGCGCGCCCAGGAAATCGAGAAACGCGGCGACTTCGCCGGCGCGTGGGAAAGCGCGGAAACCGCGTTCGGCAGCTACCCGACCGATTCGAAGCTCAACCAAATCCGCGCCGATCTCACCACGAAGGCCGCCGATTTCGTCGGCTCCCTGCGCCGGGCCGAGGATCTCGAAAAACACGGCCAGCCCGGCTCGAGTCTCGCGTGGTATCTCAAGGCGCAGCAGCAATATCCGAACAGCGACTTCGCGCGCCAGGGCATCGAGCGGCTTACGAAAGAAATCCTCCCCGACGCGACGTAGCGGCTAGAGCCGCATCGTCTTCGAGAGCGAGCGGGCGTGGACTTGCGGCAGCCGGTCGAGATTCGCACTGATGCGCCGGATCTGGGAATCGTCCGGCGCGTAAAACTGAGAGAGCGTCTTGAGAGCCCCGCGGTAAAAGCGCTCGGCTTTTTCGTTCAACCCCCGGGCATGATAGACCACGCCGAGATTCGCGAGGGACTGGCCGACGTCGGGATGGTTCGCGCCGAAAGCGGTCTCGCGGATTTGCAGCGCGCGCAAATGCGCTTCCTCCGCCTTGCCAAGATTGCCGGCATCCGTGTAGGCCACGCCGAGATTGTTCGCGATCAACGCGACCTCGGGATGGTTCGGCCCGTGGACCGACACGGCCTCTTCAAGTGCGCGACGATAGGCTTGCTCGGCGGCGGCAAAATCGCCATAGAGCCGATGCAGTCCGCCAAGATTATTCAGCAAGGTCGGCAATTCCGTCTGGTCGAGAGCGTGGTCATGCGCCGCGATCGCCATTTCGTAATATCCGCGCGCCGCCGCATCCCCAAGACTTTCGCATAGCAGGGCCAGCTTCGTGGCCAATCGAGCCCGCTGCTCGACCGAGGTCTTTGGCACTTCGAGAGCTTCTCGAAAACAGCGTCTCGCGTCCTCGGACGCGCCGGCCGCCTGATGAATATCGCCGGAAATTTCCAACGCATCCCGCAGCCGGTCGGGAGATTTCTGAAACAGCTGCTTGGCCGCATCCTCGAACTTGCGCGCCGCGATGGAATGCTCCTCGGCGGGTTCCCTGGTCCGCCGGGCCTCCAGTTCTTCGCAGAGCAAAGTCCACAGACTGGTCGTATTCTGCATGGCTCCCTTAGCATAACCTTGCGCTCTCGCGACGGAAGCGATTTTTACCACGGGCTTACGGAAGCATTGACGCCGTTGGTCTCCGGCTTTACCTATGCCCGCGATGAGGTTGATTTTGACCATGATCGCGACAGCGGTCGTTTGCACGGCAGTTACGGCTCCGGCCGCCAATCTGGTGACCTATCCCTTCAGCGGCACCTTCGATGCGACCACGCAGGGCGGCGTGACGGCCAGCTCCTTCGGTGACAGCGGGTCGAACGCCGTCGTCGGCATCGGCTCGAGCAACGGCACTTACAGCTACATTCTCATCACGAAGAACTCGACGAACGCGGGCGAGGCGGTCGGCAACGCGCAATACGCGCAATTCAGCGTCACGGCCCCCAAGGGCAACGGCATGCAGCTCGCGCAGATCCAAATCATCGCGGCCAAGGGGGGCAATTCCAATCCGCGCGGACTCGTCCTGCGATGGAGCTTCGACAATTATAAATCGAATCTCGGCCAGCAAAACATCACCACCACCTGGCCGAGCAAAAAAACTTATAACTTCAACGTCAATTCCTTCGTCGGCGGCACGGTCAGCTTCCGCCTTTACGCTTTCGCGAAGGAAATCTCCAAGGCCGAGCCGTCGGTCCGTTTCGACAATATCGTCGTGACCGGTTCCCCCATCATTTACGCGCCGACGGTCACGCCGAAGTCCACTTTTATCGAGACGACGAAAAGCAGTTATGTCATTCGCGGCACGGCCTACAGCACGGAAGGAATCAGCCGCGTCGAGGTCGCCCGGAACAGCGTGAAAGGCGTTTACTCGGGCGCCAATGGTTCCACGACGTGGAACTACAAAGCCACGACCCTGCACAATGGCAAGAATACGTTCTACGTGCGCGCCATCGACAAGACGGGCCAGATCGGCCCGGCCGTGCGGGTAAGCATCAAGCGCGTCAAGAAGACGCCCTAAATCGCGTCGAGCCCCTCAGCTCGCCGGTGTCGTGGTGTAGCGCATCGCGTAGTCGAACAACTCGCCCGGCGCGAAGAAACGCTTCAGCTCGAGGGCGGCATTTTCGTTCGAATCCGACGCGTGCACGATGTTCACCATCACGTCCACGCCGAAGTCGCCACGCACCGTGCCCTTGTCCGCCTTCTTCGAGTCGGTCGGCCCAATGAGCACGCGCACCCGTTCGACCGCATGGTCACCGGCGAGGGCGAGCGCGACGACGGGCGTGGATTGCATAAAAGCGGCAAGCTCGGGAAAAAAGGATTTCTCGACGAGGTGGCCGTAGTGCTCCTTGAGCAGCTCCCCGCCGAGCGTAAACATCTTGCAGCCACGGATTTGAAAATCCGCTTCCTCGAAGCGCCTGATCACTTCACCAACCTTGCGCCCGGCCACACAATCGGGCTTCAACAATACGAGAGTCGTTTCCATGCGGCGGCATCCTACCGACGGCGGACGGTGGGAAAAGGACAAACTTCCGCGAACCGGATTGGCGGGAGAATGCTCAACGAAATGCAAAAGACCACCCGGCTCGGGCAGAGCGGGTGGTCTCGAGCGGTCTCGAATTTAAATTCGAATTCTAGCGCAGAAATGCCTCGTGCAATCCGCCGTCCACGGTGATGACCTGGCCGGTGGTTTTGCTGAGACGCTGGCTCACGAGAAGAAAATACGCCTCGGCCTGATCGGCGGGGGTGATCGGCGCCTTGGTAAGCGTGCGGTCGGCATAGAACTGCGCGAGCTTGCTCACGAGCGAGTCGGTTTCCTCGTCATCCTGGTAAGGGATGTTGTATTTCGCGAGCGAGCCGATCACGCGGTCGCGCGGAAACATCGCCGAGCCTTGCACGACAGTCGCGGGAGCGACGCCGTTCACACGGACGAGCGGTGAGAGCTCGATCGCGAGTTCGCGCACGAGGTGGTTCGCGGCGGCTTTCGACGTGTCGTAGGCGACGGAGCCTTTCTTCGCGACGGCGGCATTGGCCGAGGTCGTGAGGACGAGGTTGCCGCACAGGCCCTGTTCTTTCCAGGTCTTGAACGCCTCGTCGCCGACGTAGTAACTGCCGGTGACGTTGATTTGGAACGTGAGCGCCCATTTGTCATCCGGGATGTGTCCGCTCGTGTCGCTCGGCACGAAAATACCGGCCGTCACGCAGATCGAATCGAAGCCGCCGTAGGCGATGGCCACGTCATCGAGCATGCGCCGGATGCTCGCGCGGTCGGTGATGTTTGCCGCCAGGCCGATCGCCGGGCCGCAATTCGACAAACCGGTGCCCGCCACGCCGATGCCGACGCCATATTTGTCGGTAATTTCCTTCGCGGTCGCCTGGGCGGCGGCTTCGTTGAGATCGACGCAGACGATGTGCGCGCCTTCCTTCACGAGGCGATGCGCGGTTTCCTTGCCGATGCCGGAACCGGCGCCGATGACGATGATGATCTGCCGGGCGAGCTCTTTCTCGGCCGGCATGCGCTTGAGCTTGGCTTCCTCGAGGAGCCAATACTCGATGTCGAAAGCTTCCTGCTGCGGGAGAGCGATGTATTTGTCGATCGCCTCGGCGCCGCGCATG
>JAATET010000095.1 GCA_015655545.1 Chthoniobacterales bacterium | reverse complement strand
TTCAGTTCACGCCGGACCTGATGCCGGCGGACATTACGGGGACGGACATTCTCGAAGAGACGACCGACGGCAAGAGACGGATGCAGTTCGTCAAAGGGCCGATCTTCGCCAACGTCATACTGGCCGACGAAATCAACCGCACGCCGCCGAAGACCCAGGCCGCCCTGCTCGAGGCGATGCAGGAACATCAGGTCACGGCCGCGGGCACCCGCTACCCGCTCGAGGAGCCGTTCTTCGTGCTCGCCACGAAAAATCCCATCGAGATGGAAGGCACCTATCCGCTGCCCGAGGCGCAGCTCGACCGCTTCATGTTCGACATCGAGATCGATTACCTGCCCGAGGCCGACGAGGTCTCCGTGATCGTCGAAACGACGTCCACCGCGCCCGAGCCGATCGAGCCGCTCTACACGGGCGGCGACCTGCGGCAATTTCAGGAAATCGTGCGCCGCACGCCCATCGCCACGGAAGTCGTCCGCCATGCCGTGCGCCTCGCCGCGGCCTCGCGCCCGCATCGCGACGGCACGCCGGCCTTCATCAACGAATTCGTCAACTGGGGCGCCGGACTCCGCGCCGCGCAATGCCTCGTCCTCGGCGGCAAGGCGCGGGCGCTTCTCGACGGCCGCACGCACGTCACGATCGAGGACATCCACGCCCTTGCGCATCCCACGCTGCGACACCGCATCCTCGCGAACTACCGCGCCGAGGCCGAAGGAATCTCCGTGAACGAAATCATCCGCCGCCTCGTCGCCGCGACCCCCGCGCTCTAGCCGCCGCCATGGCCACGACCCCCAACCCGCGCGCCCCGGCCTTCGCCGATCCCGCCGCGCTGATGCGCATCCGCAGCCTCGAGCTGCGCGCCCGCACCGTGGTCGAGGGCTTCTACCGCGGCCTGCACCGCAGCCCGTATCACGGATTCTCCAGCGAGTTCACCGAATATCGCGCCTACGTTCCCGGCGACGAACCCCGGCACCTGGACTGGAAACTTTTCGCCCGCACCGACCGCGCCTGCATCCGGAAATTCGAGGAGGAGACGAACGTCTGCTGCCACCTGCTCCTCGATGTGAGCGAGTCGATGAACTACGGCTCCGCGGCCCACTCGAAATTCGAATACGCCCGCACTCTCGTCGCCTCGCTGGCCATTTTTCTCGAGCGGCAAGGCGACGCCGTCGGCCTCGTCACCTTCGCCGGAACGGTCGGCGACTACATTCCCGCCCGCCGCCGCCATCGCAGCCGGCATGAGCTTTTCGCCGCGCTCGAGAAGCCTCGCGGCGGCCGCCTCACCTCGCTCGACGTCCCCATCGATCACCTGCTGCGCACCCAGCGCGGACGCAGCCTCGTCATCCTCGTTTCCGACCTCCTCGCCCCGCTGGACACGCTCCGGCCGAAAATCTCCGCGCTCGCCGCGTGCGGGCACGACGTCTCCCTCTTTCAAATTCTCGACCGCGCCGAGATCGATTTTCCCTTCACGGACTCCGCGCTTTTCGAGGACGTGGAATCCGGCGTGCAGCGGCACGTCGATCCCGCCGCCGCCCGCGCCCGTTACCTGGCGCGGCTCGCCGAGCATCAGGCGCAGGTGCGATCCCTCTGCGCCGGGAGCGGAATCATCCATCACCTTTTTCCCACCGACGAGCATTTGGAGAAAGTGCTCTTCGAGCATCTCAACGACCGCTCCCAACGCCCGCGCGGCACGCGGCGCGCGCGCAAACTCGACTAGCGGGCCATGCAATTCCTCGCTCCCCTCTTCCTGGCCGCGCTCGCCGCGCTCGCCGTGCCGATTGTTCTCCATGTGCGGCGCCGGCAGCCTCGCGAGCGCATGCCCTTCAGCGCCGTGCAATTCATCGACGCCGCCCAGCCGCTCACGCGCCGCCGGTTCCGCCTCCAGGATCTGCTCCTTCTGCTGCTCCGCTGCGCGGCGCTGGCCCTGCTCGCCTTCGCGTTCGCCCGCCCCTTTTTCGGCAGCGACTCGATCCTCGCGACCTCTCCCGCCGCCCAACGGCTCATCCTGCACGACACGAGCGCCAGCATGCGCGGCGAGCGATTCGCCCGCGCGCAGAAAAAGGCGGAGCGCATCGTGACCGCGGCCGGACCGGACGACCTCATCGCGATCGGCAGCTTCGACCGCTCGTTGTCCATCGCGCTCTCGTTCCAGCACTGGCGGCAACTTCCCGCCGCCGAACGGCGAAGCGCGGCCCTCGCCGCCATCCACTCGCTGCAACCCACCTGGCGCGAAACCGACTTCGGCGGCACCTGGACCGCCGCGGCGGACCTGCTCGACCAGGCCCGCGACTCGAACGAAACCCCGGGAGTGCTCCACATCGTCAGCGATTTTCAACGCGGCGCGGCCACGGGCGAGCTGATCGGTTTCGAATGGCCCGCGCGTCTTCAAGTCGTGCCGGAAATCATCGGGGACAAGTCCTGGACGAACGCCGGCATTCATCCCGTTGCCGATCGAAAAGAAAGCGGCCGCGCCGAGGCGCGTATTACGAATTCCTCCGGTTCCGCGGGCGGCTCCTTCCGGCTTGCCTGGGACAACACAACCGCGCAGCCCCTCGAAATCGCGCCCGGCCAGGCGCGCAGCATTCCCGCCGCGGGGAGCGTGGCGACCCTCGGCGGCGATCCGTTCGAGTTCGACAACACCGCATGGTTCGCGCCGCCCGCGTCCAACGCCCTGACCGTCGATTACTTTGGCGCGGCGCGAGCCGACGATGCGACGGACTCGCTTTTCTTCCTTTCCCGGGCGCTGGCCTCGACGGCGAGCTCCAAAATCGAACTCCGCCTGAATCCGCCGCCAAAAACCCCGCCGCCGACGTTCACCATCGTCGACGGCGACCTGCCCTCGTCGAGGGCCGCCAGCTTGCGCGCCCGTCTCGAAGCCGGAGGCAGCGCGCTGCTCGTGCTGCGCGACCGTGCCGCCTCCCTCGCGTCGCTCGCCGGCGGCCATCCGGACATCTCCGAGGCCACCGTGGACGATCCCGCGCTTTTCGGACGCGTCGATTTCGATGATCCCGTTTTCCGGCCATTTGCGGATCCGAAATATTCGAACTTCTCCCGCATTTTCACTTGGCACTATCGCAAGCTCGATCCGGCCGGGATTCCAGGCGCGAAAGTCCTCGCGGCCTTCGACTCCGACGATCCCGCCCTGCTGCGGATTCCCGTCGGCCGCGGCACGCTCTTCGTGCTCACGACCTCGTGGCGCCCCGCGGACAGCCAGCTCGCGCTCTCCTCGAAATTCGCGCCGCTGCTGCATTCGCTGCTCGCGCGGGCATCGGGCTCCGCGACTTCGGAAACCCTCGTCTCCATCGGCGATGTCGTCGCCCTTCCGCCGCAGGCGGAAGCTCGCGTCATCACCCCGTCCGGCGACGTCGTCGCCGCGCCGAACGGCAAATTCGACGCCACCCTCGCCCCCGGAATTTATCGGACCAAGGACGGCCGATTCGCCTTCGCGGTCAATCCTCGCGCCGCGGAAAGCGAACTCACCCCCTTCACGGAATCTCAACTCAAATCCCTCGGCCTTCCCCTCCAAAAAATATCCCCCGCCACCGCGAACGAAGCCCTGCGCCGGGCCGCCGCGCAGGAGGAACTCGAGCGCCAGCAGAAATGGTGGTGGTGGTTGATTCTTGGCGCGATCGCCGTTTTCATTCTCGAAAGCACGCTCGCCGCCTGGTCCTCCCGCCCGCGAACCCACGCCGCCACCGCATGAATACTCCCCTCCGGCTCGAACTCGAACGCGTCGCCCGGCGCGAAAGCTCCCGGCAATGGCACTCGCGCCTCCTCGTCTTGTGGAGCTCCGCCGCGCTCGCCGCCGCCGCGCTGCTGGCTCTCCGGCACGCGGGAGTCCCGATTTTCTGGCCCGCGCTGGCCGTCATCCTCGCGTCGCCGGCTGCCTATGCGATCCTGTTTTTTCGGCACCGGAAACGGCAGCCGCACCTGCGGGACGTCGCGCTCCGCATCGAGCACGCGCATCCGGAATTGCACACCGTGCTCCTCGCCGCGCTCGATCAAAAGCCGCAGGACGGCCGATTCTCCTTCCTGCAGGATCGCGTCATCTTCCTCGCTCTCGATTCGGCGCAAACGGGGGATTGGGACGACGTCTCGCCCGCCCGCCAGATCACCTGGCGCAGAGGGCTGCAACGCACCGCAGCAGCAGCCGCGATCCTCCTGCTCGGGTGGCTTTTCGTGGGCACCGTCGCCGACCGGATCACGGCCCGCAGCATCGCCCAGGCGCTCGAGATTCAGCCGGGAAATGCCGAGCTCGAGCGCGGCAGCCCGGTCACGTTCACCGCGCGTTTTTCCCGGAATCTGCCGGCCGCCGCGACCCTCCGGCTCGTCGATCCTTCCGGCCAGACCCGTGACCTGCCGCTCAGCCGCACGCTGGAGGACCCGGTCTTCACGGCGTCGCTGCCGGCGGTGAACAGCGATCTGCGCTACCGCGTGGAATTCGGCTCCGGCCGGAGCGAGGAATTCACGCTGAAGGTCTACGATCCGCCGCGCGTCGAGCGGGTGGATGCGAATTTGAAGTTTCCCGCCTACACCGGCCGCCCCGCCGCCCGGATGGAGGACGCCCACAACATTTCCGCCATCGAACAAACCGACCTGAGCCTGCAGGTGCGGACGAACAAGCCGATGCAAGCCGTGGAACTCCGCTCGAAGGACGGCGCCATCATTCCGCTCCATCGCTCCGCCGCGGATGCAAGCCTCTACGAAACCACGCTCAAGCTCGAAAAAAGCGCCGAGTTTCAAGTCGCGTTGAAAGACGAGGCCGGCCGGCCCAACGCCCAGCCCGAGCAGCTCAACATCAAGGTCCACGCGAACCGTCCTCCGACCGTGAAAGCGACGCTTCCGACGGATGGCGACCGCGCCACTCCGCTCCAGGAAATCAGTTTCGAGGCCACGGTGGAGGATGATTTCGGCCTCCAGGCTTCGGGCATAACCATCCAGCTCGGCACCGCGAAGCCCATGGAGATTTCGGGACCGCCGTTGAAACCGGGCACCCGCTCCGCCAAACTCACCCGGCTCCTCAAACTCGAGGATCTCGGCGCGAAGGCGAACGACCTCGTGATGTGGAACGCCTGGGGCGAAGACCTCGGCCCGGACGGCAAGCCGCGGCGCACGAATGGCGACATTCGCGTGATGCAGGTTCGCCCGTTCGACATCTCCTATCGTCAGCGCGAGGGCGCGGAAACGCAGGTCGGCGAGAGCCGTTGCCTGAAGTGCATCAAAATCCAGACGCAGATCCTCACCGGCACCTGGAACGTCCAGCGCGACGCCGCGCCGAAGGCTCCGTCGGCCGGGGAGTTGAAGACCTTGCAGGACTCCCAACGCGTCGTCATCGATATCGCGCGCAAGCTCGAGGAAGACTATCCCTCCCCCGAGCTGCGGCAATATGTGAAGTCCGCGCGCTCCGCGATGGAGACCTCGCTCGAACGGCTCACCGGCGGCGGCGTCGAGGATCTGCCGCCCGCCATTACCTCCGAGCAGGCCGCTCTCTCGAACCTCTACCGGCTGCTGAAAAACGACATGGATCTCGTGCTTGGGAAAAAAGGGGAGCCCTCGGCGGGCAGCCCGCCCATCGACGAGCTCGATCTCAAAAACATGACGCCCCGCTACGAGAAGCAAACCACGGGGCAGGACGAGCTCGATCAAAAAGGAAAGGAAGTGCGCGAGACCCTCAACCGTCTGCGCGACCTCGCCCATCGTCAGCGCGACATAAACGACCAGATGAATCGCCTGCAAAACGCCATTCGCGTCGCGCATTCCGACGAAGAGCAGGCCGCGCTCGACCGCCAGCTGCAGCGCCTGCGCGACCAGCAAAAGGAACTCGTTGCCGACATGGATCGCGCCCGTGATCGCATGGCGGAATCCAAAACACCGGACGTGCCCCAGCCGGAAAACCAGAACGAACTCGAAAAAGCCCGGCAAGCCGCCGAGCGCACCGCCCGCAAGCTCGAAACCAAACAGCTCGGCGAGGCCCTGGCCGAGGGCACCCGGGCGCAACGCAGTCTCGATCAACTGCAAAAATCCTTCCGCGAGGCGACGTCGAATCAGCTCTCCGGGCCATTGAGCGAACTCCGCGCCCAGGCCCGCGAGCTCGCTCGGCGCCAGCAGGATCTCGGCAGGCAGCTGGACGAAGATCGCGATGCCGTGAGCCACCGGACGTTGAAGCCCGACGCCGACTCCTTCGATGCGCGCGCGAGCCGCCAGGCCGAGGATTTTCAAAAACTCATGGAGACCCTCGACAACACGGCCCGGCTCGCCGAGGAATCCGAGCCGATCGTTTCCCGCCGGCTGTACGAAGCGGCGCGCCAAAGCAATCCGGCAGGAATCAAAAACGCGCTCCAGGCCATGCGTGAGGGAGCGGCCAGCAACGACCACGAAGCCGCCCAGGCCGCGCAACGAGCCGGGGAGAAAAGCCTGCAGGCGTTGAGCGAACGCATCGACGAGGCCGCGTCGAAGGTCCTCGGCAACGAAAAAGAGACCCTGGAATACGCGCAGGCGGAATTAGACAACCTGCGCCGCGCCATCGCTCCGAATTCCCAAGGAATGCAGTCGCCGGATAGCACCCCTCCAAACTCTCGCCAACAAGGCCAACAAGGCCAACAGGACAATGGTTCTTCCAAAGAGGCGGGCGATTCTCAAAGCGGCTCGCAGAGCTCCTCCCGGCAGGCGAGCGATTCTCCGACGAAAAGCGGCTCCCGATCCGGAGCCGGCAACGGAGGACAGGGCGAGGGCGGCGGCAGCTCCCGTGAGGATGGCAGCGAGATATTCACCGAGAGCGGGAGCGTCCAGGAATGGTCGGATCGTTTGCAGGATCTGGAGGCCGCCGTCGATCTTCCCGAGGCCCGGGACGCCATGGCCCGGGCGCGCAGCGCGGCCCGTGAGCTGCGCATCGATGCCCGGCGGCACAGCAAGCCGCCAAGCCATGCGCTCGTGGAGGAAAAAGTGCTGCGCCCCCTCGTCGAGGCCGAGATTCAAATCCGCCAGGAACTCAACCGGCTGGACCGCAAAAACCCGCTCTCGCCCGTGGAGCGGGATCCCGTTCCCGAGAGCTACACCGAAATCGTGCAACGCTACTACGAGTCGCTCGGCCAATGAGTCTGGTCTGGTCCGATGATCGCTGGCTCGCCTCCGCGGCGGGAGCGTTTGCCCTGATCGCCCTTTTCGTCGCGTGGCATTATACGCGAATTCCGAATCTGCCGGCCTGGGTTCGCTGGACGGCCGGCGGGCTGAAACTTGCCGGCTTCGCGCTGCTTTTCGCGTTCCTCCTCAATCCACAAATCGTCCGCTCCATCGCGCGGCCGGGCGTCAATTGGATCGCCCTCGTCGCCGACAACAGCGCGAGCATGCAGATCGCGGACCAGGAAGCCGGAGCGCGGCGCGGCGACGTCCTGCGCAAGATCGGCGGCGACTCCGGATGGACGACGCCCCTCGAGGCGATCTTTCAAGTGCGGCGCTTCGCCTTCGACAGCCGGGCGCGGCGCACCGGCGGGTTCGACGCGCTCGCGTTCGACGGCCGCCAGTCCCAGCTGCAGGGCGCGCTGCTGAGCGTGACGAAGCAATTCGCCGGCCAGCCGCTCTCCGCCATCATCGTGCTCACCGACGGGGCCGCCACGGACCTCTCGCAGCCCATGGCCGAGGACGTTCCGCCGATCTATCCCGTGATCATCGACTCCCGCGCCGGGCTCATCGACGCCGCGGTGGAGCACGCGACCGCCACGACTTCCGTCTTCGAAAACGCGCCCGTGACGATCGATGTCTCGATCCGTTGCGTCGACGCGGAGGGCCGCACCATCACCGCCAAACTCCTCGACGAACACGGACGCAAAGTGGCCGAAGAGCGCCGCATTCCACGCAGCGAGGCGGAGACGGTCGGCGTGCGGTTTCTCACGACCCCCGAAAAATCCGGCCCCGCGGCCTACCGCGTCGAGGTCGCCATGGACGGCGACACGATTCCGCAAAACAACCAATGGAACGTCGTCGCGAACCGCGAGAGCGGCCCCTACCGCGTCCTCTACGTCGGCGGCCAGCCGAATTGGGAGCACAAGTTTCTCCAGCGCGCGATCGCCGACGATGCCGAGGTGAAAATGGCGAGCCTGCTGCGCGTCGCCCGCGGCGTGGCGAAATTCGACTGGCACAGCCAGCCCGCCGGCAAGGCGCACCCGTTTTATCAAGGCCAGGTCAGGGAAGACGAGGCCGAGCGCTACGACGAGCCGGTTTTCATTCGACTCGGCATCCGCGACGCCGACGAGCTGCGGAGCGGATTTCCCCGCACCGGCGCGGAGCTCTTTCCCTACGACGCGATCATTCTCGACAACCTCGAGGCGGCATTTTTCACGCGCGATCAGCTTACGCTGCTGCGGAAATTCGTCGCCGATCGCGGCGGCAGCCTCCTCATGCTCGGCGGCGCCGATTCGCTCGACGCGGGCGGCTACTTGAACACCCCGCTCGCCGATGTCCTGCCGGTCTATCTCACCGCCCGGCATTCGCAAACTCCCGCCTTGCCCGTGCGCGTGGAGCTGACCCGCGAGGGCATGCTGCAGCCCTGGATGCGGCTCCGCGCCAACGAGCGCGACGAGGCGGCCCGCCTCGCCAAAATGCCCCGCTATCTCGTCGCCCACGGTCTCGACGCGCTCAAGCCGGGCGCGCAATCGCTCGCCACCCTCACCGACGGCGACGGCGACGGCAGGGTTTTCCCCGCGATCGCAACCCAGCGCTTCGGCCAGGGGCGCTGCACGGCGTTCCTCATCGGCGATTGGTGGCGCTGGGGAATGCTCGGTGCCGAGCAGCATGCGGAACTCGATAAATTCTGGCGGCAAACGGTGCGCGGCCTGCTCGCCGACGTGCCCCGGCGCGCGGCGGCCGTCACCCGCATCGCGGATGACGGCTCGCTCAGCCTGGAAATCACCGCGCTCGGGCCCGATTTCCGACCCGCCGAGCGAGTCTCGGTCAGCGCGCGCGTGCGCGATCCGGAAGGGAAATGGACCGACCTCGAGGCGCAGCCGGACGCCTCGCAATCCGGACGCCTCCTGGCACGGATCGGCTCGAAACGCTCGGGACCATGGCTCGCGGAAGCAATCGTGACCGACGCCACGGACGGCACCGTTTCCCACACCCGCACGGGCTGGGCGATCAACGAAGACGCCGAGGAATTCCACGCCGTGAAGCCCGACATGACCGCCCTCTCCGCACTCGCCGCGAAAACCGGCGGCCGGGTGATCGCTCGCGAGGAACTTCCCTTGCTCGTGAAGGAATTGAAGAACCGTCCGCAACCCGTGATGGAAACCAAAACCGAACCGCTGTGGCACCAGCCCCTGTGGCTCGCGCTCGCCATGGCATGCTTCGTGGGCGAGTGGGGACTTCGCCGTTGGAAAGGGCTCGCATGAAGCTCATCGCCTGGATCCTTGCCTGCTGCACCGGCGCGCCCGCACTCGCCGGGAATCCGCCCGCCGCGCCCGCGCGGGAGATGGTGATCGTCGTGGGTGCGGAGGGCGAGCCGTCCTACAAACCGATTTTTCACCGGGAGGCCAGCTCCTGGTCCGAGGCGGCCTCGGCTGCCGGCGTGGATGTCCGCACGATCGGTGAGACAGCCGCCTCCCGGGCCGAGTTGAAGGACACCCTTGCGGCAATGCCCAAGGATGGCGGCGATCTCTGGCTCGTGCTTATCGGGCACGGGACCTTCGACGGGCGCAACGCGAAATTCAATCTCCCCGGCGACGACCTCGCCGCCACCGACCTGGCGCAATGGCTGAAGCCCTTTCAGCGCCGGCTCGTCGTGCTGAATCTCTTTTCGGCCAGCGGCGCTTTCATGCCGTTTATTTCCGCGGGCAATCGCGTCGTGCTCACCGCGACCCGCAGCGGCACCGAGCGCAACTATGCGCGCTTCGGCGAGAAAATCGCCGGGATCCTCGACGATCCGGATTCCGATCTCGACGCGGACGGCCGGATCTCGCTCGCCGAGCTCGGCGCCCGGGCGACCGCGGAAGTCGTGAAGTTTTACGAAGGCCAGCAACGCATCGTGTCCGAGCACGCCCTGCTCGATGACAACGGCGATCGCCTGGGAACGGAGACGCCCCTGCTGAACGGCCCGCCACCGGCCGCGAGGGAAACCGGCAGCCGCGACGGCTCCATCGCGGCCGAAATCTCGCTCGGAAAATCCGCGAGGGCTCTTTCCTTCACGCCCGCACAGCGCGAACGGCGGGCCGGCATCGAGAGACGAATCGCCGATTTGCGCGCCCGGAAAATCGACCTGAGCGAAGACAGCTACTATCGCCAGCTGGAAGCCTTGCTGCTCGAGATGGCGGCTCTTTACGGCGAGGTGCGCGCCAGCAATCCCGCCGCCGGCCAGACACGCTAGGCGTGGGTCATCGCGACGGGATCGACCCACGCGTCGAACTGCTCCGGCGTGAGAAACCCGAGCGCGACGGCAGCCTCCTTCAAACTCGACTTATCCTTGTGGGCCTTCTTGGCGATCTGCGCGGATTTGTCGTAGCCGATATGCGGATTGAGCGCGGTCACCAGCATCAGCGAATCGCTCACGTAATGCGCGATGCGCTCGAGATTCGGCTCGATCCCCATGGCGCAATGCTCGTTGAAGGAACGGCAGCCATCGCCGAGCAGGCGCGTGGAATTCAGGAAATTGAAAACGATCACCGGCTTGAAGACGTTCAGCTCGAAATTTCCCTGCGAGCAGGCGATGCCGATGGTGTTGTCGTTGCCCATGACCTCGACGGCGATCATCGTGATCGCCTCGCACTGCGTGGGATTCACCTTGCCGGGCATGATCGAGGAACCGGGCTCGTTCTCGGGGATCGTGAGTTCGCCGAGACCGCAGCGCGGGCCGCCGGCCAGCCAGCGGACGTCGTTCGCGATCTTCATCAGCGTGCAGGCAAGCGACTTGAGCGCGCCGCTGGAGAAGACGAACTCGTTGTGCGACGAAAGCGCGGCGAATTTATTCGGCGCGGAGGTGAAGGGCAGACCGGTGATTTGCGCGATGTGCGCCGCGGCGCGTTCGCCGAACTCGGGATGGGAGTTCAAGCCCGTGCCGACCGCCGTGCCGCCCACCGCCAGCGCGTAGAGCCCGGGAAGCGTGCTCTCGATCCGGCGCAAATCGTCGTCGAGCAGCTGCACGTAGCCGGAAAATTCCTGCCCGAGCGTGAGCGGCGTGGCATCCTGAAGATGCGTGCGGCCGATTTTCACGATCCCGGCGAATTGCTTCGCCTTGGCGTCGAGCGTGTCGCGCAGCACGCGCACGGACGGCAGGAGCGTTTCGTAAACTTCGGTGGCCGCGGCAATGGCCATCGCCGTGGGAAAAGTGTCGTTCGACGACTGCGACATGTTCACATCGTCGTTCGGGTGGATCGGCTTCTTCGTGCCCATCTCGCCGCCCGCGATCTCGATCGCGCGATTCGAGATCACCTCGTTCGCGTTCATGTTGCTCTGCGTGCCGCTGCCGGTCTGCCAGATGCGCAGCGGAAAATGGTCGTCGAGCTTGCCGGAGATCACCTCGTCCGCCGCGCGGGAGATGAGCTCGCATTTTTCCGGTGCGAGCTTGCCGAGGTCGCGATTCGCGAAGGCGCAGGCTTTTTTCAGGACGCCGAGAGCGCGGATGAGCTCGGGCGGCTTGACGTCATTGCCGATGTCGAAATGGATGAGCGAGCGGGCCGTCTGGGCTCCGTAGTAGCGATCCCGCGGCACGGGAATCTGCCCCATGCTGTCGGACTCGAGGCGATGCGTGGCGGGATCGAAGGGAAGTGGCGTGATCATGCGATGTGATGCAGGTGTAATGGAAGGCAAACGAAATTTCCAGCCATCCGAAGCGGCAGCCGGCCATCCCTTTTACAATGCCCCAGCCTCCTTGCTGGCACGGAATCTGCGAATGAATTGAGGTAAATCAAGTGCATTTCGCCCGAGCCAGCCGGTGCCGGGCATGACGTGCTGAAGTATTATTTGTGTATGCCTGTTTTCACTCCTTTCCGCCATGCGAGCCATATGCGGGCAGGGCAGGCCAATAAGCGCCTGTACTTTGTTGCAAGACGCAAAAGCGACTTTACGACGCGGAATCCCGATCCACATGTTGCGAAACTCCCGCCCCCGGGTAGTTTTGACGGAGTTGTCACATCCGGGCGAGTGCAGAAAGCCGGAAGCCGCCGCAGAAAGGGAGTGCGAATGCCTCTGGAAAAAAGCAATGGACATCAGCCGGATCGCCGGGGGGCGTTTTCGCTGCTGGAGTTGATTACGGTCATCGCGATCATCGTCATCATGCTCTCGCTTCTTGCACCGGCCATCAATTCAATGACCAGCACGGCCGGACGAAAGGGCGCGCTAAACATTCTAATGAACACGTTCGAGCAGGCGCGGGCTGCCGCGCTCGAATCGGGAGCCAACGTCTATGTCGTCCTTTGGCAGCGCCAGTTTCCCGACAACGACCGCATCATCGTCCTGCGCGATGCCGTCGAGTGGAACAAGAATGAGAAACCGCAATTTGACAGCGGCGATAAAGTTCCTCTGACCCGCTACATCCAGATGCCCAGGGGCGTGCTGCTCTACAGAGGCAAAGGAAAGAGCATCCTTTCCACGTCGCCGCCGAATGGCGAAACCTCCGAACTCGACGAACTGCTCAAGCAACTTCCGAAGTCCGGCGGCGTCGCTCCGCAAAAATCCGAAATCGGCTATGTGAAATTCTCCCCGACAGGCACGATTCAATATCCCGCCAGCAAGGATTACTCCCGAGTCATCATTAGCGAGGGCGTCCGGGGCACAGGCGGCACGGAGGCGATCCTGGCCGGCAGGAAAGAGAAACAAGGCGGTCTCGAAATCATTACGTTCCGGCGATTTACAGGGCGGGCGTCCGTGGACGTCTCGACTCTGGATTGACTCTCATGGATACGGGCCGGCATTCATTCAAGTTCGGAGAGCGGGCGTTCTCGTTGGTGGAGATCGTGCTCGCCATCGCGATCATTTCGTTTGCCCTCGTGGCCATTATCGGGCTTTTCCCCGTCGCCCTGGATTCCGCGACGAGCAGCCAAAGAGAGACGCAGGCCGCCCTTATTGCGCGAACGATTTACACGGATCTCGGCGCCAGATCGGACACCAAGCGGTTTTTGATAACCAGCGCCGATATTTCATCCAGCAACCTGGTGACGGAAGAGGTCGATCTGAAAAAAGAAGAAGACCATTACCTGGCCTATGACATGGACGGAGCCGTCCTCGGCGCCACCACCGCAGGCGCCTACAGCGGCGGGAAGGCGGACGCCGGATTTCTCGCGCATGTCGTCGTCAAGCCGCTCGGCACGGGCTCCAGCGCTCCCGGCGGACTGGAGGGTCTGTCCGAGGTGAAAGTCACGGTGGAGACCCCGGCGGCCGCGGCCAAGGGACAGCGCGCCACCTATCCGTTTATAACCTGGGTCCGGCAGGGAACGGAAAAAATGACTTCCTCGCCATGAACTCCGCCCCCGCTTCTCCTCGCCGGATCGCCCGCGGTCCTGAAAGCGGCACTCCCCGCGCTTTCACCCTGATCGAGATCATGGTCTCCATGTCCATCCTCGTCGTGTTGATCGTGATCCTGATGTCGATGGTCGATGGAGCGACCAAACTCTGGCGGCATACGGAGAATCGCGTGGATAGCTATCGCGAAGCGCGGGCCGCGATAAATACCGTCGCCGCCGATATCAACTCGATCCTCATCTCCACGAACGTCAATTTCTTCTCCCTGGATCGAACCGACAACCTCCCCTCCAGCGCCCGGAAACCTCCCGCCGCAGGCAATATTTTCTTTCTCTCCGCACAGCCGAAGGAATCGCAGAACATGAGCGCCGCCGCCGGCAGCCAGAAGTCGCCGAATGCGAGCGACTTCTGTCTCGTCGGCTATTTTTTGGCCTACGACAAGGTGTCCACGGGCTCGCCCTCTCCTTCGTTGAATCTCTATCGCTACTTCCTAAGCAGCGGTGAAACTTTCGATTCCATCCTCAAAGGGAATCTCCTCTCGGACACCCTCTCGACCTCTCCCTCGGCAAGCGCGCCCACCGGCGCGGAAGTCCTCGCCCGAAATGTGACGAGCTTCAAAGTAGAGGCGCTCTCGCTTGTCCCCGCGGATCCGGCGGATCCCAACTCCCCGGTGTCCCTCAAGAAGTTCGTTCAGGACAAAAATTACCCTCTCCCGGACATCATCGAAATCGAGATGACCGCCTTGAATAACGAGTCCGTCAAACGTTTCAACAGCGAGTCCGATTGGTCCGACACGAACTCGGCGACCTACAAGCAAAACGCCCGCACCTTCAAGACGACCGTCCACTTGCGCGCCGAGGCGGTCACCAACGTCACTCCCACCCCCACGCCGACGCCAACTCCCGTCCCTTCTTCATGATTCGTCTTCGCCATCACGCTCGGGAGCGGGGATCCTCGCTGGTCACGACCTTGCTCGTCATCGTCATCCTCGCGATCATCGTCACCGCATTTCTCCAAAGCATGACGGTGGAGCGGCAAACCGCGCGCAGCTACCTGAACCGCTATCGCGCCGAACTGGCCGCCCAGGCCGCGGCGAGCCAGAGCGAAAACCTCATCCAGCGCCTTTTCGAGAAATACCCGGATTCCTGCACCTCGTGGGCCACGTTTCCCAATACAAAGGGAACCGTATTTTATTACCGGACGCTTCCCGGCTCCGATGAGGGCTCCCTTCCGAAAGACTCGCCCGTCGATATCAAGGGGCTGCCATTGATCTCCGGCGCCACTCCCCAACTGCAAACCGCCCTTTCGGAGGACCAGACATTTCCCGGAGGCCTTACCGAAGACAATTCCGTGAACTTGAATCGCACCGGGTGGATCGGCGGCCCCCCGGGCAATGAAACGCAGGCAATCCGGGCCCAATGGATAAACATGCTGGAAGATCCCAGCCAGCCCCGCGACGACACATTCGACTCCGTCAAGGGCCGTCCAAAAAATGGGGTCGTCGCGCGCTACGCCTTCTGGATCGAAGACGAGAGCTTCCGCGTGAACGTCAACGTCGCCGGCGCCACGCCCCGCTCGGACGATACCAACGGATCGAGCCCCTCCGAAATCGCCATGCAAGCCGTCACCGAGGCGGCCGGCAGCGGCGACATCGTGCAGGGGATCGTGAACCTGCGTCAGAAAATGAGCGACAATCCAGACAATCAAAAACTGCTCAGCGCCAGCGAAGTCAACTATGCGACGAATTCCAATACCGACTACGAGAAGCTCAAGTTTTTTATTACGGACAAATCCAGCGCGCTGAACTTCTCACGCGGGGGGGTGAAGCGGCTGGACCTCAATCAAGTGGTGGCGGATACATACGATGCTGACGTTATTCATGCCCAAATTGCCCGCATCATCGCCGCAATCGGTAACAACAACGCCATGCCCGACATTACGACCGGGAAGAAATCCTTTTCCGACTTCGGCCAGAGGTTCTTTCACTCGGGTACCTCATCGGCCAGTCTCAACGCCCAACCCGTCGGAGTGAACAGCGACTTCAACTATCCCGACATCTATTTGGAGAAGCTCGCCGCCAATATTCGGGATTACATCGACACCGATTCAATGCCCACGATTATCGGAAATCACAACGTCTTGGAGCCCGAGAGCCTCGTTGACGACTACTCGGACGGCGATTACCCCGTCCGAAAGAAGAAAATGCCCGATTCGACGAGCATGGTCGGCTTCGATCCGTTCGCCTCTGCATATGGGCCGAGCGATACAATCGCCGTGGGCCAGGAATCCGTACCCCTGCTGCAGGAATATGCACTGCGCGCGAACCTGATCAGCATGGATCCCATGGTGTATAGCAGCCCGACACAAACGAGCTCGCAATACGAAATGGAAGAATCTCACTATTTCGAGTTTTTCAATCCGACGGACAAGGCGATCACTCTCGATCAACTGAAGGTCAAGAACAGTTTGACGCCGCCATTCCTGCTGATCGCAAACCAAATCGAATACGATACTTTGGAAGGCGTCCCTCCTATCCCGAAGGGCCGGGTCATCCAAATACCCTTGGATAAATTTAAGAACGCATCCGGACCGCTGACGGAATTCCCTGCCGGGAAGACCGTCGTGCTGACCACGGATCCCACCCCGGAGCCTTTGCTTGCGACCGCCTCGGGAAAAGACGTAAGCGACTTTTATGTGCTCGATGCGGACACTCTCGACTCATTCAAGGATAAACGTCACTTCAAGGGCACAACGAAAAGTCATACGACCGACAGTCCCTCGGTGTTTCGACTGTTTGGCCAACTCGGCTCGGAAGCTGGCCGCGGCGGAGGCGCATCAAAAGGAAGCGATTACGACACCCACGTCCTCATTGGCAATGAGAATGGTGTCCTGGAAAGCTTCACCGCATTGCCGCTTCCCGGGTCACTTTCCGTCAAACCTGACAACAGCACAACGCCAGTGAAAATGTTTGACCAAGACAAGCGATTCTTTCTGGGCGGCTCGTTGAAAGGCAACCTGGGCAATCCGAAAGGCGGGCCTTCACAAACAGGCGATGCCCGGAGCCTTAACGAGCAACTCTCCATCAGGAGGTTCGTGCAAAATGGGGAGCCGGACACCACTCGGTTTTTCAGTAGTGGATTGGACAGCAACCCCAGCAGCAGCAATCTCGGCGTATTCACCAACCCCTCATTTACGAATCCGCTCCAATGGCCTGACTATGTCCCGCAGAATGTCACGGATGCCGGGACCGCCTATGCCCGGATTGCGAATGCGAAGCTGGATTCCATTGGTCAATTAGGGGATATCTACGATCCGGTGCGCTCCGCAGGCTCGGGTTCGCCCACCCTGACCCCGGCCATCGACTACGCGCGTGGTGGAGGGCGCACGCTTCGCATCGGTCAGTCGGAGTTGTTTAAAAACGGCGCCGCGGACGATCCCCGTAATTATGGACTGTGGGACGGAAACCAGGACTCCATATCGCGCAACCGCACCGCATGGCGGCTGGCGGATGTTTTCTCCACTAATCATTACGTGGAGAATGTTGGAGTCATCAATATCAATGGCGTCGGACGGGACCAGGGCGCCGCGATCAAGGCCGCTTTTTATAAGTTGAAATTCGGAAACGCCGCCGAGGATGCCGCCACAATCAAGGGGAAGGATCTGAAAATCGACAAACTCGTCGAGGCGATCCAAAAGAGATTTCCGTCTGGAGTCATAAACGACCAAAACGAAAAAAATCCCGCCGAAGACGATCCGTTTTGGGAACGCGGAGAATTGTCAGAGGTTCCTTACAACAGCATGACGAAAACGATCGTCGATCCGATCTTCAGTGTGGGGAACACGCTTGCCGGCGTCGAGATGAAGACCACGCTGGATCGCGGACGCGAGGAGCTTATCCGACGGGTGATGGAATTGGTAGCCACCAAGGGAAATGTTTATCGCGCTTATTGCGTCGGTGAATCATTGACGACAAATCGAGATGGAAGCGCACGCATTCTTTCCCGCCAGCAGCTCAAGGTCATCTTCGAAGTCGAACCCGTATTCGATACGCCCCTTCCAGAGGACGACATATTTGATGGCAAGCAGGAACTCGATACCAGCAGCAATCCGAAAACCAAGCGCTTCCGAACTCCAGACCACTATCAAACAAAGGTTCTCTCCGTGGATACCCAATAGCATGAAAGCATCGATCACATTAGCCGTCGTGGCATTTGCCCTGAGCGCTTTGCCAATGGGAGCGCAAGAGCCTTCGCCCACCCCTGAGCCCTCAAGTTCGGCCAGCGCCTACTTGCGAACATGGGTAATGATCCCCGCGGAAGTGCCCGCCCCCATTCTCGGTGACGAGCCAAAACTGGCCGAAAACCTCAACTTGGTTTATAACGATGAAGGAGATAAGCCCCAGTCCATCGCCGGAAATCTCCGGCCGTTTTCCGTGGGCGGATACGCGGAATTTACTCCGGCCACGAGGGAAATCCGCCTCATTCAGAACAATGGCAAGTCCCAACTCGAATTAGCCAAGGCAAAGGTCGAAATGAAACCGGGATCCTTCCATACGATCATCGTCCAGAAAGCAAACGGCCAATATGCACTGTCGTCGATTGACGACACCCCTCCCCCTCCAAAGAATGCCGATGGATCGACCGCACCACCACCTTCCAAGCGGATCATCTTCTACAACTTCCTACCTGGAGACACGGTAAACATCAGCAGCAAGGATGCGGGGTTCTTGAAGACAGTTTCTTTTGGCTCTCCTCAGATGGCCGCCGGCCTTCCGGGAAAAATTTTTAGTGTTCAGATGCCGTTGAAAACCAAAAAGCGCGAATTCACGAGCGACATCGAAGTTGATCTGCAGACCAATGATAGTTTGAGTTTTGTCATCGTTCAGAATCTTTATGGCAAGACAGCGGCATTCGTCATTCCGAACGGCAAGGTCGAGTAGATGACGCCGCTGGAGAAGTGCTCCCATTGAATCCCCACCCACTCCATATTGGTCGAAGAATGAATTCGACCACGCTCCGCATCCTAACCGTCCTGTCGTTCGCGCTCGCGGGCGCAGCTTATCCGCAGACCGACAAGCCCCAGCCGAAACTCCCCACGACTCCGCTTACGATCGGCGACAAGAAGCTTGTCGCCGAAGTGGCCGATGACGACGCCGAGCGCGAGACGGGCATGATGTTCCGCAAGAGCATGGCCGACGGCGAGAGCATGGTTTTCGTGTTCGATGCCCCTCAGCATGTGGCGTTCTGGATGAAGAACACCCTTCTTCCGCTTTCGGTCGCTTACATTAGTCCGACAGGGACGATTCTCGAGGTTCACGACCTCCAGCCGCGGGACGAAACTCCCATCAGCAGCAAGTTCGACTCGATCGCCTATGCGATCGAGGTGCCGCAGGGATGGTTTCTTAAAAATGGAATCCTTCCCGGCATGCAGGTGCAAGGGCTGCCGCCGCTGAAAAGGCAGTGACTGGTGATTGGTGACTGGAAATCTCCGGGTCCGCCTACAAGTCACGAGTCGTCACCAGTCCTTCACGGCTTCAGCTCCGCGCCGGTGACGGCGTCGGTGATGACAAACTTCTCCTGGTGGAAGGTCGGATCGGCTCGGAAACTCAGCCGTCCGGCGTAGCGGCGCTCGATGTCGATGAGCAGTTCTTCGTCTTCCTCCCGAAGGCGGGCGAGAAGTTCGGGATGCACCGCGATTTTGATTTCGTGCACGTCGGCCTGGTGCTTTTTCATCACGGAATGCAGCGTGCGCTGGAGTTCGACGCTCATCGTCATGGGACTCTTCACCCGGCCGCGCCCGTTACAATGCGGGCACACGACAAACTGCGAACTCGCCAGACTTTCCGCCACGCGCTGGCGGGTCATTTCCATCAGGCCGAGCGGGGAAATGGGCAGCACGTGCGTGCGGGCCTTGTCGCGCTTGAGGCGATCCTTCACGCGCTGGAGAACGGCCTGCTGGTCTTTCCGGCTTTTCATGTCGATGAAGTCGCCGACGACGAGACCGCCGATATTGCGGAGGCGCAGCTGGCGGGCAATCTCGTCCGCCGCTTCGAGGTTCGTCGTGAGGATGGTTTTGTCCATGTCCTTCGCGCCTTTGTTGCGGCCGGTGTTGACGTCGATGGCGATCATGGCCTCGGTCTCGTCGATCACGATGTAGCCGCCGCAGGGCAGCCAGACCTGACGGTGGAACGCGGTCTCGATCTGCGGCTGCACGCCGAAGAAATCGAAAATCGGCTGCGCGCCGCCGTAGTGGTGCACGCGCTTCTTTGCGCGCTTCGAGATCTGCTCGACGAGACCCTGCATGCGCTCGAAGGCGACGAGATCGTCGACGAGCACTTCGTCCACTTCGTCGGTCAAAAAATCCCGCACGGAACGGTCGATCAGGTCGGGCTCGCGGAAGAGTTCCGCCGGAGATTTCTTTTCCTGCATGCCTTTCTCGATCTCGCCCCATTGGTCGAGGAGGAGACTGAGATCGCGCACGAAATAGCGGGCGCGCTGGTCCTGCCCGGCGGTACGCAGGATCACGCCCATGCCTTCGGGGAGCTCCAGGTCGCGGAGGATTTTGCGCAGACGGTCGCGCTCCTTCGGGTCGTCGATCTTGCGCGAGATGCCGCATTGGTCGTTGAAGGGCATGAGGACGAGATAGCGGCCGGGCAGGCTGATGTTCGTCGTGATGCGCGGGCCTTTGTTGCTGATCGGGCCTTTGCTGACCTGCACGATCACGTCGGAGCCGACGGGATAAATGCTCGGAATATCCTTGGCGGTAATCGGCTGCTTTTTCTTTTTGCCGGCGCCTTTGCCATCGCGCGCGACGGCCTCGATGCCGCTGTCGAGCGCGGCGGGAATGGCATCCCAAAAATGGAGGAATGCATTTTTCTCGAAGCCGATATCCACGAACATCGCCTTGAGATTGTGCTCGATGTTGCGCACGCGGCCCTTGTAGATGCCGCCGACGATGTTGCGGTCGGTCTCGCGTTCGAGCGTGTATTCCTCCAGCCGGTTGTTCTCAAGCAGCGCGACGCGCTTCTCGAGCTTCTCGCAGCTGATGATGA
>JAATET010000076.1 GCA_015655545.1 Chthoniobacterales bacterium | reverse complement strand
GCACGAGCTCGAGGCCTGGGGCGCGGTCTTCGATCGCACGAAGGACGGCAAGATTCTCCAGCGAAATTTCGGAGGCCACCGCTACCCGCGGCTCGCGCACGTCGGCGATCGCACCGGGCTGGAGCTGATCCGCACGCTCCAGGATCACGGCATCCATCAGGGCATCGAAGTCCACATGGAGCAGACCGTCGTCTCATTTCTGAAGGATGGAGACCGCGTCGCGGCGGCACTCGCCTACGACCGCGAGCGGGGACGGTTCCGCGTCTTCAAGACGCGGGCCATCGTCGTCGCCACCGGCGGTCTCGGCCGGGCCTACAAAATCACCAGCAACTCGTGGGAGGGCACGGGCGACGGCGTTTCGCTCGCCTACCACGCGGGCGCGGAGCTGCTCGACATGGAGTTTATCCAGTTTCACCCGACGGGCATGGTGTGGCCGCCGAGCGTGATGGGGATTTTGGTCACCGAAGGGGTGCGCGGGGAGGGGGGCGTGCTGCGGAACAAGGACGGCAAGCGGTTCATGTTCGACGACATCCCGGACAACTACAAATCGCAGACCTCGGACAACGAAGAGGAAGGCTGGCGCTACGTCACCGGGGACAAAAACGCGCGCCGTCCGCCGGAGCTTCTCACCCGCGACCACGTCGCCCGCTGTATCATGCGCGAGGTGAAGGCCGGTCGCGGCAGCCCGCACGGCGGCGTGTTCCTCGACATCGCGTGGATCAAGGAAAAGATCGCGAACGCGCCGGAGCACATCAAAAAAAAGCTGCCGAGCATGTATCACCAGTTCATCCAGCTGGCGAATCTCGACATCACCAAGGAGCCGATGGAGGTCGGCCCCACGACGCACTACGCGATGGGCGGCATCCGCGTCGATGGCGATACCCAGATGTCGAATGTCCCCGGGCTTTTCGCCGCCGGCGAATGCGCCGCGGGATTGAATGGTGCGAACCGCCTCGGCGGAAATTCGCTCTCCGATTTGCTCGTCTTCGGCAAACGCGCCGGCGAATACGCCGCGAAATACGCGAAGGAAAATCCCGAAGTCGCCGTGTCCGATTCCGACATCGAATCGGCCGTGCAGGAAGCCCTGGCCCCCTTCGAGCGCGGAGCGAAGGAAGGCGGCAGCGCCGGCGGCCCCTACCAGGTGCAGCAGGTTCTCCAAGGGCTCATGCAAAACTACGTGGGCATCGTGCGCCGGGAGGACGAGATGACCCAGGCGCTGGACCTGATCGGCGACCTGTGGAAACAGGCCGGCGAGGTCGCCGTCTATGGTCACCGCGAATACAATCCCGGCTGGCACACCGCGCTCGATTTGAAGCATCTGCTCACGGTTTCCGAGGCCGTCACCCGCTCCGCGCTCGAGCGCAAGGAAAGCCGCGGCGGCCATTTCCGCGAAGACTACGAGGCGAAGGATCCCGCGTTTGGCGCGGTCAATATGGTCATCCGAAAAGGGCTGGACGGCGCGATGGAACTCCGCCGGGTGCCAATCCCCGCCATGCCCGAAGAACTGAAACAAATCATCGAGGAAATGAAATGAAAACCGTTACCTTTCGAATCTGGCGCGGCGACGCCAACGGCGGAAAACTCGTCGACTACACCTCCGCGATTTCCCCTGGCATGGTCGTGCTCGACGTCGTGCACGATATCCAGTCCAAACAGGCAAACGACCTCGCCTGCCGCTGGAATTGCAAGGCCGGCAAGTGCGGCTCCTGCTCCGCGGAGATCAATGGCGTGCCCCGGCTCATGTGCATGACGCGGCTCGATCAAATTCCCATCGAGCAGCCCGTCACGATCACGCCGCTCAAGGCATTCCCCGTCATTCGCGATCTCGCGACGGACGTCTCGTGGAACTTCCGCGTGAAGAAAAAGATCAAGCCGTTCAAGCCCTGCAAACCTCACGCTCCCGACGGCACCTGGCGCATGCAACAGGAGGATGTCGACCGTGTGCAGGAGTTCCGAAAATGCATCGAGTGCTTCCTCTGCCAGAACGTCTGTCACGTGCTGCGCGACCACCACAAGCACGAGGAATTCGTCGGCCCCCGCTACCTCGTCTACACCGCCGCGCTCGAGATGCACCCGCTCGACACCGAGGACCGCCTCGAGGAGCTGAAACAGGCCCACGGCATGGGCTACTGCAACATCACGAAATGCTGCACGAAGGTCTGCCCGGAGCACATCACCATCACCGACAACGCCATCATCCCGCTCAAGGAGCGTGTCGTGGACGAGTTCTACGACCCCCTCG
>JAATET010000013.1 GCA_015655545.1 Chthoniobacterales bacterium | reverse complement strand
GTAGAGGCGGATCGCGCCGGGGCCGAGAATCTCCTGCAGCGTGTCGCGGAGCGTGAGATCGGCGCTGAGCTGGCGGCCGCATTCGTGGATATTTCCAGCGCCGAGGCTCATGATGAGGTCGCCGTCCTCGATCTCGGGACCAAGCTCCCAGGGCAGCTTCGGCACCTCGGCCTGGAAGCGGGCGAACGGGTGGCCGTTGCGCTCGAGCGCCTCGACGACCGTGAGGCCGGAGACGCCGGGAATCGGCTTTTCGCTGGCGGGATAGACGTCGGCGATGAAGGCGGCGTCGGCGTCCTTGAAAGCGCGGCCGAACTCTTCCTTGAGCGCGAGCGTGCGCGTGTAGCGGTGCGGCTGGAACATCACGAGCGTGCGCTTCCAGCCGCCGGTGCGGGCGGTGGCGAGCGTGGCGGCGATCTCGGTGGGGTGGTGGCCGTAGTCGTCGATGACGATGTTGCGCGCGGTCTGGTATTTGATTTCGAAGCGGCGTTTCGCGCCGCGGAAGGCTTTCAGCGCGTCGGCGATTTGTGCAAAAGGCGCGCCGAGCTCGAGGGCGAGCGCGATGACGGCGAGGGCGTTGCCGGCGTTGTGCGCGCCGGGGACGTTCAACTCGATGTCGCCGATTTCCACGCCGTCCTGCAGCACGGCGAAATGGGATTGAAAATTGGCATTCTTGAGTTCGATGAGGCGGTAGCGGGCGGACTCCGTGAGGCCGTAGGTGACCGCGCCGGGATGCACCGAGCAGACGCGCGCGGCTCCGACGTCGTCGGCGCAGTAGATGACCTTGCCGCGGGTCTGCGAGATGAGTTTCGCGTAGACCGCATCGATGGCGGCGAGGTCTTTGTAAAAGTCGAGATGCTCGGGCTCGATGTTCAGCACGATGGCGTGCTCGGGATGGTAATTGATGAGCGTGCCGTCGCTCTCGTCGCCTTCCGCGACGAAGAACTCGCCTTCGGAATCCCAGCGGGCGTTCGTGCCCAGAATCGGAATCTCCGCGCCGACGTAATGCGAAGGCTTGAAGCCGCAGCTGCGGAGGACGTGCGCGGCCATCGAGGAGGTTGTCGTCTTGCCGTGCATGCCGCAGACGACGATGCCTTTCTTCGCGGCCATGATGGCGGCGAGGGCGTCTGCGCGGCGGACCATGGGTTTGTTCAGCGCGCGGGCGGCATCGAAGGCGGGATTGCCGGGTTTGATGGCGGAGGAGTAGATGACGATGTCCTTGTCCGCGATTTCCTCGGCGGTGTGCGGACCGTAAAATTCCAGACCCTTTTTCGCCATGCGGTCCAGCTCGACGGTGTGCGATTTGTCCGAGCCGCTGACGCGATGGCCAAGCGCCAGCGCGAGCGAGGCGATGCCGCTCATGCCGGAGCCGGCGACGCCGATCAAGTGCACGCGCGCGGGCGGGCCGGTCATGATTTCGGTGAGGTTCGGAATGAGCACGCTAGGAAGATTTTTGGACGGTTTGCTCGATCACGTCGGCGACCTGTGCCGCGGCGTCGGTGGGAGAGATGGCTTTTGCGGCGACGCTCATGTGTTCGCGCGCGACGTTGTCGGAGAGGAGCTCGATAATGCGCCGGGCGAGCGCGTCGGCGTTGGCGTTCGATTCGAGGAATTTCTCGGCGGCGCCGGCTTCGACGTAGATGTCGGCATTGGTCTCCTGGTGATTTTCGGCGGCGTGCGGGTAGGGAACAAGGATCGACGGAAGGCCGAAATGCGAAAGCTCGCTCAGGCTTGCGGCGCCGGCGCGCGAGACGACGAGATCGGCGGCGGAATAAACCTCCTGCATGCGATGGTGGAAGGGCGCGACGTAGTTTGGAATTTCCTCGCGCAGATAATTCGCGGCGGCGAGTCGGTCGTCGCGTTCGCCGGTGAGATGGAGGAGCTGGATATTGGCGTCCTTAAGCAGCGGCGCGGCCTTGAAAAGCAGCTGGTTGATTCCGGCCGCGCCCTGGCTGCCGCCCATTACCAGAAGCGTGCGGCGGGCGGGATCGAGATTAAAAAGCGCCAGCGCTTCCTCGCGCGGGAGGCGTTCGCCGAGATCCTTGCGGACGGGCGTGCCGACGACGGTGCAGTGCGCGCCGGGAAAATAATGTTCGCAGGCCTTGAAGCCGAGCAGGACCTTGGTGACGAAGCGGGAGGCGAGTTTGTTCGCCTTGCCGGGGATGGAATTCGACTCGTGGATGAAGGTCGGAATTTTCGCGAGCCGACCGGCGAGCAGCGGCGCGGTGGAGGTGAAGCCGCCCATGCCGAGGACGGCGTCGGGCTGGAATTTCCGGTAGATTTGCTTGCACTGGCCCATGCTGTCCCACGTGCGGGTGAGGAAGCGGATGATGGCGGGCGAGAGCACGGAGGGGAGGCCGACGGACGGGAGCTTCTCGGTGCGGAAATCGGGATGGGCCTTCAATGCCTGGGCGTCGATGGCTTTTTCGGAGACGAGCAGGAGCAGCTCGTGGCCGCGCGACTGGAGCGTCTCGGCGACGGCGAGGCCGGGGAAGAGATGTCCTCCCGTTCCTCCGCAAGCAATGACAACACGCATAGTCGGATAGGTTAGCGCGCTAGATTCGCGGTGTCACCCTCGCGGCCAGCCGCACGCGACCGAGCGGTGCGGCGATGGGGTGGCCGTGACGGTGGATGTTGATGAGCACGCCGATCATGAAAAGGCAGATCATGAGATTCGAGCCGCCGAAGCTGATGAAGGGAAGCGGCATGCCCTTGTTGGGCAGCAGCGAAGTCGTCATGCCGATGTTCACGGCGGCCTGGAGCAGGATCGTGGTGATGAAGCCGAAGCCGAGCAGCATGCCGAAGCGGTCCTTCGCGTTCATGGCGACGATGAATCCGGAAATGCAAATCACGAGGTAGCTCGCGACGATGAGCAGCGTGAAGACCAGGCCGAGCTCCTCGCCGATCATGGGAAAAATGAAGTCGGTGTGGGCCTCGGGCAGGTAGAGCATTTTCTGGCGGCCGTTGCCGAGACCGAGGCCGTCGACACCGCCGGAGCCGATGGCGATGAGCGCCTGGTATTGCTGGAGACCTTCGGTGAGGCGGTATTGCTCGGGGTGCAGGAAGGCGAGGAAGCGCGACATGCGCTCGGGAATTTTCGTGGCGATGAACAGCATGCCGCCGAGGCCGACGACGGCGCAGGCGCCGAGATAGCGCAGGCTCGCGCCGGCGACGAACATCGTGCCGACCATGGCCGCTCCGATCAGCGCGGAGGCGCCGAGATCGACTTCCACGACGATCAGCGCGAGGAGCACGCAGACGACGGCGATCGGGAAGACGAAGCCGAAGAAAAATTCCCGCGTGCGCGGCGCGTAGCGGTCATACCACCAGGCGAGGAAGAAAATGGACGCGACCTTCGCGAGCTCGCTGGGCTGGAAATTCGCGAAGCCCATGCCGATCCAGCGGCGCGAGCCATTGATTTTCAGCCCGATGTGCGGCGCGAAGCAGAGAGCGAGCAGAAGGACCGCTCCGCCGAAAGCGAGCCACCACCATTTCTGCCAGAAATGGTAGTCCACGATCGCCGCGAATGTGCAGGCGCAAAGGCCGATGCCCAGCCAGAAGCATTGGCGTTTCACGAAATAATAGGTGTCTCCGTGGGATTGCAGCGCGAAGGCGCTCGTGCTGAAGAGCATGACGATTCCGAGCGTCACAAGCCCTGCAATCACGAGCAGGAGGATGTGAATGCTATGACGCTGCAGAATGGCGGTGAATGCTCTCAAGGGCGGAGTCTGTGGCTATTTGGCGGACGCCGGGATTTTCAATTTCTGGCCGATCTGCAATTTGCGTGGATCGAAATTTCCGTTGAGGGCCAGCAGGCCGGCGTAGGAAACCTTCAAGCGCTTGGCGATCTTCACGGGGTTGTCGCCTTTGACGACCGTGTAGATTTTTCCGGAGTCCTTCACGCCGCTCGCGACGGCGGTTTTTTCCGGCTCGGGGATCTTGGCGACAGGCGCCGCGACGGTTGGCTTGGCGGCGGGAGCACTGGCCGCGGCGGGAAGAGTCAACACGGTGCCGGCCCGGATTTTCGTCGGATCGGCGATGTTGTTCGCTTTTTCCAGATCGACGATGCCGACACCGTAGGTGGCCGCCACCTTGGTGAGCGTTTCGCCAGGTTGCAGCTCGTGCGTTTTCGCGCCGTTTTTCATCGGGGCGGCGGCGACTGCGGGAGGTGGCGGCGGTGCCGGCTGCACGGGGACGACGCTGTTCGTCGAGGCGACCGGCGCGCTCGACGTCGGAGCCGGATTGCTCGCGCTGGCCGCGGCGATGTCGGTATCGGCGGCTGTGGCGGCGGCGGATTTCGCGGGCTCGTCCTTGATGGCGGAGAAAATATCCGCCTGCTTGGCCTTGATGGAGTTGAACGCGAAGACGCCGGCGACCGCGATGACGTGGAGCACGAGCACCACGACGAAGGCGTGCGAGAGGCGCATGTTCGGTTCGGGTTCCTCGAGGAAATCTTCTTCCTCGATGATCGGCGCGCGGCGGGAACGGGCGACGCTGGCTTTCAATTTGAGCTGCGGCGGCCGTTTGAGCGGCGGACCGGGCTTGCGAACGGGCAGTCTGATTTTCATGGTTTTCTGGCTGGCTGGTTGAACGGTGTGATTTGGTTTTTTTCTGGCAGTGATTTTTAGCTCAGGGCGTGGACGGCTTCCTTGAATTGGTTCCCGCGCTCGCCGTAGTTGCGAAACATGTCGAACGACGACGTGCCGGGCGAAAAGAGGACGACGTCGCCGGACTCGGCGGCGGCGCGGGCGAGCGAGACGGCTTCATCGAGCGTGGCGGCTTTCCGGCTCGGCGTGTTGCTCCAGGATGCGGCGATGCGGTCTTTCATTTCTCCAATGAGGACGGTCGAGCGCACGCGTTCCTTCACGAGCGGCGCGATGTCGTCGAATTCGAAGCCCTTGTCCTTGCCGCCGGCGATGAGGACGAGCGGACGACCCTGCGAGAGGATCGCCTTTTCCATGGCGTCGAGGTTCGTGGCTTTCGAATCGTTGATCCAGCGGACGCCGTCGAGATCGCGAACGAATTCGCAACGATGCGGAGGCGCCGTGTAGCCGAGCACCGCGTTGGACATGCGTTCGAAATCGACATTCAGCGCGTGGCCGATCGCGAGGGCGGCCATGAGGTTTTCGGCGTTGTGGATGCCGTGAAGTTTCGTCTGCGATTGCTCGAGCACGGGTTCGCCGCGGAAGCAGATAATGCCGTCGCGCAGGAAGAAGTCGGCCTCCTCGGTGTAGGCGCTGAAGGTGAGCTTCTTCGCGGCGAGCGGCGGAAGGGATTCTCGCGCATTGACGATGGCGAAGTCCTCGACGCTCTGCTCCTTGAAGATGCGGAGTTTGGCGGTGCGGTATTCCTCGATGTCTTTGTAGCGGTCGAGGTGATTCGCGCTGAGATTCAGCCACACGGCGACGGCGGGACGGAAGTGCTTGATCGTCTCGAGCTGGAACGAGCTGGTCTCGAGAATCATGACGTCGAGTTCGCCGCTCTGGCTCACGGCGGTGGCGAAGGGCAGGCCGATGTTGCCGCTCGACATGGTGCGCACGCCGCAGCCTTGAAGCATCGCGGTCGTCAGCTCGGTGGTCGTGGTTTTTCCATTCGTGCCGGTGATGGCCACGCAAGGGCAGGAGCATTCCTGAAAGGCGAGTTCGAGCTCGCCGATGATGGGGATGCGCTTGAACAGGACGTTCTGGACGAGCGGAACGATCGGATCGATGCCGGGGCTGAGGACGCAGACATCGTAGGTCGCCTTGTCGGTATCCGCGGCGGGACCGAGCAGCACGCGAATGCCCGCCGCTTCGAGTTTGGCGGCCTTTTCGCGCACGGCGGCGTTGTCACTGCTGTCGGCCACGGTGACTGTCGCGCCTTCCTCCTTGAGCAAGGCGGCGGCGGCCTCGCCGCTGTGGCCGAGACCGAGGACGAGCGCGTTTTTTCCGGAGTAGATCATCGGATCGGGAAATTTTTTTTGAATCTGGAACTCAGGAAAATTCATCGGAGTTTCAGCGTTGCGAGGCCGAGCAGGGCGAAGAGAATGGACATGATCCAGAAACGGACGATGACCGTGCTCTCCTTCCAGCCGCTGAGCTCGAAGTGGTGGTGAATCGGCGACATCTTGAAGATGCGCCTGCCGGTGGATTTGAAGCTGGCGACCTGGAGGATGACCGACATCGCCTCGATCACGAAAACGCCGCCGACGATGACGAGGAGGATCTCCTGTTTCGTGCAAATGGCGACGGCGCCGAGCATGCCGCCGATGGCAAGGGATCCGGTGTCGCCCATGAAGACGCGGGCGGGATAGCAGTTCCACCAGAGGAATCCGAGGCAGGCTCCGGCGAGTGCGAGGCAGAGGACGGTGAGCTCGCCGGCGGCGGGGACTTCGGGAATCTGCAGATATTGCGCGGCAGGGGCGGTGGCGGCGACGTAGGCGAGCATGCCGTAGGTCGCGGCGACGGTCGTGCTGCAGCCGGCGGCGAGGCCGTCGAGGCCGTCCGTGAGATTCACGGCGTTCGAGGTTCCGACGATGACGACGAGGTAGAAGAGGAAGGTGAGAAAGCCGAGGTGCGTAAGCACGGGCTCCTTGAAAAATGGCATGTAGAGTGCCTGCGCCTGCTCCCACATTTTCGGCTCGGTGCAGAAAAAGAGCGTGAAGCCGGCGGCGAGGATGCACTGCAATGCGAACTTGAGGCGGCTGCTGATGCCGTCGGAACTTTTTTTCGCGACC